>JADLDR010000212.1 GCA_020846535.1 Armatimonadota bacterium | reverse complement strand
TCCTCATGCAGGTGCCGCCCCATCGCCACCAGGTCGGAGGAATGCTCCTGCTCGATCTGGTGCGCGAACCACCACAATTTCCGCGGGCAGAGGATATAGTACTGGATCTCGGTTCCGCCGATGTGGAGCGACGAATCGAGGGAATTGATATCATCTGTATTCATTGGATTTAGAGAATGGCCGTATCTCTGCCAGGCAATAAGGGTTGCTCCAAAAGTCCGAGTATAGGATCATAATCCTTCTGGACAAAAAACATTTTATCGATTTTTTGAATTGCTTTTTTGGCAAGAAGGCTATGAAAAGTGCCGCATGGCAGTGACATGAGAAGAGTAACGGCATCCAAATACCGCTTCTCCTCACAGGCTGCCGTATATTCATCTAAAAACTGATAAGGAACGACCTCCACGCTATCGAATAATTCTTCAAAGTCTTCATCCTGGCCGTCGTGAAGCGGGATAAGCTTTTTCAAGACCTGGGTGAACGACTGCTTGGCAGTCTCATACTTCCGTTGTTCGGCAGGCAGGTAGCCCCCCTGATATACTGCCTTGACCCATTCTGCGGCAGCATAAGGTGTTAGCAGTTCACCATTTTTAGCTGCATGAGCCGTACGATCCAAGCGGTCGAGTTGATAGATATATTTCACCCGGTCAGCGTCGAATTGGAGAGCGACATTCACATCTACAGGCCGTTGATGTTCATTGCTCCGGTTGACGCGCCCGAACCTTTGCAAAAGATCATCAACCGGAGCCAGCTCACAGAAGAGAGTGTCAAAACTTATATCCAGAGAGACTTCGACCACCTGAGTAGCCACAAGTATCTGGCATGAAGGTTTCTGATGGCGTGTGCCGAGAAAGAGTGCTTGTTCCTTATCATAACGGTCTCTGCCGATAAACCGGCTATGCAGCAATCGGACATCTTCGGCTCTGTATCTTAGCTGTTGGAAGAGTTCTTGAGCCTGCGCTACCCGGTTGCACACGACTAAAACGCTGCCTTTTGTGGCAGATTTAATCATTTCTTCCGTCAGGTCTTCTAGGCGACAATCTCTGATCCCCAGCTTATGCCGGGCCATTTTTAGTATGCCCGCTTCCCAGGAATCTTCTTCCGATAAGGTCAGTTCGGTTATGCCAGGTAAGATGGCTTTTAATTTCTCTTTGAGAAAATCCGGAAAAGTTGCTGTCATGAAGAGAAAACGAACTCCTAGCCGATGCAACTGCTCTACAGCCATCTCTATGAGGGCGATGGTATGCGGCTCATAAGCATGGATCTCATCAAAGATAACCAGTCCGCCCAACATCTCTGCCAAACCTATTTCGAAACGAGGGCAGGCAAAGAGCAATTTTAGGATTTGAAACGGGGTGAGAACCTTAATGGGGCGATAGAATTGACGGGATAAATGAAGAGTCTCAGAGGCTTGCCTGGCAGCTTCGCCATAGTCGCCCTCGAAATGCCGCCGGTACTCTTGCAACAATGCCCGATGGTGCAGAATGCCCACTGAATCTGCGTCAAACAGCTTTTTCAGCCGTTGTTGCATCGCATTGATGCTGGCTTGATAGGGAAGCACATAATATATTCTTTCCCCGGCGTGACGATTGCCTAAAGCCCATCGGATAGCTGCTTCTGTCTTTCCGGCCCCTGTGGGTGCTTCCAGGATTGCCGATCCCTGAGTTTTTTCTGATATATCCTGGAAGCGTCTCGACGGAGGCAATTGAGCAGAAAGATTATTTAGAGTGGCCGTTCTGCCTCCGCTGGCAAGATGGTCGGCTGCCATCAGCAGGCCGCGGCTGATAATCCATGGCAGCGTTTCATTGGAAATCCCACAGGATGCGCCATTATTGAGCGTTTTGAGCGTTTCACGGAGTTGGCCCTGCATCTCATAAAGATCGGGCAGATCGTCAGGGCTTGCCGGTAAACTGATGAATGAAGAACAGTTGGTTTGTTTGGCGATTTGTTCCACATACGCCTTGATCCAATCCCAATACTCGTCCATCTCCCGGCATTTGCTTTTCCATTGAGGTTTGCCCCCGATCTCCCAGGTGCTTCGGCTGTCTCCGATTCCTGTACATCGGGCCAGCTTCGCATCATTCAGAGCGCGGTGGTGCGTCATAATAGCGGCGGGCAAAAGCAAACCGTAGGATTCATGGAGTCCGGCTGCCATGATGATCGCGGCTGATAGGGCCTCATGCCTATAATTCCACCTGAAGCTTTTGTCGGCTAATTGCTTTTGAAACCCAACCGCTGCTTTGCCGATATCGTGTAGATAAGCGGTCAGACGAATTTGGTCATCGAATTTCGGCAGTGCTAAAGCCGATAGGGCAGGCGTAAGGGCAACTATCATTGTCTCCAGGGCCGCCAGCACTTCCTCGGTATGCTGCCGCAACGAAATCGGGGGATTGGATTTTGCTAACGGTTCAACAATCATGCCATTTTCTCCGGCGTAAAGATCGGAACCGCAAGCCTATCGCTATCGGTTATGTCCTGAAATAATAAACCCGGCACTTTTACTGTTTGCCGTTGTACGACTGCCTGGAATGTCCGGACAGCGCGAGGGCGACGGGGTACTGTGGGCGGCAGGTAAGTCGGCAGACTGAACAACTCCGATCTTAGTGAAGGATCGGGAACAGGAAACGGAAGAAGAACTCCTTCGACCTCAGACAATTCCACAGGGTCAAGCGAGGTAGCCTGTATGGAGGCCACATAAGCCACATCCTGAGAGCGCCCAAGAAGCAAAGGGTAGCAAGGACGTCGGAAACTTTCTGCTATCTGTCCTTCGGGCAAATAAAGAATGAGTGTGGCTCCGTAAAGAAATTGCCTGGTGATCGGGACGGTATTGATACCGCCCAGTTTTTCTTCCCACACAGGCCCCTTTTCGGTAAAGGCAATGATTTTCTCCAAATCTTCTTCTACCGCCTCAAAATGAAAGCGGTAGCCGATCCAGGTCTCCTCTGGCGTCACCTCGCGCCCCTGGGCTGCCATGATCAGCCCGAAGATGGTGGATGGCGGAGGAACGGGGACGGTGAGTTGATAGCCCATCATCCCCGGAACCTTGAAGGAGGCCGTATAAGATTGTATCTGTATACGGACAGCGTTCATAGTTACCCCACGATATCGGTAATAATTTCTGCCTGCGAAATGGCGCTGGTCGCTTTGTCAATCGCTTGACCTGGAGACCCCAGATATAAAGGAACCCCTGCGATCTCACCGGAGCCAGTCTCGGGGCTGTAGTTCAAGCGTTGACTTATGGCGTCTTCGTTGGCAAGCACTCCGGGCCGTATCCCGATATAGAGAGCAGGAGCGTTTTGCACCGGTAAGAGCCTATCGCTGTAATCGGTCAAAACAGAGGCAAATCGCTCTAGATTCAGCCCGACCCGCTCGCCATCGGATGCATGGAATAAATTCTGGAAAGGAGCATTGCCCCCATCCAGCAGACCTAATATCAAAACGACCGGACTGACATCCGAGAGATTGCGTGTCAAGTTGGCTCCATGCCGCAATCGGGCAAGCGCTTTGAGAGTATCCTGAACACGTTTAATCCGCTTATCACGGCTGAGGCCAATCACGTCAGGAGCCTTCGGATCGGGACCGGAGATTTTGAAGTCTTCACCTCCCGACTCTTTGGCGAGGTCGCGCATAGGCCCGCATTCGAAGCGCCCGACCTGATTCAGACCGATGATAAAGGTGCCTTGAAGCAGCGTGGTGTAATGCTCGTGTTCAAAGGGAACCATATCCGGCTGATCGACCGGCAGGTTGCGTGAAAAATGGCCGAAATCTCGGTCTATAATGTTGGGCAAAACCGATACCAGAAGGCTGTTCTTCACCGGAGAGACACGGCGTTGCGTTGCGCCTCCCTTTTTGGCGGCCATATACCCGAAAAGATCATCATCTTCATATTCGAGTGGGTTGCCGTCGGTGTATGCCGATTTCGACTCTCGGGTAACCGGGCTGGGTTTCCAGGCAAAATCTTCATAAAGCACTTCGCGCCACCAACGGCGCCAAGCTTGACCGGAAACATAAGGGTAGCGATTGCGCCCAATACGAATCTGCTTGACACCTACAGCGTTATCCGTACGGGATCCTTCCGCCTGCCCCGCGTTATTCAGGGCGGCTCCGCTGGCCTCAATGAGAATGGCTGCGGTTACGACAGGATGACTCATGATGTTGCTCTCCTTTCTATTGGTCGGAATCTTCTTCGGTCAATTCATTCAGAGGCAAAACTCCGTTCAAGCGATCATACAGATATGCGAGCAGATAATCCCGGTGGGTAAATAAGCTCTCTACAGGATCGGGAGGGCACAGCGCGATAAAATCAGCCCAGCCTAATCCTCCTCGTTCCACCGCATGGAGCAATGCCCCTCTGATGCCTGATATGCTCCGGCTTCTTAAGCCCTGAACAACTCGCTTATGATCGACCTTGCTCTCGATCAGGCGGGCACCGGCGTTTTCGATCAGGGGAATCAAGGGAGAAAGGTTACCGTTATCCGGACGCATTCTTCCATCCCAAGCCTCAATGTCTTCCCGGCTCTGTAGGTCGTATAACGCACCCAATAGATAATCACGCGCTTTCAGCGATTGGGCCTGATTGTTGGGAGGCGTCAGACAGTAGAATTCCTCCCAACTCATCAACTTCCGCTGTACCAGATCCAACAGGCTGCCGATCCCTGTCCTGTTCTTTCCGGCCAGACGCAAAGCCATAACGATCTTGGCGCGGTCTTCATCGGCATGAATACGCTGCGCCACGGTTTCAACGGTCTGAATATACTTGCCTGTCATTTGAAGCACCTCGCTCATGTAAAGTCGATGCGCTGCCCATCCTCCCCTAAGACGGCACGTTGGAACCGGTTCAAACAAAGAGGGTTCGGCGTCCTTCTTTTTAGCGCGACGTTTGGGCTGGCCCTCATTGGGCTCCTCTTCATGCGCCAAACACGCGGATATGATCGGCTCGGACTTCAACAGGCGGTAGGCAATATGACGGATGAAGCCCGCGAACATATCTGGAGCCGTTCTGTGCAGGATTTCCTTATCGAATCTCTCCTGAGCGCTGGCATCGTATTTTAAGCGGACGAAAAAATGGCATAAAACATTGGGAATGTCGATGCCATAAATAGATGCATCCCGATTGTCATTAGAAAAGACATATGCTCGGATGGGAAAGGGAGTACCCTCGATAGCTTCATCCCCTTTTTCGATAGTCATAAATCGGACTAAAGAGACAATTGCGCCTGCCTCTCCGACGCTGTGCCAGTCTCCATAAAAACGTAAGGGGCGATGCGCTGCCTGGCATCTATGCATTTCATGCCAGGTGAACTCGCTGGCTATCGGTATGCAAACTTTCGGGTCGGGAGAATGAACAAACCAAAGTTTCCCCGATGTGCCTGTCCGCAGCACCGAAAACGGAAAGAATTCCAAAGCGAGAGCGCAGGCAGCGCATATTGGATGCCCCTTCTCTAAACACGAATGGAAGTTGATCCGTGTCGTTACGCTATCCATCAAGGGGAAATCCGTTTTGCCTGCTAGAAAAGTCACAGGGGAACGGCCACAAACGAAGCAAATTCCGTTTTCCTCAAAACCAGGAGCCTCTTTGGGGATACCAAAGAGTGCGTTTATTCGACCGGCGATACGCTCTTTATATTTCTGTGTTTTTGTATCAACACTTTTATTGGAAGGGTTCGATAAATCGGCGTTCATCGTAAAAACCATAGGCAGTGCGCTTGTGACGAAGGCTTTTTGCTCATCAGTAGCTTTGAAGGCTTCATCTGAAGTCATCAATCTAACCAAACGCTTGACGGCTTCATGAATGGATGTTTCCTCAAGTGCTTCCGGCTGGTTTTTGTCTGCCGCAGCGCATAGACCCGCAATCCCCGCATCGACAAACGGATTTCCCGTGAAGCGAAACAGGCTCATTGCTTTCCTCCTTTCCCCCTCTCCCACACTCCCACCATCCCGAACCCTCCCGCGTTTTTTTCGCCGAAGCCGCAGGTGTAGCCGGTCTCCAGGAGGGCGGGGGAGCCGGTGGCCGTGAAGGGCGCGAAGGCCCCCACGATTTGTATGCCCTTGAAGGTGATCAACTTCGTTCCGCCCCGGCGGGCGGCCAGGTAGTCCCCATCGAAGGCCATCTCCAGCCGGTCGTCCTCCGGAAGCCTGCCGTGTAAGGCGAGGTATTTGCCCAGCAGGTTCGCCTGCACTGCCGCCGAAAACGCTTCGGTCTCGTGCGGGCGCAGGTAGCGCGTTTTCCCTTCCTCGGAGACGGCAGCCACCACCGGCGAAAGGCAGGTCATCCGCAAGTGTCCTCCCGAAAAGTCCGGCGCAGGGGCCGTCTCCACCGAGGCCACCGGAAAGGCCGCCCGGCCCACCTGAAGCATCGCCTCCCCCAGCAGCCCGGTGGCGAGATGCACCAGAAATTCGTTCACCGGGGAATCGATATACCAAAAAATCGGCCCGGGCGACAGAACCAGCCGGTCCCCCGCCGCCCGCCATCCGGAGGCCCGCAGGTTCGAGAAGACGAACAGCTTGAACCGCTTGCGCCCCGCGTCCGGGGCGTACCCGTCGTCATGGAGAAACCGGGCGTACTCCGCGCTCGATTCCCCCAGCAGCCGGTAGATCGCCCCGGTCAGCAGCTCCTGGTAGTTGATCGGAATCGTCGTTTCCGTCGGATTGCTCAGGCTCACTCGAATTCTCATTTTCCGACCCGTCCCTCAGCGTCCTGTCCCGCGGCATACAGGGCCGCGGCCTTCCTCGCTTCGACAGCCACCCTCTCCCGGAATTCCACTGGCTCCATCACCTCGACATGGCTGCCGTATTGGAGAACCCAGCGCAGCAACCCTTCCAGATGGGGAACTGTCAGATGCAGGATCAAGGAGCCGTCCGGCTGCTCCTCTCGCCCTGTCTCGCACGGCCACTGCTTTTCCCGCATCCACCGGGACTGGTAGGGATCGAAGCGAAGCGTTATATCGTACTCTTCCCCGCCCCGAAAGCCGCCGAACTGCCGCTTGAGGTATTCGTCCCGGTCATAGTCTTCCGGAATGGTGAAATCCTCGCCCGTCTCCCGGATCGCGTGAATGCGTGAGAGGGCGAAGTCCCGCATGGCCTGCCGGGTATGGTCGTAGGCGTGAAGATACCAGTCGCCCTGCTGGTTGTGCAGATGGTAGGGATCGATGAGCCGGTCGCTCTCCTCGTTCCGGCTGGCGGCGTAATAGCGCAGGCCCAGCCGCTTGCGCTCCCGGACGGCGGCAAGGATCCGCCGGTAGCAATCGACCTCCAGGGGCCGGGCGGGGCCGATATCGAAGGAGATCGCCCGGTCGTAAAAGCGCAAATCCACCGTAACCTTTTCGGGCAGGGCGCGGCAGAGCTTCCGGAACGCCGACGAGAGCGCCGGTTCGTAGGGCGTTCCGGCGTACTGGCGCAACACTTTCTCCGCCACGAAAAAGGCCAGCATCTCCCCTTCCGTCATCAGAATCGCCGGCAGGGCGAAGCTTTTATCGGAATATGTGTATCCGTTATGCCGGCGGTCGAAGACCAGTGGAATCTGAAGGGCGTTTCTCCAGAACTCGATGTCCCGATAGGCCGTGCGTTCGGTCACCTCGCCGCTTTCACAGAGATCGCGGATCTGCGGATAGCGCCCGGCCTGAATCTGGGCGTCCAGCCAGATCAGGCGTTCCAGCGGGCGGCGTCCGGCTAGTTTGCGAACGGACATGACATCCCTCTCCTGTCATGGGCATTTCCGGTTTCATTGTAACACCGGTGCCCTGTCAAAAAGCGCCAGCCTGACAAATCCATACGAATTTTTCGAAAAAATAATATCGACGGCAAGGCGATCATCGCCCGAGTCTCCGGTGATACCGATAAACCTTGCGCTCCGTTGGATGCCCTACCCTCTGTCGCACGGTCGAAGGCCAGCACGTAGGGGAACAATCTGGATGCCCTATTGCTTTCGCGGCCTGCCCGTTTTCTCCTTTCGATACCGAAAATATTTTTATGCCGCGAAAGAGGTCGGGTGAATTCGCAGAGAGGAGCGATCCGGTCAACGGAGGGGCAGACACGCAGGTCTGTCCCCTACAGGTTCAGCGATTTCTATTATCGGAAAGCCCGAAGATGGTCGCAGGGCTTGACTCCTCGCAACGGCAGGCAAGCGAGAGCCTGATGAACTTGACAATTCCCTGTGGAAGCTGTATGATATATCTATAAATTCCTAACAATCTCAAGAGGAGGAACGCGATGCCCCGGCCCCGGTATTCCGCAGAGGAGATCGCCCGGCGCGGCAGGGAGTGGTATGACCGCTGCATTCGCGACCGGGTGGAAGCCGACCATCGGGGCCAGTTTCTGGTTCTGGACATCGAAACCGGCGAGTATGAAATAGACAGTGACGATTTGGCCGCTTCCAAGAGGCTTCTGACCCGCCTTCCCAGCGCCGAACTCTACGGCCTGCGTGTCGGCTATCCGGCAGCCTATCATCTCGCTGGCCGCTTCAAGGCGGTGCCGGCCCCATGATCACAGGTTCCGTTACGGCTGCCCGCGAAGCTGCCATCCTCCTGAGCCTGTGCCGGAGCGATGGAGTCGATGAAACCATCGAAGCCGTTATCGATACCGGATTCGACGGCTTTTTGACCCTTTCCCCATCGCTGATCGCGTCTCTGGAACTTCCCTCCTACGGTATCCGGGAAGCTGCCCTGGCCGATGGCAGTATGATATCGCTCCGTGTATATGAAGCATCCCTGAAATGGCGCGACCGGACCCGGAGCGTTCAGGTTCTCGAAACCGAAGGAGGTTCTCTGGCCGGCATGCCCTTCCTCTATGGCTCGCGCCTGACGATGGAGATCATCGACGGCGGTCCGGTTGCGATAGAGGGGTTGGCCTGAAACCTTATCCCATACGCATCAAGCTAAGGGGAAAGATTTTTTCGGTCATGGGGGGATGGGTTGCCTCTCTCCCCTGGCGTGGGTTACCGCTCTCCCCTGGCCCCTCTCCCCGAAACCCAAAGGAGGCGCCGGAGCGCCTCCTGGGAGAGGGGGACAGAGAGTGCGGTGCTTGACGGCCCCATCCACTCCCCCTTCCCGTTTCGGGAAGGGGGCCGGGGGGTTAGGTAACGGTCTCCCAAAGCCCCCAACCCCGCCCCCGCGGGAAAGGCAGCCTTATCTTGATGCATATGGGTTGGCCTGAAACCTTTATCCCGGGGCCGGGCGGCCCAGCCTCTCGACAATCGCTTCCACATCGAACACGCACCCGCCCCAGGTTCCGCCGCCGACCGCTTGCAGGGCGGCCCACATCCGGGTATCGTCAGGCAGGGCCGGGTCGGGGGCCAGATCGGGCCTGATGGGGCGTTCAGCCAGCGCCTCCCGGCCTTTCTCCGGCCCGAAAAGATGCTCGCCGTGGCCGATCAAATTTACGCTGCCCTCCAGCCGGTTGCGGTCGATGACGATCCGGATGATATCCCCTTCCTGCACTTTCCCGATAGGGCCGCCCGCCAGGGCTTCCGGGCCGACGTGCCCGATGCAGGCCCCGGTGCTGACTCCGCTGAAGCGGGCGTCGGTCACCACGGCCACCTCCTTACCGAAGGGCAGGTGCTTCAGGGCCGAGGTGATCTGATAGATTTCCTCCATCCCGCAGCCTATCGGCCCGCGCCCGCAGAGAACCATCACATCCCCGGGCCGGATGCGCCGCTCTTTGATAGCCCGGACCGCCTCCCGTTCGCTCACGAAGACCCGGGCCGGCCCCGTTTTGCGGTAGACCCCATCGGCATCCACCACCGATGGATCGATGGCCGTGCTTTTGATGACCGAACCCTCCGGGGCCAGATTGCCGCGCGGGAATGTGACCGTGCTGGTCAGCCCCCTTTCTCGGGCCTGATCGGGACTCATGATCACTTCGTCGGGATCGATGCCGTCCTCCGCCCGGAGGCGCTCGTGCATTTTCTGCCGCCTCCGGGAGCCTTCCCACCAGTCCAGCGCGTCTCCCAGCGGGATGCCGGCAGCGGTCAGGGCGTCGAGCCGCAGCAGGCTCAGCCGCCTCAGGTGGAGCATTACCTCCGGGACGCCGCCCGCCAGGAATGCCCGGACTGTCGGATGGCCTGCCGGGCCGTTGGGCAGCGCATCCACCAGGCGCGGCACGCTCCGGTTGGCCTCGATCCAGTCCTCCACCGAAGGCCGTCTCAGCCGGGCTGCATGAGCCACCGCCGGCAGGTGCAGCAGCAGGTTGGTGGAGCCACCGAAGGCCGCATGAACCGCCATGGCGTTGTGCAGGGCCGCTTCCGTCAGGATGTCGGGCGTTTTTAGGCCGCGCTCTTCCATCGCCAGAAGCGCCCTTGCGGAGCGGCGGGCCGTATCGAGCCAGACCGCCTGGCCGGAGGGAGCCAGGGCGGAATGGGGAAGCGACATCCCCAGCGCCTCCCCGACCACCTGCGCCGTGGCCGCCGTCCCGAGGAACTGGCAGCCTCCTCCCGGAGAGGCGCACGTCCGGCAGCCCGCCTCCTGCGCGTATTCCAGGCTGACCTGCCCGTGGGCGAACCGCGCCCCGATGGACTGCACCGTGCCCGCATCCTCTCCGGCGCTTGGCGGCAGCGTCACCCCGCCCGGAACCAGCACGCACGGCATATCTCTGATGGAAGCTAGAGCCATCGTCATGGCGGGCAGCCCCTTGTCACAGGTGGCGATCCCCAGCACTCCCTTGCGGGTCGGCAGGCTGCGGATCAGGCGGCGAAAAACGGCGGCGGCGTCGTTCCGGTAGGCCAGGCTGTCCATCATCCCCGGCGTCCCCTGGGTTCGCCCGTCGCAGGGGTCGGAGCAGAAGGCGGCAAAGGGGATGCAGCCCATCTCTTTGAACGCCTCTGCCGCAGCGGAGGCCATCAGGCCGACCTCCCAGTGGCCGGTGTGATAGCCCAGGGCCACGGGCGTTCCGTCGGGAGCGCGGATGCCGCCCTGGGTGGACAGGATCAGAAATTCCTTCCGGCCCATCTCGGCGGGGTTCCAGCCCATCCCCGCATTCTGGCTCAGGCCGAACATATCCCCGCTGGGAGCCTGCCGGAGCATCTCCTCCGTCAGAGGCAGCCTCCCCTGCGGCCCGGAAGCGCGGGTCCGAATCTCATAAACGGCCTGGTCGCCGGAATCCAGGATATCGGCGGGAAACACGGTCATCGTCATTCTCCTTATCGGTTTTCCTCCGGATTCGATGCCGCTTACCTGTATCCTTGCAGGAGGGGGGAACGTTCATACAGAATGAGGATGGAAAGTAATTCCCTGGCAAAATGGAAGCACGCGATCCGATTATATGTCGTCCCGGCAGGCTACAATCCTGCCTTTCGCCTGGCGGATCGCTCTGACCTTGAGATGGATGGGAATAGGTGAAATGCCGGACGCCAGCCCGCCTCTGGATATATCCATGGCGCCGGTTGCCATTTTGCCCGTAGCAGGCTTTTGGTGGCTCTATTACTTTGCTTCTATCCGAACCGACGAAACGGGCATAACCCAACATACCCTCTTCAAGAGGACGACGATATTATGGTCCGAGGTGAGAGCATATCGTTTGAAGAGCGACCTGAATTCGCCGTGGAGAACCGCTGTCATTGTCGGGGATCGGAAGATCATGAAAATATGGCTCGGTATCGCCGACGCAGACGACCTGAAAGCCGAGGTCGCGCGCCGGGCCGTCAACAGCCGCACCCGGAAATGGCGCGAATAGTGGCCGAATGATTTCATCGCAAACTTGTGCTATAATGGAATCAACACCGGATTGAGGGCGGCAAAAATGAGATTTACCCTGCACGGCGTATCGTCTGGAACACCGACACGCTCGACCTTTCCGACCCCTTCCAGCGGAAATGGTATATCCGCCAGGTCATTACCCACGGGCACAGCGAAGACATTCGGCAACTCGACCTTCGGGAAATTGCCGATTTATTCGAAGAACTGAGCCTGCCTGAACCTCTATATTCCTTGTGGAAGTCTTTCCTGATGATAAATGGATATATTACAGAGTAAAAACATCCTGAGTGGCGGTCAGAAGTCTTTCCGAGAGGCATATCCATGAACGATCATCTCCCCCGCTGGGATATGAGCGTACTCTATCCCGGCCTGGATTCCGGCGAGTTCAGGGCAGGCTTCGCCGATTACGTGCAGGCGATTGCCGGCCTGGAAAGTCTGTTCGAGCATTACTGCATCGAATCCTGTGACGGGTCCGCTTCGGAAGAGGAAACGACAGCCGCTTTTGAGGCGATTACGGGCGAATTCAACCGCATCCTGGAAGCGGCCCGGTCGTTGAGGGCCTATATCCACTCCTTTGTCAGCACGGATTCGCGGGACCAGGCCGCGCAGGCCCGGATGAGCGAGCTGCAAAAGGAAAACCTGCGCCTCCGACAGTTGGAAACAAGGTATACGGCCTGGATCGGGTCTCTGGATGTGGAGTCCCTCATCGGACGCTCCGGGCTGGCCGCGGACCATGCCTTCATGCTCCGCAAGGCGAAGGCGGAGGCCGCTCATCTCATGTCCCCGGCGGAGGAGTCGCTGGCAATCACGCTCTCCCTGACCGGCGGGACGGCCTGGAGCAAGCTCCACGGGAATCTGACGTCGCAGATCATGGTTTCGGTCGAGATAGAAGGCCAGCCCCCTCAGTTGCCGATGAGCATGGTCCGCAACCTGGCCTTCGATCCTGACCGCGAGGTGCGCCGCCGGGCCTATGAAGTCGAACTCGCCGCCTGGAAGCGCAATGAGGTTCCCATCGCTGCCGCCCTGAACAGCATCAAGGGAGAAACCGGTGTCCTCACCCGGCGGCGCGGCTGGAACTCTCCTCTGAACCAGACCCTTTTCGACAGCAATATGGATCGGCAGGCCCTGGATGCCATGCTTCAGGCCGCCCGCGAGTCCTTCCCCGACTTCCGTCGCTATCTCAAGGCCAAAGCCCGCGCTCTGGGCATTCCCGTCCTGGCCTGGTACGATCTCTTCGCTCCGGTCGGGGAAGGCGGCGCGGCCTGGAGGTTCCATAGGGCGGAGGAATTCGTCACGACTCAGTTCGGAACCTTTTCCGAAAAGCTGCGCGACTTTGCTTCCCGGGCCTTTCGGGAAAGGTGGATCGATGCGGAGCCGCGGGAGGGCAAGCGGGACGGCGCGTTCTGCATGGGCCTCCGTAAAGACGAAAGCCGCATCCTGATGAATTACAAGCCCGCCTTCGGCGCGGTCAGCACCCTGGCGCACGAGCTGGGCCATGCGTACCACAATCTCTGCCTGGCCGACCGCGCCATGCTCCAGCGCGACACCCCCATGACCCTGGCCGAGACCGCCAGCACCTTCTGCGAGACCATCGTCCGCCAGGCCGGTCTGAGGCAGGCGGAGCCGCAGGAGCAACTGGCGATCCTGGAGGCGTCCCTCCAGGCCTCCTGCCAGGTGGTGGTCGATATCACCGGCCGCTTCCTCTTCGAGCGGCAGGTCTTCGAGGAAAGACGGGCCAGAGAACTTGCGCCAGGGGAGTTCCAGGAGATTATGCTCGCCGCCCAGCGCGAGACCTACGGGGACGGCCTGGACAGCGACACGCTCCATCCCTATATGTGGGCCGCCAAGCCCCACTACTATATGAGCGGCCTGTCCTATTACAACTTTCCCTACATGTTCGGCCTGCTCTTCGGGCTGGGGCTTTACGCCGAATATCGCCGCTCCCCCGATACCTTCCGGGCCAGCTACGACGATCTGCTTGCTTCCACCGGCATATCGGATGCCGCCTCCCTGACCGCACGCTTCGGCTTCGACATCCGCACTCCCGGCTTCTGGCGCGCCAGCCTGGGCGTAATACGCGCTGAAATAGACCGGTTCGAAAAATTGACAGAGGGTCGATAAAAGCGATATCTACCGAGGATCGAAGCGTAAACCGGATTGATTCTCCCCTGGAAAGGATTCCCATGTCCCATATTATCCGCACCGTTCTCTGCCGCGCCCTGCTGCCTGTGGTGGCTGCGGCAGCCCTCCCGCAGGCGACGCCTGCCGGGGTAACCGTCTACCGCGACCGGTGGGGCATTCCCTCCATTGTAGCCGACACGCTGCCGGAGGCGGTCTTCGGATTGGGCTATGCCATGGCTTCCGATAACGTGGAGCGCATGGCCCGCTGCTACAAGCAGGCCCGGGGCAGGCAGGCGGAGGCGGACGGCCCGGATCGGCTGGCGGCGGACGGGCTGGTGCGCTCCCTGGGTATCGAAGAGGCCGCCGAAGCCGCCGCCAAAACGCTGTCTGGCGAGCAGGCGGATCTACTGAGGGCCTTTGCGGACGGAGCCAACCGCGCCCTGTCTCGGCAAAAGGGGAGCCTGCCGGGATGGGTCGAGCCGTTCTCCCCGGCGGATATGCTGGCCCTGATGCAGTTTCTCAATGCCGCTTTCCCGCTGCTGGAGATCGGGCAGGCGCTCGCGCCGGGATCCGGCTCCAACCAGTTCGCCGTGGCCGGGAGGCGGTCCGCCACCGGACACGCCATCCTCTCCGCCGACCCGCACCTGCCCTGGGACTGGAACCTGGTCTGGTACGAATTCGGCCTCTATACCCCGGGCCTCAAGTTTCGCGGCATCACGGCCATGGGTCTCCCGGCTTTCGTGATGGGCCACACCGACCGGGCGGCCTGGAGCATCACCAACAACAATCCCCGCCTCTACGACTTCTACACCCTCCGCCTGCGCCCGGAAGACCCGGGTCAGTATAGCTTTCACGGCGAGTGGCGGGCTTTCGAGGAGGCTGCCGGGGAACTCCGCTTCCGGGAAGGGAACGCTCTCAAAACCGTTCCTCTCTCTCTCCGGCGCACCGCCTGGGGGCCGGTATTGCCCGGCGGGAACCTGGCCCTGCGGCTGGCGCTGGTGGATCACCGGAAGAGCCTGGAACAGATGCTTGCGATGGCCCGCGCGGGGAGCGTGTCCGAGTTCCGGCAGGCGTTCCGACCTCTGGGGACGTCCATGTGGAACTACGTCTTTGCCGATATCGAGGGACATATCGGCTATCAGTACAATGCCCGCGTGCCGCGCCGCGCCGGAGATTTCGACTGGACGCAGCCGGTACCCGGCCACGACCCGCGCACCCGCTGGGGCGATTTCTGGGCGCTGGACGACCTGCCCCATGCGGAAAACCCGGCTTCGGGCCTTCTGGTGAATGCCAATTCCCCTCCCGGGCTGACCCCGCTGGGCGAGGAAACCCCCGCCGACCGCTGGCCGGGCTATGTCTCCAGCTTCGGCCCCACCACCCGCTACGAGCGGCTGTCCGCCCTCATGCGCTCCCGGACGCGCATCAGCCTCCGGGACGCCATGCGGATCGCCACCGATACCGAGGTTCCCCACGCCCGGAAGGCCGTGCGGGCGCTCCGCCGGGCCGCCGGCAGATCCGTTCCTTCCGATCTCAAGCCTGCCCTAACCGTCCTTTCCGCCTGGAACGGCCGGGCTGACGCCGGCTCGAAAGGGTGCGCCCTCTTCACCTACTGGTATCGCGCCGCCCCTCAGTGTCCGGCCCTCACCTTCAAGGCCGGGCGGGGCGAACCCTGGAGCGCGGAGGAGCGCCATCTGGCTCTGGAGGCGCTGCGGACAGGGGCTCAAGCGATGAAGCGCGACCACGGCAGGCTCGATATTCCCTGGGGCGCAATGCACTTCGCCCGGCGCGGCGAGAAAAGCGTCCCGGTCGGCGGCTTCGGCTATGTGGCCGGGGACGGCAACGCCGCCGTCAACCCCAACAACGGCCCCTTCCTCGACGGCAGGATCGCCTGTGCGGCAGGCTCCAGCTTTCGTATGATCGTCCATCTGGCCCCGGGCGCAGTCTGTTCCTGGAGCGTCCTGCCCTACGGCAACGCGCACGATCCCCGCAGCCCGCACTACAGCGACCAGATGGAGCTTTTCGCCCGCGGCGGCTACAAGGAAACCCATTTCGGCCCCGATGCGGCCCGCAAATCGGCGGTTTCAGTGGAAAAGCTGGAGCGGTAGAGGAAAGGAGCGTCCATGCGTTTTCGATTCAACGATGCCCGCGACTGGTTTTTCGAGAAGCGGTTCGGCCTCTTCGTCCACTGGGGCCTTTATGCCGTTCCGGGCTGGCATGAGCAGCACCTTTACCGGAAAGGAATGCGTCGTTCCGATTACGCCGCCCTGATCGGTCGGTTCAATCCCGTCCGCTTCGATCCGGACGCCTGGCTCGATCTGGCCGAGGAGGCGGGCATGGAGTATGTCTGCTTCACCGCAAAGCACATCGACGGCTTCTGCATGTGGGCCACCGATGAAACGCCCTACAATGTGATGAACACTCCGTACGCCAGGGACATACTGGCGGCCCTAGCCGAAGCCTGCCACCGCCGCGGCTTCCCCCTCTGCCTCTATTACTCCATAGTGGACGAGCATCACCCCAGCTACCCCAACGCCGGGCGGGCCTACGAGCTTCCCGCCCCGGACCCGGGCGATGATCCCGATGAGGAGCGGTACATGGCCTTCCTCACGCGCCAGGTGCGCGAGCTTTGCACCCGCTACGGCGAGATCGGGGGATTCTGGTGGGATGCCAATATCCTGGGTCGCCGGGACCCTTCCGTCAACGCCATGATCCGCTCCCTTCAGCCCGGAGCCGTCATCAACGACCGCGGCTTCGATGAGGGCGATTTCGGCACCCCTGAGCGAGACTATGCGGATTCCGCCCGCGAGATGGCGCGTTTTGAGACGCCCGTGGAAGCCTGCCAGTCGGTCGGATCCCAGAGCTGGGGCTACCGGGCCGATGAGGACTACTACACCGACGCCCATCTCATCCGTCACATCGACCGCATCCTGTCCAAAGGCGGCAACTACCTGCTGAATGTCGGCCCCCGCCCTGACGGAACCTTCCCCGAAGGGCCGGTCGCCATCCTGAGACGCCTGGGAGCGTGGTATCGCAGCGTCCGCGAATCCTTCATCGGCTGCGAACCCGCTTCCGGCCTGGCGTCCAACAGGGACGTCCTCCTCACCCGACGCGGCGATACCCTCTATGTACACCTCCACCGGGAGCCGCCCGCCACCGCCGTTCTCCTTCACCCCATCGAGCGCCTCCCTTACCGCGCCGTCCTCCTCAACACCGGCCAGCCCGTCGAGGCCGATGTGGAAGCCCTCCCCGGCTGCCACCACCTCACCCCCAACCGCTGCCTCCGTCTCAAAAACCTTCCTGTCAACGGCATCACCGCCGCCGGATACGTGATCCGGCTCGATTTCGAGGGACCGGGGTGATGTATTGTCCATGGTCTTACGAGCGATGTTTCGATGCCCTTGCAAGCGAAGCAATACGCTATCCCATCGAAATCCGCCCTTATCCCGCCTCGATCTGTGTGCATCTGTGTTCCACACATAGCCCGACTCCAACCGCCGGCAGGAAATCCCCCCTGCGCCTCGAACGAATAACCACACATTCTCCGCAAAGGACAGAGGCATGAAATTGTCGCAGCACCGGCAGGCGCACGCTTTGCTCTGCCTTTTTTTCCTAGCCGCCGCGCAGTCTGTCTGGGGCGGCCCCTCTGCGTTCGAGATCACAGTCACCTCCCGGTACGATACGCAGGTGCGCCAGCCGAAAGTCCTGCGGGACTTTTTCGCCGCCCATCCGGGCGTCCGCCTGAAGCAGTGGGACGGTATCCGGATGCCGGCGGAAGGGGCGCGGGCCAGCCTGGCGATGGCGATGGCCGCCAACATCGGTCCGGATATCTTCGAGACCGACATCCGTCAGGCCGTCGCCCAGGGGCTGGCCTACCCGCTGACCGAATGGATCGGGGAGGACGGCATTCTTGCCAGCGGCAAGCCCAAACTCGGGCCGGACGGCAAGCCCGATCTGAACGGCCAGATCGATGCCGATGAAAGCAAATGGCCCGGCTGGATGAAGATCCGCCCCCTGTACCGCCAGGTGGTGACCGTGGACGGCAAACCCTACTCCCTCCCCAATCGGAACGGCACCTATGTCGGCATCCTCTACAGCAAATCGCTCATCCGCCGCGTCGGGCTGGACCCGATGCGCCCGCCGCGCACCTGGGACGAGTTCGCCCGGTGGTGCCGCCTCCTCTACGACCCGAAAACCCGAGAGTTCGGGGTGGAATTCACCCCGGCAAGCTGGGCCTTCGCCCCCTGGGTCGCCACCACCGGCTCCAGCATCGTCGTTCAGACCCGAGTCAGCCCCGCCACCGGGAAAGCCTACACCTTCAACGAGCAGGCCACCGATTTCCGCACCCCGGACACAGGCGAAGATCTCCAGGTCGCCCGGCCCGCATGGAGGGCCAATGTCGCCAGCGACCGCTGCGCCGCTGCAGTGGGCTTTTATCACCGCTTGCGCTGGGCCCCCTGGGTGAAGGAGCCGCGCACCGGGGAGCCGGTGGAACTGACCGAGGAGGAACGCAGGCAGGGATGGACGGTGTTTCGGGGCCGGAGGGTGCGTTTTTCCCCTTCCGATGTGGTGGAAGGCTCCATCCGCGTGACCACCGGGGATATCCTGGAGACCCTCAAGCGGATGGGGCGCGACCTGGCGATGTATCCCCTGTGGTCGGGCGATATGACAGAATTTGAGAGTCTTGGTCTCGAACCCGGCGATATGGGGATGATTCCCTTCCCCGCCATGACCGAAAAAGAACAGCCCGTCCTCCAGGCGTCCAACTCCTTTTTCATGATCGGAAAGGATGTCCTGAAGCGCGGCGGGGACTCTCCGGCTGAGCGCAAGGTGTACCGGGACCTTGTCTGGCAGATACTCACCCGCATTTGCAGCGTGGAGGGGATGGACGAGCAGATCCGGCGCAAGGTGGCCGCGGGCCAGGCCCGCTTCCTCAACCCCCGCGACCTGGAGCGCCTCGGTTTCAGCGACTACCTGCGGGAGATGCCCCCGGAAAACCGCATGATGTGGGATGAGGTCGCTCAGGGCAAAATCCTGGAGGTGATCGAGCCGTATATGGGCCGCTGGCTCCAGTTCCGCGATTTCTACCAGCGGGAGGCCATCGATCTCGTCCTGCGCCCCAGCGGCAAAAACTTCGACTACCGGGCCGCCCTGTCCCAGCTTGAGCGGGACGCCAATTCCGGCATTATGTTCGAGCGCCCGCCCTCCGAACTGGACGCCTACCGCCCGAGAGCGCGCCTCACCGCCGCCACCATTGTCTTCCTGTTGATCGCAGGCGCAGCCTTCATCGTCCGCGCCCAGTTGAGGCGGGCGGACAGCGCCGCCGGGGTCTACCGCGGCTGGCTCCCCTGGCTGATGCTGGCTCCGGCCCTGGCCTCGATTGCGCTCTGGGGCTATTACCCCCTGGTTCGCGGCCTGGGAATGGCCTTCCAGGATTACCGCATCGTGGGCCGCTCGCCCTATACCGGCCTGGACAACTTCATCAGCATCGCCCTGGATCCCAATTTCTACCACTACATCAAAACGACGTTCCGGTTCGTACTCTGGAACCTGGCCCTGGCCTTTTTCACGCCCATCGTGCTGGCCTTCCTGCTGACCGAGGTGCCGCGCCTGAAAGTTTTTTTTCGCACCCTCTTTTTCCTCCCCCAGATGACCAGCGGCCTGGTGGTCACTCTGATGTGGAAGGATATGTTCGCCGGAACCGCCAGCGGGACGATCAACCAACTCCTGAAGCCTCTGGGGATCGGGCCGGTGGACTGGCTCGGGAACCCCGCCACCGTCATGATCTGCGTGATCCTGCCGGTGGTCTGGGCCGCGGCGGGGATCGGGAGCCTGATCTACCTGGCCGCCCTGAAATCGGTCCCGGACGAGCTTTACGAGGCGGCCAGCATAGACGGGGCCGGCATCCTCCGGCGCATCTGGCACATCACCTTTCCCACCATCGCCCCGCTGGTGCTGATCAACTTTGTGGGGGCCTTCATCGCCACCTTCCAGTCCATGGGCAGCATCTTCCTCCTCACCTTCGGCGGCCCCGGCAAGGAAACGATGGTGATGGGCATGGCGATCTGGCAGGAAGCTTATGTGAACCTCCGCTTCAGCCTGGCGACCGCCTACGCCTGGATATTGGGCAGCCTCCTGATCGGCTTCACCTGCATGCAACTCGGCTTCCTGCGGCGCGTGGATTTCCGCCAGGCGCGAGGAGATTGAGAGAAGCCCCGGCTCTCCTCTCAAACAGCAAAGCCCCGCACGCTCACGATCAGCGTGCGGGGCTTTGTCGGGCCTGGTTCGTCTACCAGCCCGGAACCTTCTTGCGGGCCTGGGCTTCAACGGCATCCCAGTCGAGGTTTTTGAAGAAGGCGTCGATATAGGCGGCGCGGCCTGTCTGGTAGTCCAGCCAGTACGCATGCTCGTAGGTGTCCAGGGCGACCAGGGGGATGTTGTCCCACACCGGGAAGGCGTTCTGGGCGTCGCCGATGTAGTTGAAGGTCTTGCCTGTGGTCACATCATAGGCCCACCAGACCCAGCCGCGGGCGGCGATACCGGTCTGCTTCATATCGCTGGCCCAGTTCTCGAAGGAACCGAAGTCGCGCTCGATCAGTTCCAGGGCCTTCCCGGTTGGCTTCCCGCCCTTGCCGCCCAGGTGGTCGAAATAGATTTCATGGTTCTTGACCCCGCCGATAGCGAAGGTGTATTCCACCTTCAATTCGCGCAGGTCGCTGTAAGTCTGGTTGGCGGTGGACTTGTCCACGGTTTCCAGCTTTTCACGAATTTCGTTGACCTTATTCACATAACCCTGATAGAGCTTGAAATGCTCCTCCATCGTCTTCCGGGAGATACCTTCCATCTCCAGGGTGGCCGGTTTCAGGGGAACGGCTTGAATCTTGTCTGCCATCGTTTGCCTCCTCCAGAATTTGAAACAATTAGCACGAATCTTTGCCTTAATGATACCGGAGCCGAGCGAATTTGTCAACTGTCGGAAGGCCGAAAGGCATCGATGCAAAAGAAAATTTCGTCAATTGACGCTGCGTGTCCACTGTGTTATAATTCAGGAGGAAAAGCGTTTAGGCGGGGAGGATTGTGGATGCCGTTGGCTCAGGCAGGCCCGGGCGCGTGGGTGCGGGCATATGAGGCCGAGATTCTTGTAGCGCTGGCCGGTTCGATATTGATTCTTCTGGTGCTTTGGATCGATCTTTACAGGCGGGCGGCACAGGCCCAGGCGCGGGTAGAATCGCTGGCCGCCGCGTCCGAAGGGGTGCGCCTGGAGGAGATGGTCTCCGGATATCTGAGCCGGGCGCAGGAATTGGCTCCCCGGGTGGAAGCGATGGAGGTCGTTCTCGATGCGCTCCAGGAGGCGCAGAGGCGGAGCCTGCAATATATCGGCGTGGTGCGCTTCGATGCGTTCGAGGAAGTGGGAGGCCATCAGAGCAGCGCGGTGGCCCTGCTGGACGGCTACCTGGACGGTATGGTGATTTCCACGATCTACAGCCGTTCCGATGCCCGGGTCTATACCAAAGTGGTGAAAGACGGGAAATCGGAATCGCCCCTGACAGAAGAGGAACGGGAAGCCATCAATATCGCCCGGGCCGCCGTGCAAGAGCAGGTGATGACAGACCGGCGGGCGCGTGGCAGGCGGTGAGGACACATTGGCAGGAGAGGACACCCGAAAAGAATCGGCCCGGCCCGGGCCGGAGGTTCCGGTATCCGACCGCTCCCTGATCGACCGCTGCAAGCGGGGGGACCTGGGGGCCTTCGACCAGTTGTTTCGCCGCTACACGCGGCAGGTTTACAACTACGCCTTCCGCATGATCCCCAATTACGACGATGCCAACGATATCGCCCAGGAAGCCTTTCTGCGGGCCTACAATTCGATCAAAAGCTTCCGTGGCGAGTCCAATTTTTCTACCTGGCTCTTCCGCATCGTCTACAATGTCTCCCTGGACGAGATCAAACGGCGCAAGAACCGGAGCTACCTTTCCCTGGACGAGCAACTGGAGTCCGACGAAGAAGGACTCACCCGCCAGGTCGAAAGCCAGTTGCCTACCCCGCAGGAGATCATCGAGAAACGGGAGCGGGACAGGATCATCCAGGAGGCTATCGCCGTCCTGCCCGACTACCAGAAAGCGATGATCGTTCTCTACCATATGGAGGGTTTTTCCTACGAGGAGATCGCGGAGATCGTGGGCCTTCCTATCGGAACCGTGAAATCGCGTCTCAACCGCGCGCGGGAATCGCTGAAAGAAAAATTGAAATCGCAGAGGGAACTTTTTGGCTTCTGAGGCCGTCATAAACCGTGAATTGAGTGGGAATTCAAGTCGGATCGAGTGAGACAATTGAGAAAGTGAGCCGTATGCTCACGGGGTAACCCTATGCAGTGCGATCAAACAAGAGAATGGATGCCGGGCCTGCTGGATCGGACGATAGACGAGGCCCGGGAAGTGCTGGTGCGGCGGCACCTTGCGGAATGCCGTCAGTGCGCTCAGGAACTGGAAGAGACGCGCCGCACCTGGGGCCTGCTGGAATCGGCGGAGAAGATCGAGCCGCCTGCATGGTTCCATGAGAGCGTGATGGCCCAGATCGCCGTCGCGCATGAGAACGAGGCGAGACGGGCGAGCCAGTCTTGGTGGCGCTCTCTGCTGACGCCGGATACGCCGGGCCGGTGGGCCGCCGCTTCCGTGGCCGCCGCTCTGGTGGTGATGACCCTGTTCAGCGTTTTTGCGAGCGGGCCGCAGGGAATCGTGCAGGGCGGGTTCCAGAGCCTTTTCGGGAAGAAGCAAGCCGCCGAACCGCCGATTATCGCGGCTCCTGTCAGGACGGAGCCTGCCGTGAAAGCCGCCCAGCCGTCCCTGACGCCGGCCATGTTCTACCGCCGGCTGCCGGTAACGGCCTCGGACGGGACGACCGGGCTGGTCGAAAACGAAGGCTACCATACCTTCAGCCTGACCGCTTCGGGCGCAAGCCATCCCATCCGGGTATCGGTGAAGCTGTTGCCTGCGGGCGCGGCATTCAACCCTGCGGACCTGGCCGATCTCAGCCGGGCCGTCTGGGAGGGCAGCCTGGAGCCGGGGCAGTCGCTCTATATCCCGATCCGGTTGCCAGGCGACCTGAAGGAGAGTTCCATCGCGACGGTGGTAGTGGAAATGGGCGAGGCGAACCGCTACCTGCTTTACCTGCCCGCCTCCTCACAGAAGGCTGAAGAACCGGGGCGGGTGCTGGCCCTCAGGGCCAGCGTAACCTTCCGCGAGGCGATCCGCCAGGCAGCCGAATCGCTGGACACGCCCTTCTGGGTGGACGCCCGGATCACGGGCCGCGTGCAGCAGGAAATGCCCGGACTTCCGGCCCTGGAAGCTTTGCGCCAGGCGATGGAAAGCAGCGGCGCAACCCTCCAGAAAGGCGAGAACCTCTACTCCGTGCTGAAGCCTTAGAGCGAATCTAAAAGAAAGGGCCTGACCTACGTTCTGTGAGGTCAGGCCCTTATTTTTTAGGGGTGCTTTCTGGCTAATCGGTCAGCGGCATGGAAATTATCATCAACCCCAAAGGGTTGGCGCAACCGGGTCGTCTAAGCAGCCAGTCGGAGTAACTGATCAGTTTTCTCGCAGGCACATCGGTAGGGACGAGCCGGGTGTTCGCCCTGGTCGGCTGAGGGCTGTTTTCAGGGCGAACGCCCGGTTCGTCCCTACGAGGATGGAGAGCTTGCCTCCAGAACTGCCCATTTACTCTAACGCCCTGCTTAGTAGCGCCGCTGGCGGTTGCCGCCGCTGCTGTTGCGCTCGGGGCGCTGCTCCCGGAAGTTCCCGGAATCGGCGCTGCGGGACGCTTTGCGGGCACGCCGGCAGGCAGGGCAACGGGTGGGCGGGGTAAATTCGCGCTCCGCGAAGAACTCCTGTTCTCCCGAAGTGAAGACGTACTCAGCACCGCAGTCCCGGCAGGTCAGGACCTGATCTTCGGCCATTATCCATCCTCCTTTATCATTTTCGGCAATACGGACACTTCTGGGCGAGTCTTTTCAATCACAAACCGGAGCAAGGAAACCGGGTGCGGCCCCATCCGATTTAGCCAGTGCTGTCAGCCAACGCCTCGACCTAACGATGCCAACCTCATTCAGAAGTATCCCCTCCATTATACTCGCACTTACCGAAAAAAGCAATTCTTTTCCCTTCACCCAAAAATCTTTCACGATTATTTTATGAGAAAAGGGAGTCGGCGAAGGATGTCGAAGGAGAGGAAAAAGAGGGAGGCGCTGCCATGCGAAAAAGTATGAAAACACTGGAAAAGGAAATTCTCGATACCCTGGAAACGATGCTGGAAGCTGTCTTCAAGGGGGATGTGGAAACCTACCGCCAACATACCGCGGGGGATATCTCCTCGTTCGAGTGGTATATCGCCCCTTATCGAATTGATACGCTCGATTTCCATCTGAACCTGCTGGCCCAGGCTGCCGCAAAGGGGCCGCAGGAGGGATTCCGGTTCGATATCCTGACGCCCCGCGTCCAACTGCTGAGCCGGGCCGCCGTGGTCACCTATTCTCTGCTGGTGACCCGCTTCGAGGAAGGCCAGCCGGTCTTCGAAACCACCAACGAAACCCGCGTCTTCTCCCAGGAAGGCAGCCGATGGGTGATGGTCCACCTGCACAAATCGCCGGCAGCGGGGTAGGGGAGAGGCAACCGGCTCCCATAGGGATAGGGTTTCGGGCTTTGAGGGGCCGGGTATTTTCAGTGCCCGGCGATACCGCCACCGGCTTATAATCCTTACTGGATACCTATAAAGACCCCTCACCCATCCGCCAGCGCCTTTAAGGAGGCTTCCAGGTCTTCCAGGCTGAATATTTCGAGGGTGACGACGCCGTTGTAGCGGGCCGATTCCAGTATGGAGAGGGTGGTTCGGACGTAGGGCGCGAGAGGGGAGGAGAGGGCCAGGTGATCTCTCCCGTTCTCGAAGCCGTGCAGGTGGATAATGCGGGTGCGCGGCAGATACCGTCGAAGATGCGGCTTGATGGGGACGGCGTTCTGGAGCAGGTGGCCGATATCGATCAGGACGCTGACCGGAAGCGAATCCAGGATGGGGTCGGTCAGGTTGAAGGGGTATCCGATATTTTCGATGCAGAGCAGGTGCGGGGGTGCGCCCCGGTCGATCATGGCCCGTAGCGATTCCAAGCCCCAGGACTGCCATTCTTCATCGGAGAAGGGCGGCACATCCCGGATCTCGTCCGGGTTCCAGGCGGCGTCTTTTTCGTAGGCGGCGTGGGCCAGGTGTACCGGGTAGCCCGGCGGATTCAGGGGAAGGGTGAGACGGACGATCTCCATGGCCTTTTCCACCGACCACCGGCGGCGTTCGGGATCGGGGTCGGCCAGCTTGATGGAGAGGGGGAGGTGTACTGTATAGGTCAGGTCCCGGCCTTCGGCCAGTTCCTTCAGGCGGACGATATCGTCAGGGGTCGGCAGATTGCTCTCCTCGCTCGTTTCGAAAAGGAGCAGCTCGATGTCCCGCACGCGGCCCAGCAGCTTTTCGACATTGGGGAGGATATGATCGGGGTATATGTAGGAAGTCGTGCCCAGCCGGTAGCTCATGAGTCACCTCCGCCGGAGACGCCCGCATCGGCGAAGGTTGCCATCTCATCGAGAATCTTGACTGCGGCCTGAACAAGCGACAGGGCCAGCACGGCTCCCGTTCCTTCGCCCAGGCGGAGGCCCATGTCCAGCACGGGCTGCATATCGAGCGCCTCGATAATGGCGCGGTGGCCCGCTTCCTGCGATTTGTGCCCGATGAAGAGATAATGTCGGGCCGCAGGGCAGAGGCGGCAGGCGGTCAGGGCCGCGGCGCTGCTGATGAAGCCGTCTGCAAGCACCGGAACGCGGTGGGCCGCAGCCGCCATCATCGCCCCGGCCATCGCTGCGATTTCGAGGCCGCCCACCTTTGCCAGAGCGCCGAGTGGATCGGCAGGGTCGGGTCGGTGCAAGGCGATGGCCTGCTCGATCACGGCGGCCTTGCGCTTCAGTCCCTCCGGGGAGACGCCTGTCCCGTAACCTGTCACCTCCGCGGCGGGCTTGCCGGTGAAGATTGCGGTCAGGGCCGAACCGGGGGTAGTGTTGCCAATCCCCATCTCCCCGACCGCTACGATATCAAGCCCTCCGGCAAGCTCTTCCTCCAGCACCCGGACGCCGACCTCGATAGCGGCCATGGTTTCTTCAGGCGTCATGGCGGGCTGCCGGGCGAAATTGGCGGTTCCGGGTCGGACTTTGGCGGTCACGAAACGGATGGAGGGGCCGGCGCAGGCGGCGAGGTCGCTCAGGTCTGCGGCCACGCCGACATCGACCACGATCACCTTCGCTCCGGCGTGCCGGGCCAGCACATTGATGGCGGCCCCCCCGCCGAGGAAATTCCGCACCATCTGCCCGGTCACCTCCTGGGGATAGGCGCTGACGCCTTCAGCAGCGATGCCATGGTCGCCGGCCATCGTGATCACCGCCGCCCGGTCGCAGCAGGGGCGGGCTTTGCCGGTGATCCCGGCGACCCGGATGGATATCTCCTCCAGCCGTCCGAGGCTTCCGGGTGGCTTGGTCAGGGAATTCTGTCTTGCCTGCGCCGCCTCCATCGCTGGCCTGTCCAAGGGGCCAATTGCCCCTATGATCTCTTGCAGCTTGTTCAACCTGTCCGCTCCTTATTTGATTTTGACCGGAATGCCGGCCATCGTCCAATAGACTTCATCCGCTTCGGCGGCGATGCGCTGGTTGGCCCAGCCCTGAAGGTCCCGGAAGAGCCGGCTGACCGGATGCATCGGCACGATCCCCGATCCGACCTCATTGGACACCACCACCGACGGAACGCCCGACCTGCGGATAGACTGCGCCAGGTCTTCGATCTCCGCCAGGATGCGCTCCTCGATCTCCTTCTCCCGGCCCGACAGAGTATCCGACTCTTCGTGGGGAAGCCCGTCCATCAGGCGGTTGGTCAGCCAGAGAGTGATGCAGTCGATGAGAAAGGCATCGGGTCGGTCGGAGGTTCCTTCGAGAACCGCCCGGGCCAGGGCGTGAGGGGCTTCCAGGGTGCGCCAGCCTGAGGGCCGGTCGGCGCGGTGGCGGGCGATGCGGGCCTCCATCTCGGAATCCATCGGGGTCGCTGTCGCGATAAAGGTGACCATCTCTCCGAAGGATTCCGCTCGCCGGTGGGCGAAGCGGCTTTTGCCGCTCCGCGCCCCACCGACCACAAAGATGAACGGGGCTGAATCGGGCATGGGATGCGTTACCTCGGGATCTTTGTTTTTTGAACATGGATGAACACAGATCATGACTTTCGCCTGCATGTCATTGCGAGGAGCTTTAGCTTTGCGGCAATCTCCAGCGTCACAAATACACAATATCGTAGTATAGCCAAGCGAAAGTCCTCTTATAATATTCTTAGGACTTTGGCTCTTGTAGGGGTGAACCTATGTGTTCGTCCCAGGCACGGGGCAGACACATAGGTCTGCCCCTACCGGTCGCCCCATCCGGGTGACAAAGCGAAAGTCCTGCTTCTAATCCGCTCCTCTCCGTATTCATCTGTGCTTGAAAATCAAGCTCACATCAAATCGAACAACTCATCGGTCGTCAAATCGCCGTCGGCGTCGATATCGCCCAGGTGGTTGGGGACGAAATCGGAGGCGTTGTAGCCCCAGCCGAAGCTGCCGGCGCGGTAGATGGGCCGGGCGACCTTGACATGGCCGTCGCACCAGAGGACGTTGCCGGACCCGCTGTGGCGGGCGTGGAAGGTGGGGTAGGCGTTGGAAGGGGCCTCCAGGAAGGTATTGCCCTCGACGGTAGGGGTGGCATAGTCCCAGGTGTTGACCCGGGCGGCGTCGGCCATCAGCACGGTTTCGGCAGGGCTTTTGATGCTGGCAAGGGAGGTGGGATGAAAGATCTGCTTCCAGTCGGGCATCTCATAGGTGGAAGGGGAGAGGTAGGCGTAGTTGTAGCCATAGCCGGTCAGCCCCATCGCGCCGCGCATGTCCGAGGGAAACGAGGGGCATGCCTGCACCTGGCCGTTCTTCATGTAGGCTTGCAGCATCCCTTCCGAAGTTTGCAGGGTCGCGCCGTCCCAACTGCCCCACCAGTAAATCCACTTGCCGGCGGCGTCCTGGTAGCCGTAGATAAACATCAGGTCATCGTAATCCTGGGCATACATGAGGGCGGCCATGCCGATCTGCTTCAGGTTGCTGGTGCAGCTTGTCTGCCGGGCCTTTTCGCGGGCCTGGGCGAAGACCGGGAAGAGGATCGCCGCCAGGATGGCGATGATCGCAATCACGACGAGGAGTTCGATGAGGGTAAAGCCGGAGCGTCTTTTGCGGAACATGTCTCTCTTCCTTTCCTGAGTGCGGATTCGGAGAGGCTCTTCCGGCTCCATCCCGAAAATGCGAAACCCGCCTTCCGGGAGGGAAAGGCGGGATGAATCGATGGGCGCTGCCGGATCGAATCACTCCCCTTTGGTCTCGAAGGATCGCAACGTGATTCCTCCGGAGCCGGGCGGTCGGACTCGTCTCCTATAAAGGAGCTTTACCGTAGCGGCACTGTACCGGATTCGAACCGGACTTCTCCCGAGATGGCTCAAGGCCGTGGCTCCGGATAGCTATTCGATTGTCCTCACTACTATAGCAAAAATAATCTCCCTTGTCAAGCCTTGTTTTAACTTTTTTCCTGGCAGGCGTCGAGTCGTTCCTGAAGTTCTCCGGCGCTGCGGCGGGAGCCAACCAGCACAAGCCGGTTTCGATCTTCAGCCAGCCCGGGCTTCGGCATCCGCATCCAGCCCTGCCTGACCCACTCCACCAGGTAAACGCCTTCCCGGAGGCTGACCGGTCCCTTCCCGCGCAGCAGGCCGGAAACCTGGCTGTCGAGAAAGGCTGCCAGCCTCGGCCTGTCCAGAACGCCTTCCGTCTCCAGGGTGACTTGCATGGCGAAAATCGGCGGGGCGCTGGCCTGGGCCTTCCCGGACTTCCAGCCGTCCGAAAGAGCCAGCAGATGAGCCGGATCGATATCCGCATACCGGGTTTCGATGATCGGGAGGGAAGGGTTCAGCCGCCGGACGGTTTCTTCGACGGCGGCAAGGGCCTCCGGCTCCACCAGGTCGGTTTTGTTCAGCAAGACCGCCGAAGCCTGCTCGATCTGCCGGGGAACCACGGGCAGCGTCTCGCACACTTTCGGAAAGAGATAGGCATCGACCAGACAGATATTTTGCGCCACCCGGAACCGTCCCCGGATCGGGCCGATGGAAAGGGTTCCGGCAAGAGTGGCGGTATCGGCCACGCCGGTCGCCTCCATCAGCACCGTGTCGCGGGGAGGCCGGTAGCCTGCCATCTGCACCATCACCTTGACCATCGTATCCTGGGTGCAGGTGCAGAACAGGCTGCCCCGGTTGATCTCGAACAGCGGCTCTCTGCCCGCATCGAGCAGCCGCGCATCGATGCTGACGCTTCCGAATTCGTTGATCACCATCGCCGGGCGCAAGCTTCCGGCCAGCCAGTAATCGAGAATCCGGTTCGCCAGGGTGGTCTTGCCTGCTCCCAGGTAGCCGGTCAGAAGGATAACGGGGATGGGATGCAGATCGTTCATGGCGGGTTCGGGCGAGCAGAGATGGAGTTGAAAAATACCCCCCAACCCCCCTTGCTAAGGGAGGCTGAGAGCGTGCGTTCTCTTGGGAGCGTGATCAAAGCTCCCCGAAATCTACTCCCCTCGCCGAAGCCCGGCGGGGGGCTGGGGGAACGATCACTTCACTTATCCCAGCCCTTTGCGCTCCACACGGGCGCGAATGGCGGAGATCAGCTCGTGGTCGCTGGGAATAAGGCTGGCGAAGGCGGTTTCGCCGTCGATGAGGATGGTGGGGATATTGCCGACCCCTATCAGCTTCATCCGGGCGATGGCGTCCTTGTGATTGACGCTGCGCTCGATGAATTCGATGCGCCTGTGGAACTCGGGAGCGGTTCGCTGGACGGATTCCATCATATACTGACAGGGGGCGCAGGAGCCGGAATCGAGGGTGAAGACCTCCACCAGAACCCTGTCCAGATTGGGATAATAGTTACCCCCTGTACAAAAATACGGACTTTCGCCGGCAAATGTTGAAAATATATCGTCAAGGCATTGATTCACTGT
>JADLDR010000211.1 GCA_020846535.1 Armatimonadota bacterium | reverse complement strand
GTCGGTGGCGAACTCGCCGGTCGGCACCCGATCCGGCTCCTGATGATTGAGGGCCGTATAGACCCGCTCTTTTGATGTCATCTCAGTACCTTCCGTATAGTTTGAGGGTGTCCAGCATCGCCAGGATGTTTTCCGGAGGCACATCCGCCTGGATATTGTGTACCGCGCTGAAGACGAAGCCTCCGCCCGGCTTCATGTCCTCGATGCGGCGCTTGGTTTCGCTGCGGACGGCCTCCGGGCTGCCGAAAGGCAGGACGGCCTGGGTGTCCACCCCGCCGCCCCAGAAGACCAGCGCCCTGCCGAACTCTTTTTTGAGCCGGTGCGTGTCCATCCCCGCCGCGCTCACCTGAACCGGGTTCAAGATATCCACCCCGACTTCGATGAGATCGGGGATGACCTCCACCACGCTGCCGCAGGTGTGGAAAAAGGTATAGACCGGCGCTCTGGATTTGATAAAGGCGAACAGCTCTTTCTGCCGCGGCTTGATCTGCCTGCGGTAGAGGGAGGGGGAGATCATCAGGGACTGCTGCATTCCCAGGTCGTCGCCTTCCATCACCACATCGATCAGGCCGCCCCATTCGCCCAAGACCTTCTGCCAGTAGGCCAGCTTGATTTCCAGCACCTTGTCCAGTATCTTCCCGGCGATCTCCGGCTCATCGATCAGGTCGGCGAAGAAGAGGTCGAAGCCCCTCAGCCACAGCCCCAGTTCCAGATGGCCTGCACAGACGCCGCCCATCACGGTCGCCCTCCCCCTGGCCCGGACGGCTTCGGCGGCCTCCCCCACGCCGGTAAAGCGGGCCGGGTGGAGAGGATCGGGCCAGGGATAGCGGGCCAGCTCTTCGGGGGAGGCGATGCCCGCCAATGGGAAGCCCACCAGATCGAAATACTTGCCGTCCGTTTTCGGCATCCGGCGCTTCATGCCCCACTCGTCGGTGTAATAGATGTAGTGTTCGTCTTCCTCTTCCGGCGGGCCGGACTGGAAGGGCTTGATCGCAAACACCCCTTCCGCATCGGCCCCCAGAGCGTCCAGCATATCGGTTTCCACGCGGGCCAACTGCTGGTTGCGGTCGAAGACCGCCACCTCCCGATCCTGCAGCCCGAGCGCCTGCTGGAGACGACCATAGGCGGTGCGGTGGATGCCGGTCACCTTCGTTGCCCCCAGATCGAGAGGAACGCAATCCGGCTCCTTGTGTTTGAGCGCCGTCAAGAGGCGTTCGCGGGATGTCATCGGCGGCTCCTTTCCGCGCTAACTGTAGCGCCCGAATTCCCTGCCTGCCTCATACATGGCCCACAGGTTTTCGAGAGGGGTTCCGGGGGCCAGGTTGTTGCCCTCCCGCAGAATGTAGCGCCCGCCCGCCATGATCCCTGTGCCGAGAATGCGCCGCACCTCGCCGCGCACCTCCTCGGGGCCTGAGATTTGCAGCAGGGGAACCGACGGACCGCCCAGGATTTCCACCTCCGGCCCCAGCGTCTTCCGGAGCCAGGCAAAATCCACCGGGTAGCCGGTATCGAAGCTCTGTACGTCCAGGCGCTCTTTCAGGAAGGGGAAATGGCGGGTGGAATCGCCGCAGAGGTGGATGCTGTTCGGGCCTCCCGCGGAAAATGTGTCCACCAGCCGCCTGTGGAACGGATAGATCAATTCCTCATACATCCGGGTGGAAATAAGCTGAATGGAGTCGTCGGCAAAACCCCACCCCTGCGTCTTTATGGGCTGATCGAACTTCTTGCGGAACGCCTGGATGCGGGCGATGGCGGCTTCGGTGATGTAATCCAGCAGTTCGAGGGCATAGTCCTGGTCTTCCAGCAGGTCGGTGAAGAACTCGCTGGCACCGCGCAGGTTGCAGGCCATCGTTACCGGGCCGTCCGTGCCCATGCCGGTCGGGGATGCGCCCAGAAGGGGCAGGCCCTTCCGGGTGAAGCCCTTTTCCTTTTGAGCCAGGAAATAATCGTAATATTCCCAGTTGCGCTTCATCCAGCCGTCCTCAAAGGGGTCGGGGATACCGCGGTCGAAGAGCATCCGCTTCTTGTCGTCGTCTTTCAGGATGGGCTCGGTATCGGGCACTTCATGCTTGTAATAGCGCACCGCGCAGCCGAACCATGCCTGTTCATAGGAATTCTGGAAGTCCACATAGACATGCCAGCCCTCCTTCGGCATCCCCATCTCAGCATCCTGGGGCACGTTGAGCCTGACCCATTCCTGGTGTTCCAGTTGTCGCTCCATCATCGCCTGCGGGTCGTTGAAGTACCGCTCGAAATCGATCCCCTTCAGGTTGGCTTCATGCCCGAACATGGTATACCGGGGGTTGATCCCGAAGATGATCGGAACGCGGACAGGCTGCCGCTTGCGATAGGCGTCCCAGACTTCCCGAACTTCCGCGTTATGCGCTTCGTAATCTATGGTATGCATGAGTTGCTCCTGTGCGGGTGAAAGCAAACATCCACCCCCCCAAACGATTATCTAGCCCCGCATGCCTGGAGGCAGGCTTGCATGTGGCCTCTGGACTCGGCGGCGATCACGGCGCACTGGACGAGGGAGTATTCTTTGGCCCCGATGATTTCCAGGTCCAGCGGCCCGGCATAGCCGTTTTCGTGGAGGACGCGGACGTAGCCGACCAGATCGATGTCGCCGCGCCCGTTGGCCTGGTCCTCCGGCCTGCCCGGCCCCTGCTGGAGGCCCTTGCAGTCGCGGATATGGACGTGCTTGACCCTGGGGACCACCGCAGCGATGGCCTCCACCGGATTTTCCCCGGCGCGGTGGATGTGCGAGGGGTCCATATCGATGCCGAAGGCCGGGGAGGAGATGGCTTCCATCACTTTGAGGGTGGTCGGGGTGTTGTAGATGCTGGCCCCGACGTGCGCCTTCACGCAGAGGGTGATCCCGTATTTTGCGGCCATATCGGAGAGTCTGCCCAGGGAATCGATGGATTGCCGGAGGCTCTCCTCATCTCCCGTCTTTCCGCCCGGGCCGCAGTTGATGATCGGGACGCCGATCTCCGCCGCCGCCTGGAATGCGGTTTCCATCCGGGCGGGGTCCTGGGATGGCTGCTCCATCGCCAGGAGCGCCAGGCTGTATTCGCGGGAGAGCCGCTTGATCTCCGAAGCCAGTTCCTGCCAGCGGCCCAGCGCCAGATGCTCGCTCATCCCATCGATAGCGGACAATTCGATGCCGTCGTACCCCGCCATCGCCAACTGCCGGAAAGCGGTCTCCATGTCGAACCCGCCGAACAAAACCGAATTTGCGCCTAATTTCATCGTTTCCTCCTATGAAGATAACTGCTGTTGAAGGGAAGTTTTATGCCACACCCCTTATTTTCAACTCGATGCCATCAATCACGGGCAAGGATAAATGTTGTGAGACATGCAGCAAAATCCATTCTTCCAGGACTTCCTCCAACTCGTCACGGCAGCTTTCAAGCGTGTCGGCGTTGCCGTATACGCCGTCAAAACCGGGGATCTCTCCGTAAAAGCTCCGGTCATCCGGCAGGATTTCATATCTGGCCCGGCGCATAGCGGAGCGGATATAGCGGGTAAGCATCTATATTTCTCCGAAAGGTCACCCAAGTTGCTACCTACCCGAATTGAGTCGATGCGGGGTAGGGGCGCGATGCATCGCGCCCTGCCAGGCCGTTGGGCGCGATGCATCGCGCCCCTACCGCGGCAAACGGGACTGGCCCCGGGCTAGGTGGCAACTTGGGTTAAAGGTCCAATTTCCAGAACAATCTTTTCCTCGTTGTCTTGTATTTTGGTAGCAAGGATCTGCCAGAACAATGCGTCTTTGGTTTGAGGTATTGGTTTACCTGCCGGTCTTGGTCCACAAGCGCCTTCAACTAGTGCATTTAGTAAGTCGGAAAGCAGAGAATCAATGCCACTATGAGAAACACGTCTACTTCCAAGATGAAAATTAACAATTAGCTTCAATTTGATGCGTTTTTCGAGCCATTCCTGTAATTGACTTCTAAACTGACTACATTGAACTGCACATCTTATCGCTTCCTGACAGGCTATGAACAATTCAGGGCCGGTTCCTCCCCAAGCCACTGATTTTGATGTTATCATCGGATGAGGAACTTCGATAACAATCATTATCACTTGATCCTTTCCTGAAAATCATTGTGCCGACAAAATCTCTATATTATGAAAGCCAGAGATCGCCGAATATCTTCAGGCTCCGAATAGGGGTGTTCTTCTATATAGGACTTTCGCTTGGGAAGGCAACCCACTGGGAGGGCGACCCACCGGGTCGCCCCTACCAAACCACCCCGCCCGTAGGGGCGACCCGGTGGGTCGCCCTTTGATGGCCCCAAATCTATCCATCAAGCGAAAGTCCTGATATAATCTGCTTCTCACTCAATCCATGGGCTACCGGGTTCACGATCAAAGAGACTGGAATTCGCAACGATGCTCTGGACATCGCTACACCATCACAACACAGGGGCGGAACCCCGGTCCGGTTCCGCCCCGCTTTGCGCTATCTTTACTCGCGCTTGCCCATATGGCGGTCAACCATCACCAGGGCGGTGCTGTGTTCGCCGATCATCTTCAACTGCGCCAGGACGAGGGTGGCGTTTTTCTCCTCCTCCACCTGTTCGGCAAGGAACCACTGCAGGGCGTTGAGGGTGGTATAGTCCTTCTCGGAAGAAGCCACCTCATAGAGCCCGTTGATCGTGGCCGTCACCTGCTGCTCGTGCGCCAGAACCTGCTCGAAGATGGAGAGGGGCGACTGAAAATCGGACGGGGGCTGCTCGATAGCCTGGAGGATCACCCGTCCCCCTCTATCGTTCACATAATCGAAGAGTTTCATGGCATGGGCGGTTTCCTCCTGGTGCTGCACCCGCATCCATGCCGCAAACCCCGGCAGGTTCACGGACTCGAAATGGGCCGCCATCGAAAGATACAGATAACCGGAATACAGCTCGTTCTTGATCTGCTCGTTGATGGCACCTTCCACAGCTTTGCTTAACATGCTGATTTCTCCTTTCGTTTGGGTTGTGGTCATGAATCATGAACAAATCAGTGGCTACAGCCCTTCCACCATCTCCGCCAGAGCCAGGAAGTTTTCGGCGGCCCGTTCGCCATAGGTGCCGGAGGCCGTGCCGCCGAGAACGAAGGCTTTCGAGCCATGCGCCAGCACCCGTTCGTGGGCGATGGCGACCGCTTCCGCAGTGGGCCTGGAATCCAGGACTTCCATATCGTCCAGGTTGCCGACAAAGCAGAGGCGGTCTCCGGCCCTGCGCCGGGCCTCCTTCAGGTCGACATCGCCCCAGGGAGGAGCCTCCAGAGGGTCCAGGGCGTCGATTTCCAGGGCGGCGAGGGCGGGCAGGTAGTTCATCACGTTCCCGTGATTATGGTAATAGGCGACTGCGCCGTAGCGGTGGATGATGCGGCTCAGCTCGGTATCGAAAGGGGTCACCAGTTCGCGGAAGGCTTTCGGCCCCAACTGGACGCTCACATACTCCCCGCCGACGATGCGGAAGCCTTTGACTCCGGCCTGGCAGAGCCGTCCGACATAGGCGTTCAGGCGTTCGGAGGCCACGGCGGTCAGGCGCTTGACCATCTCCGGGTCATCGGCCCAGGCCAGGCAGAAATCCTCCGGCGAAAACCATGAGGCAGGCAGACAGACGGCATTCCCGATGCCGACCATCACGAAACCCTCCTCCCCGATCCGCTCGCACCAGCCGTCATAGGCAGAGGTAGTCACCTCCGGCGGCTTGTAGGGGATGGACAGGAACCGCTCCACATCCCGTGCCGATTTCAGCGGGAACTCGATGGTGGCCGAAGTGACCGCGGTGCGCCGATGCCGGCGCATGAGCGGCCCCTTCGGGGTATCGATAATGATGGAGGTTGTGTCGCCTGTTTCTTCGGCGCGGGTGGGCACTTTGCTTCCCAGGAAGGGGTCGCCGCCGCCCCATGTATCGATCAGGATGTCGGTGCGCCGGATCAATTCCTGGCCCAGGGGGCTGTCGGGGGAGACACGCCCCATCCCGAAAGGGGCCACCGGGATGCGGTCGGGTGTGCCGCCCTGAAAGGCGCAGAGGATCCGCTCCCGGGAAGTCATGAGGGGTTCCCCATTTCCACCAGCTCGCGCCCGTAGACCTTGCAGAGTTCGGCCACCATGGCGTCTTCCTGGCCGTCCACCCGGATGACGCCGTGTCGCAGGTTCATTTCATGGTGGTAGCGGAAGGCCCAGTCGAGCATCATCAGGCATTCGCGGGCGTCCTGGTAGGTTCCCGATGAGGTGAACGTACCGCCGACGCGCCCTTTGATCTGCTTTCCGTCGTAAAAGACGATGGATTCATCGATGAATTTCTTGATGGGCCAGGAGACATTGCTGAAATAGGTGGGCGAGCCGATGACTAATCCATCGCAGGCCGGTAAATAGGAGAGGTCCAGTTCTTCCACCTTCTTGATCGCCACGGCGGCCCCGGCGTCCTCCAGCCCTTCGGCGATCCAGTTTGCCATCTGCTCCGTGTGACCGTTTTCCGAGTGATAGACGACCAGGAATATCCGGGTTTCCGGCATGGTGTCCTCCTATAATTCTACCTGAATTATCTTGATTTTGCTCAGGTCGCTCGTTTCCAGGCCGTATTTTTTATCGGCCACCTCGATATGCTTCGGGGGCGGGGAAAGAAGCCGCTCCGGCGGGGAGACCTCATTGCGCTTCTTCTGAAGCACATTCAGGCAGGCCGCACCCACCGCCACCGGGTCGGTTCCGACGATCAGCCCCTGGTAGTTCCACAGATACCGCGGATCGACCTGCGGGCCGCCGTTGTAGAGAACGCGCAGAGTGTCCACGACGATGAGCCGTGTCCTCCCCTTGAGCGCCGGGTAATGCCCCATCGCCCCCAGGTCAGCGCAGGAACCGGCGTGAAGATACCACGGGTTGGGATAGGCCCCGGCATAGTTCTTGATGGAAAAGGCCATCCCGGACAGCCAGCGGCTCTTCATGCCGGGCACATGAGCATCGTCGCCTCCTTCGCCTTTTTATGATCTCTGTCCCAATCGAAGCCGCGGGCAGCGCCCGTGCCGGTCAGTCACCCGACGGGTAATCAACTGGATGAGTTCCGGATGCGTGGGAGTCATCATAAGATTCACTTTGAGGCCCACCGCATCCTCCGGTTTGACGTTCCACCTCCAGGCTTTCACCTTATCTTTCTCGCCCGAAAGATTTTTCATCGCCCGGTCGAGCATTTTTCCAGAACCGGGACGTTCACCCGGTTCTCTTTTTCCAGCACGCCTTTCGCCCGGACGATCGCCACCCGGGAAAGGGGTTTTTTCGCCTTTCCCGGGGACTCGGCCTGAACCACGCCCAGGGCCATCCCAGAGTGCCGTATGCTGCCCCGCGCAGAGGATCGCGCCGGGTAAGAATGTGTTTGGATGCGTCTGTGTCTGCCATAGGGTTCCTTTTATGGGGGGCTATATAAGAGCCACCCCCCATACGCATCAAGATAAGGGTGACTGTCCCGCCGGGGCGGGGTGCGGGCCTTGGGGAGACCGTTACCTAACCCCCCGGCCCCCTTCCCGAAACGGGCAGGGGGGGGATGGGGGGTCAAGTACCGCACCCTCTCTCCCCCTCTCCCCGGAGGCGCTCCGGCGCATCCCTTGGGTTTCGGGGAGAGGGGCCAGGGGAGAGAGGTCATCCCTCCCCCAGGAATAGAGGATCTTCCCCTTATCTGGATACCTATGGGCTATATAAGAGCCACCCCCCAACCCCCCTTGCTAAGGGGGGCTTAGCGCCTGCGGGCTCTTGGCAAGTTTCCCAAAGCACCCACAGTCTACTCCCCCCGCCGAAGTCTGGCGGGGGGCCGGGGGGCGGTTGCTTTACCGTTACCTTTATGCTAATACGCCCCGTACCGCCTCACCAGTTCGATAACGCGGCAGTATTGGTCGAAGCTGATGTTGTCGGGAACGGAGTGGTCGGAGTGGTAGATATAGCCGCCCTCCTGTTTGGCGCAGACGATCTTGGAGGCGATCTCTTCCTCGATCACCGCGGGGTCGGGATGGGCCATTTTGCGGACATCGATGCCGCCCATGTAGGCCAGCCTGTCGCCGTATTGCTTTTTGAGCTCGATCAAATCCATTCCGGCCTTCACCTCCAGAGGTTGCAGGCAGGTGAAGCCGGCCTCGATCAGGTCGGGGATCAGGCCCTTCACGCAGCCGCAGCTATGGAGGATGATCGGCATCTTTCTGGATTTGAAGAAATCGCACGCCTTCCTGTGGGCAGGCATCACCAGTTCGCGGTACATGCGCGGGGAGAAGAGGGAGGTGTTGCGGTAACCCATATCGTCGTATAGGAATGCGCCGTCGAACTCGAAGCCCTTGCCCATCATCTCCTCGGCGGCCTCGATCAGGATATCGGTTCCGGCCATGAACATATCTCGGGCCCAGTCCGGCTCTTCGAGCATGACGGTCAGCAGTTTCTCGGAGCCGACCATTCCCTGGGTTCGGTCATAGCCCATCGCTGCGGCGTAGAAGACCCACTGGCCTTTTTCGCGCTCCTTCCGGCAGCTTTCCCGGGCGTTCCAGTCGATGCGCCGGTCGTTCATCGCCAGGAGAGGCTTGAGTTCCTCCCACTTCTCGCGGCTTTTGATCACGAAATTGATCATCTCCGGAGTGGAAGTTTTACGCTTCCAGTTCTTGACCAGAGCGCCGTTCGCATTCCGGTCGATCCGGTATTCCTCGGTTTCTTCCACCACCTCAGGAGACAGTTGGAAAGAGGTGTCGGCTCCGAAGCCGCTCATCTCGAACCGGAAAAATTCCTGCGGGCCGATGTTTTCAGGCAATCCCTCCTTGCGCCACCGCTCGATGGTCGTGCCCCAGGGCGAATCCTGGAGGGCGATCCGGTCGGCTTCCTTGTGAGCCAGGGCCAGATTGATGCGGTCTCTTGAAGTCATGAAGATTCCTCCCTCGCGTCTCGGGGTCAGATTCACTACCCGGGAAACTACCCTGTTTCGAGAGTTCGCTGCCGTGCCGCTTTCTCCTTCAGGATTTCGAGGCAAGCGGGCGTTTTTGAGCCGGCGACAGAACCCGGAGGAACGCAGCTTTTGCTATTATTAGCGTTCCTCCGGGCTCTTCCGAACGGAAGCGTCCGCCAGGGCGGCAAGACCCCGGGCGCGGCTATTTTTTGTTGCCCAGAGGATTCAGGATTTGCTGGATATCGGGATTGTTGAGGTTGTCTTTGGTGACGGCTGTGACGCCGGTATCGACCCGTTTGGGGATCGTCTCGCCGTTGATGGCGCGGACGGCCATGCGGACGCCCTCGCTGCCCATCTTGTAGGGGTCCTGAACGATCAGGGCCTGAATGGTGCCGTCCTTCAGGGCATCGATTTCGGCCTGGGATGCGTCGAAGGCGACCAGTTTGACCTTCCCGGCCACGCCTTTCTGCTTGAGGGCCTGGGCCGCGCCCATCGCGCCCGATTCGTTGGCCGCGAAAATGCCGGCGATATCAGGATCGGAGGTCAGCATATCCTCGGCGGCGGTCATCCCCTTGCTGACATCGCTCTGGGAATAGAGGGTTTTGACCAGTTTGACATTAGGATGGTTTTTCAGTTCGTCCTTGAAGCCCGCCTCGCGCATCTGGGAGGTAGCCGCGCCGGGTACAAAGGGAATCAGCCCCACCTTGCCTTTTTCGCCGATCAGTTTGCATAGGGTTCTGGCGGCTTCTCTGGCTCCGGCGATATTATCGGTCGCCACGAAGCAGAGCGAGATGTCCGGTTCCACCCCTGAATCGATGGTCACGACCGGGATTTTGGCGTCCATCGCTTTCTGAACGGTGGGTTTCAGCCCTTTGGCGTCGCAGGCCGCCATCACGATGGCATCCACTTTCTGGTTGATGAAATCCTCGATCATGGCGATTTGCCCAGCCACATCGGTTTCCTCGGAAGGGCCTTTCCAGAGGATTTCGGCATTGGCCCCTTCCCCAGCGGCATCCGCCCCGGCCTTGACCGTGAGCCAGAAATCGTGTACCGTTCCCTTGGGGACGACAGCGATCCGCAGGCGCTTGGCGGTCGTCGAGGCCTTGGGCTGAGGGCTGACCGGGGGAGTTTCGGCGGGCTGCGGCTTGCTGCACCCCCACAGGCCGAAAACGACAGCGGCGGCCAGCAGCGCCCGGACATATCCTTCCCTCTTGCGCGGCATAGCTCATTCCTCCTTATCGGGGTCAAAATAGCTGCCCCCATTATAGCACTTCGCCTCATAAAAAACAATCTCACGAAAATAATGATTGACAGGTATAAGGGGGGCCAAGCATGGGTATAATAGAGGCGAACACAGAGTTCGAGGCGCGTGGCAGGGGGGCCTGCGCGCATCAGGCAATAGGAGGTTGATGGTTATGGCAGGAAGAAAACCAGGCCCGCAGCCGGGATCCGAAGGAGCCCGGCGCATCGCTGAGGCCCATCGCGGATCGAAAGATCACGACCAGTCGGGAGGCTTCGCTTCCAATCCGGATCGCGCCCGCGAGGCCGGGCGCAAGGGCGGCGACGCCGTTAAACAGCGGTACGGCCCCGACTTCTATAAGGAAATCGGACGCAAAGGCGGCGAGACCGTCAAGAAGTCCCGCGGCATGGAATTCTTCTCCGAGATCGGGCGCAAGGGAGGAGCCACCCGCCCTCGCTCCAAGCGAAAAGACGAGAACGAGCAGGGATCCTGATTCCTGACCGATGCGAAAAGGGAGGGGGCTGCGCCCTCTCCCTTTTCTTTTTGCCTCCCAGATTCCCCCGCAGCGTTATCCCTCGTTGGCAGGACTCCTCCATCGATTCGGCGAATGGATGAAAGCGCGAGATACGAGCGGAAAGGGCTTTCAAAGCTTACTAACCCCGCCGGGGGGCGGTTGCCTTTACCCCTTGCGCTCTCACCAAAGCCCAAACACTCCATGAAAGGAGCCTTTTTCTTGCCTATTCGATCCTTTATCCCCTTCTTTTTCCTTTTGACCGCTGCGCCTCTTTTAGCACAGGATTTTTTTCAAAAGCTATATGAATCTGCGCCCGTTATCACCGTTCCGCCTGCCGGAGTATCGCTGCCGGAAGTGGATGGGAAGATATCCGCAGGGGAGTGGGGCGATGCCTGCACGGTCACCGGGTTCAATGGATTCGGTTCCAAGAAGCTTCTCAGGGACGGCCCGCATGTGAGGCTGCTCTACAGCCCCAAAGCCCTGTTCGTTCTGTTCTTCGCTCCTCTGAAAGCCGGAAAGGATGTCACAGCCCTCGTTCGGGAACAGGATGGGGCCGTATACAAAGACGATGCTTTCGAGCTTTATCTTCAGCCTCCGGGCAAGCCTCTTTATCAAATGGTGGTCAACGCCTTGGGCACAGCCGCCGATTTCAGGGACAATGACAAAAGTTGGAACAGCGCCCTGAGCGCCTCCGGCGGCAAAGGCAAGCTGCCGCCAAGCTGGAATCTGCCCGGCGATTTCCGGTTCGTGGAATTGGCCGTCCCCCTGGCGGACATAGGAGTCGGCGGCATCCAGCCGGGCGATGTCTGGAAAGCCAATTTCGCCGCGGACCGGCCCGAAGGCCCCTGGGCTTCTTTCGCCCCGGTTCAGCAAGCCTTCTCGGAAACCAAAGCCTTTGCCAATGTGCGCTTTCTGGCCGCCGGGCAACCTTATCTCCAGATCACAAGGCTGCCGGAGATTATGGAAAATGCCGTTATCATTGAGGGCCGGTGCGTCAATCCCGGCTCCGGGGAAGTCAAAATCCGGGCCGACCTCGATCTGCGAAAAAAGGGCAGCTACACGGCGGAGGGAGCCTGGCGCAATGTGGTCGGCGCGATTCAGGCCGCCGAAAAAACGATTTCGGTTCCCCCGCGATCCGCCGCATCGTTTATTTTCAGGGAAATCCCCAAGGACGCATCTATAGACCGGATCGGGCTGCATGTCGCGGATATCACCGATGCGGGCCGGGCCGGAAGTCTTTTTGGGCATCATGGCGCTGTCGAGATCGCGCCCCGGCTGGCAGCCCGGCTGGTCAATATCCCCTCTCAGAAGTATATCGATCTGGAAATAGACGCATCCAACCTGAAAAGCAGCCTTAACGGGAAACCGGCCCGGATCGTCTGGGAGATACAAAGCCGAAAAGGCCGCCGGGTATACGCCAAAACGCTGAGCCTCTGGCTTCAGGATATCGCCCGGAAGCACCGCTTCCGCTACAGATATGGCCCTCTGCCGGTCGGGAGCTACACCTGCCGGGTCAGCGCATTCCCGGCTTCGGGGGATAGACTGCTGGCTGCGGTCGAGGCTAAATTCAATCATCTTGCCAAGCCCGCCTGGTGGAATCCTGAATACGACCGCTACGCCCGCTCGACGCGCATCCTCAAACCCTGGACGCCCATCCGTTACGCCCCACGGTCCGTATCGGTGTGGGGCCGAAAGATGATATGGAACAAAAGCCTGCTGCCGGGCCAAATCCTCAGCCAGAGGAAAAGTTTGTTAGACAAACCTATACAAATACTGGTCAAGAGAGGCGGGCGCACGGCGGCGGTTCCGCTCGAACGGTTCGCCTTTCTTCAAAAAGCGCCGCACCGGGGCGCGATACGGGCCGAGGGCCGCGCCCTGGATATCGATTTTACGGCGGACATGTTTATCGATTATGACGGCTTCCTCTGGGTGGATTTACGCTGCGCGACCAGGCCAAAAGCGGGAAGCATAGATTCGCTGTATATTACGGTTCCCTTCAAGGCCGATAGCGCCCGGCTGTACCAGACGTTCAACCGCGCTCTTGCGGGATGGATCGGCGCGAAGCCGATCCAAATTCCCTGGTATGCCAGCAAGCAGGAGCATATCGTCGACTTTTACCACTGGTTCGGCGAGGAGGAGAGGGGGCTGGGGTTCACCTACGCCTCCGATAAGGACTGGAGGCCCGAATCCCGAGACAATATCTGCACTTTCGTTCCCGGCAGGAGGCTTCATATGTACCGCATGAACCTGGTCGAGAAGCCGGTGCGAGCGCGCAGCCTGCGCTATCAGTTCGGCATCCAGGCGACCCCCATCAAGCCGCTGCCGCCCGATTACCATTCGATGGCAGGCAGCACGCTCTCTTACGGCGCGTGGCGGGCCTGGGAGAAGATGCCGGGCAATATGGATATCCTCCTCATCTGGGGCGAGCCGACCGGCACGATGCGCGGCCTGAACGACCCACTCCACGTTCCCGATACCCTCAAGGATTATCTGGCGTACCCGCACCGGCGCGGGGTGGCCGCCACCGGCCCGGCCACCTGCCCTCAGAAGTTCAGCTCCTATGCCGATGAGTTCGAGGACTATTTGGGCGAGTGGGAAACCCTGCCCGAATCGATTCTCAACTGGAACGGCATTCCCCATTACCAGAACTGCGGTCATCCGGAAAGCCTGCGCCGTTGGCTCTTCTCCGCCTGGGCCGGAAATGTGCGGCGCTTTCCCATGGATGCCATCTATTTTGACGGCTGGCAGACCGGCCAGATCGCCTGCGCCAACCCGCACCACGGCTGCGGCTGGACGGATGAGGCCGGAGAGCGTCATGTGACGATCCCGGTGCTGGAGGGGAGGGAATTCAATCGGGCGCTGGCCCTTTTCCTGGAAGACCACATCCGCAGCCGCTTCATCCCGCCGGAAACCGCTCCTGCCCGCCCGAACTTCCCGCGGTATCACTACTGGATCCATTCCTGGGAGTTCGTGCCGTCGATGATGGGCTTTGCGACCCTATGGCTGACCGGCGAATTTACCGGATACCCCCAGCGCGGGGCCAGCATGCTCACCCCGGAGGGCAGCTACGCCAAAATGATGGATATCGGGTTCTTCCGGGCTAGAAGCCTTTCCACCCACTGGGGTGTCCCCAACCTCTTCGACCCCTTAATGTGGGAGCATGAGGAGTTTCCTAAAACCGACCGGCAGACCCGGATGGCCTTCGCCTGGTTCCTCCCTCACGGCGTCCCGCCCGGCCTGCTCGAATATATGAACCACAACACCGTGGGCCAAGTGTACGGGGTCATGCAGAAATTCGGGACGCGCCGCGCCCGCTTCTTCCCCGCCTGGCGCAAAAATCCGTATATCTCGATCCTCTCCCCTTCTCAGCCGGACGTGCTGGCCGCCGCGTGGGAGCGCGAAGGAAAAGTGTTGGCCGTCATCTCCAACTTGCAGGCGAGCCGGGAGGCTGAGGTCGGCCTGCGCTGGCTCGGCCCGGCTTCGCCCCGCGTTACGGACGCCCTGACCGGCCAGCCCGTGTCCATGCATAAAAACCGGTTCGAGGTCAGGCTGCCGCCCGAAAACTTTGCGCTTCTATGGATCGAAAAATAAGGCGCTCAGAAAGCGGCCCATAACGCAGGTTCCGATGGAAAGACCGTCGAATATATAGGCGGCATCCGGCAGGGTGACGCCCTGTCTTTATACGATTCGTTTGATGGAGAAATTCATGGCAAAAATTCTGATTGCCGATGACGAGCAGGCGATTGCGCGGCTTATCCAGATCAACCTGCGGCGCAGCGGCCACGAGTTCCTGACCGCCAGCGACGGGCGCGAGGCCCTGGCCCTTATCGAAACCGAGCGCCCCGACCTGGTAATCCTGGATGTCAATATGCCCTATATGGACGGCTTCGCGGTGCTTCAAACCATCCGATCCCGTCCCGATACCTGCGAGTTGCCGGTCATTATCTTTACCGCCCGGGCGCACGATATGGATAATTTCCAGGACATGGCGACCCAGAAGGACGCCTACCTCCCCAAACCCGCCGGGATGAACGAGCTGCTGCCCCTGATCGAGAAGTTCCTGTCCCCCGAAGAGCCGAACGCCTCGGCCTGACCTTTGCCGCAGGTGTCAACTTCGCCTCGTTTCAGGTGTCAACTTTGCCCCATTTATGGTATAATCCAGAGGCTCGCACGGCGGGCCGACGCTATCCGGAGGAGGGCTACTGACCGAATGCTTCAAAAGGGATTCACGCTCTGGTTTACCGGGCTGTCCGGGGCCGGTAAAACCACGATTGCCCGGATCGTGGCCGATGAAATCCGCAGCCGTGGGCGCAATGTGGAGGTCATGGACGGGGATATCGTCCGGCAGAATCTGAGCAAGGGGCTGGGCTTCAGCAAGGAAGACCGGGACACCAATATCAAGCGGATCGCCTTTGTCTGCAAGATTCTTACCCGCAACGGGGTAGCGACCATCGCGGCGGCGATCTCGCCCTACCGGGAGGTGCGGGACTTCGCCCGGCAGGATATCGGCCATTTCGTGGAGGTTTTCGTAGACTGCCCGCTGGAAGAATGCATCCGGCGCGATACGAAGGGCCTTTACGCCAAGGCCCTGAGCGGGGAAATCCCGCAGTTTACCGGCGTCTCCGACCCTTACGAGCATCCCCTCCATCCCGAAGTCTGGCTTCACACCGAGCGCGAAAGCCCGGAGGCCAGCGCCGGGCGCGTCCTGGCAAAGCTGGAAGAGTTGGGTTACCTCTCCCCTGCTGAAGAACCGGTCTACTCTCCCGAGGAAGAGGAAAAAATCCAGGAGCGGCTGGCAAACCTGGGCTATCTGTAAACTTCGGGTAAAGCCTTTTCGCAACCAGAATGCCGTATCGCTGTCCTTATAAAGAGCGAAGCGACGCGGCAATCTCCGGCGTAGCCAATACACGCGAAGACTCTGTTCGTGAGCGAAAGTCTGGAGATTGCTTTGTCGCTACGCTCCTCGCAATGACATCGATGTCGAATCCTCCGGTAAGAAAAATCTTATTCCTCGATATCCGGTTTCATAGCCCTTATCCATTTTATCATGAATATCGTTCTCATCGATATCGATACACTGAGGGCGGATCATCTGGGGTGTTACGGGTATCACCGCCCGACCAGCCCGACGGTAGATAGGCTGGCTTCGGAGGGCATGCTCTTCGAGAACTGTCTGGCCCCTGGGATTCCCACCACCCCGGCCCATGCCACGATCTATACCGGCATGCACCCGATTGCCCACCGGATCGTCACACACGGCGGGGCGGCGGACCTGGACAACCGGCTGCCCTTTCTGCCGGAGCAGTTGGAGCGGGCAGGCTATACCACCTGCGCCATCGATAACCTCTACGACATCAAGCGGTGGTTCGCCCGGGGATACGAGTTTTACATCAATCCCGCCCGCAGGCACCGGCTGGGGCTGATGGTCACCTGCGATGAGATCAACCGGCGGGCTATTCCCTGGCTCAAGATGCACGCCCGCGAAAAGTTTTTCCTCTTTATCCACTACTGGGACCTGCATACCCCCTACCTACCGCCTGCCCGCTACCGCAACCTCTTCTATCAGGGGGACCCGTTCGACCCGGCCAACAAATCGCTGGAGGCGATGGACCGGCAGATTTTCGGGGAGATGTGGCGCGACTTCTGGTTCCCCAAACTCGGCGGCTACGTGACCGATGCGGAATATATCGTCAGCCTCTACGACGGGGAGATTCGCTACCTGGACGATGGCATCGCCCGGCTCCTGGAAGCCCTGGACGAAACGGGAGCCGCCGAAGACACCCTGGTACTCCTGACCGCCGACCACGGCGAGAGCATGTACCAGCACGATATCTTTTTCGACCACCACGGACTGTACGAATGCAATATCCGCGTTCCCCTGATCGTCCGATGGCCCGGCAGGGCGGCTCCCGGTTCCCGCTTCACACCGATGGCACAGCATCCGGACCTGGCCCCTACCCTTCTGGATGCTGCCGGAGCCAAAATCCCTCCGGAGACGGAAGGCCAAAGCCTGGTTCCGATCCTTACCGGGGAAAGCGTCGAGCCGCTTTACGATGCGGTCGTGCTGGGGGAATGCACCTGGCAGGCCAAATGGGGTCTCCGCACCGACCGCCACAAATTCATCCTTTCCCGCCAGCCGGACCTCCATGGCTCCCCCGTACGCGAACTCTACGACCTCTCCCACGACCCCGGCGAAGAAATCAATCTCATCGATACCCATCCCGATCTCGCCCGCTCCCTGGAAGACCGGCTCGAATCGTGGATTGCCAGACGCCTGGAATCGCTGGGCCTTCCCGACCCTCTGGTGGAGCAGGGCATCACCCTGGGCAACCGATGGGTGGAATGGAACGAGAAGCGGGGCAAAGGATAATGCCGTCAACTGCCCGTAGACCTGTAATGCCTCACGCCTAGCTTCCAGACCTGGAGGCAGGCAAACAGGAAGAGGAAGCCGATTAGGGGGGAGAGCCAGGCGGCCCGGGGAGCCAGGGAGGAGAGGCCGGGACGGCTGAGAATGGCGCTGGCCGGGATATAGTTCATGGCGGCCAGAGGAACAACGAAGGTGAAGAAGCGGCGGAACCAGGGGCGATAGATCGTGAGGGGATACTGCGCCGTTTCCTCGCCGCCGTAGGTGACGGTATTCATGATCTCCAAGGATTCGACAGTCCAGAACGCGAGGGTGGCCTGGAGGACGAAAAGGCCGTAGAAGATGCAGGCCCCGCTCGCAATCGCGCCGACCGTCAGAGCCGCTTTGCCTGCCGTCCACTCGATGTTCAGGGCGCTGACGGCCCACAGCAGGACGGCCAAGCCCTGCAAAAAGTGCCCGATCCGCATCATTTGCATCTCCTGGGCCGCCACCTGAAGGGCCGTGCTACGGGGGCGCAACAACAGGCGGTCGAAATCCCCGCTTTTCACCATCGCTGGAAAGACATCGAAGCCACGCCCGGCGGCATCGGCTATCGAGAAGGCAACATGGGTGATGCCGTAAAAGAGCGCCACCTCCTGCAACTGCCACCCGCGCAGGCTGCCGAAGCGATGAAAGAGCGCAAGAATCCCCATAAACTCCCCGGCGGTGATGAAAAACTGTCCCAGCGCCAGCATCAGGAACGAGGCGCGGTACTGCATCTGGCCCCGGATCGAAATCCCGATATACCGGAAATAGAGCCTGACCGAATCCCTCATCTCACCCTCCCTGAACCACCAGCCGCCGCGTTCCCCTGGAGAGCAAAAAGCGCCCCAGGAGCGCCAGAGCGACGGTCCAGCCGATCTGATGGGCCAGCACGAGAGGAAGACGCCCCGGCGGGGTATGGCCCACATAGAGGCGGAAAGGCGCATCCATCACCCCGCCGAAGGGCATCCATCGCAGGACAGGCTGCGCCCAATCCGGAAAGAGCGGCAGCGGGATGACCAGGCCGGAGAAGAGCATCACCAGGGCCAGGGCCAGCCGCACGATCCCATCCCCCGCGATAGTCCAGAGGAGCGTGATATTGAGCAGGGTGGAAATAGCGGCGCTGAGAAAAAGCGCGGCTGCGGTGGCGGCCACCCATGCAGCGGCGGCCTCCCAGGAATGCGGAGGGGTCATGCCTCCGAAGAGGCCGGCCAAAACGAACAGGGGCGCGGCCCGGAGCGTGGTCGGGGCGCTGCGGATGGCGAGGGCGCGGGTATACCAGTAGGCGTACAGGTCCAGGGGTCTGACCATTTCGCAGGCAACCGTGCCGGTCCGGATCATGGCGCGGATATCGCTGTCCGCGTTCCAGGGCATCATCCCCAGCATCGCCTGCCCGAGCCAGATATAGGGAACCACCTCCGCCCAGGCCATCGGCTGCGGCCCGGCGGCGGAACGGTAAAACGCCTCGAAAATCATCAGCCGGATGTAGCCCCAGAAAAGCTGGGTGGCGAACCCTGCGGCGGCTGCCGCCCGGTACTGGAGAAGCATCCTGAAGCGGGCGCTGAGGAGGGCGAGATAGGGTTTCACAGGCGGTTCGCCCCGTAAAGCCGGGCGATGATCTCCTCGATGGGCGGGTTCTGCACGAAAAGGTCACTCACCGGGTAGCGGGCGGTGATCCGACGGATGAGGTCTGCCGGAGAGATGCGCTGGGGATCGAAGCGCAGGGTCACACGGCGGCCCTCGCGCCGGTATACGTCGGCGTCCTCATCGCCAACCGGTTCCTCGCCGTTCGAGAGGTCGATGATCAGCCACCGCTCCCGGGTGACGCGCTCCCGGAGTTCTTCCAGGGTTCCGTCCGAAAGGATCTGCCCCTGACCGATCAGGATAACCCGGCTGCAAAGGGCCTCGATATCGTCCATATCATGCGTGGTGAGAATAACCGTTACGCCCTGCTCGCGGTTCAGGCGCTTGATAAAATCGCGCACGGCCAGCTTGGAGACAGCATCCAGTCCGATGGTCGGCTCGTCCAGGAAGAGAAGGGCAGGCTCGTGGATCAGGGAGGCGGCGATCTCACAGCGCATCCGCTGGCCCAGGCTGAGCTGACGGACGGGCGTATCGAGGAGAGGTGTAAGATCGAGCAGTCCCACCAAGTCGTCGCGGGTCCGGGCGTAACGCTCCTTCCCGACCCGGTATATATCGCGCAGCAGATCGAAGGATTCGATCACCGGCAAATCCCACCAGAGCTGCGTTCTCTGCCCGAACACCACCCCGATGCGGCTGACGTATTCGATCCGGCCTTTCCAGGGGACGAACCCCAGCGACCGGCAGGTCCCGCTGTCGGGAACCAGGATGCCGGACAGCACTTTGACGGTGGTGGATTTGCCCGCCCCGTTCGGCCCGATATAGCCGACCAGTTCCCCCGCCTCGATGGCGAAGGAGACGCCTTTCAGGGCCGTTACCGTGCGGTAGCGCCGCCGCGCCAGCCCGCGGACGGCCCCCCACATCCCGGCCTGACGCTCGGCCACCGCGAACGTTTTCGTCAGATTTTCGACCGCCACCAGAGCCATAGGACTCCTTCTTTCCCGGATGAAATCACCGCCGCAAACTCACACAATCCATTTGGACGGCCCATGACGCCGATAAGTTCCCTCCCTCAAAACTTGGAGCCTATTCGCTTAAAAATAATTGAATAAAAATGTTTCAAAAAGCGGATTTTCATAGATACTTGAGGTATAATAGAAAGGTCAGCCTTCGGTTGCATGGGATTTGTCTGAGCGGACGTACTCTTTCTCGTATGGAATGGACCGACCGCATCGACCGTGCCTGGGATGCAACCGAAATCGTGCGGGAAGTTTCTTCCCGAGAAAGAGAGAAGCAAGTATGAGTACCAAGAGCCTTTATGTAGGGAATCTTTCCTACAGCACCAGCGAAGATGAGCTTCGCGAGCTGTTCGACCCCTACGGCCCGGTTTCCGAGGCGCGGATCGTCGCGGGCCGCGGGTTCGGCTTCGTGGACCTGCCTGCCGAGAACATGCAGGCCGCCATCGATGCCACCCATGGCAAGGAGTTTCAGGGCCGCGTGCTGACTGTCAATGAAGCTCGTCCTCGCACCGAGCGCCGCGGTGGCGGCGGCTACGGCGGTGGCGGCGGCTACGGTGGCGGCGGCGGTCGTGGCGGCGGCTACGGCGGGAGCGGTGGCGGCGGCGGTCGTGGCGGCGGCTACGGCGGGAGCAGCGATAACCGTTCGCGAGACCGGCGCTGGTAAAACCGGCTGAAGCGCAAAACTTCAAAAGCGGGGAGCTTGACGGCTCCCCGCTTTTTCAATGGAGATGGCGGGCGCACAGCCGTGCGCCCTATAGGTATTCAGAGATTCTCCGTTCCTGGGAGATGGATGACCTCTCTCCCCTGGCCTGGGTGACCTCTCTCCCCTGGCCCCTCTCCCCGAAACCCAAGGGATGCGCCGGAGCGCCTCCGGGGAGAGGGGGAGAGAGGGTGCGGTCATTGACAGCACTATCCACTCCCCCTGCCCGTTTCGGGAAGGGGGCCGGGGGGTTAGGTAACGGTCTATCAAAGCCCCGAACCCCGCCCCGGCGGGACAGTCACCCTTATCTGGATCGCGATGGGGCGCACAGCCGTGCGTCCCTACCCTGCACAAAGATCGTGTCCGGTTGTCTGTGAAAGCCTATGACACCCTTGCCCGATCTTGTAGGATTCCCTCGATTTCCTTCATCTCTTCATCGGTGATTTCCACCTCTACGGCGGCGGCGTTTTCCTCGACCTGATCGGGGCGGCTGGCCCCGATGATGCAGGATGCGATCTCCGGATGCCTCAGAATCCAGGCCAGGGCCAGTTGAGAAAGCGCGATGCCCTTTCTCCGAGCCAGGGCGTTGAGTTTTTCCATCGCCGCCAGGTTGGCGGAGGTCAGCAGGTTCTTTTCCCAGTTCTCGTTCCCGAACCCGCGGCTGCCCTCCGGCGCTTTGCCGGAAAGATATTTGGAGGTCAGAAGCCCCTGCGCCAGGGGGCTGTAGACGATGAACCCGACTCCCTCCATGGCGCAGTATTTCATCAGCGATTCCTCGATGCCGCGGTTGAACATATTGTAGACCGGCTGATGGGAAACGAACCGCGTCAGCCCGAAGCGGTCGCAGCACTGGAGCGCCTCCCGCACCTGTTCGGTGGAGTAGTTGGAACAGCCGATATAAAGTACTTTCCCCTGCCGCACCAGGATATCGAGGGCCTCCATGGTTTCCTGGATGGGCGTTTCGAGATCGGGCCAGTGGAGTTGATAGATATCGATGTAATCCATCCGGAGGCGCTTCAGGCTCATCTCCACACAGGCCATGATCCGCTTCCGAGAAAGGCCCTCGCCGTTTGCGCCCTCCCACATGCGGCCCCGCACCTTGGTTGCCAGCACCACCTGCTCCCGGGGAAAATCTTTCAGGATGGCCCCGATGACCGTTTCCGCCTTGCCGCCCGCATACACATCGGCGGTATCGAAAAAGTTGATGCCCGCCTCCCATGCCTTATGCGCGATCTTCCGGGCCGTCTCGTCATCCACCGTGCCGCCCATCGTGGTCCAGTTGCCCAGGCAAATCTCCGAAACCTTCAATCCCGTCTTTCCCAGGTGTCGGTATTTCATCTGCACCCTCCTCGTAGACGATTCTTTTTCAGAATGTATTTTCAGTATTGGCTATCCAGCGGGCAACCTCCTCCTGCAAAGACGTAAGCCGAGGCAGGATTCCCGCCCCGAGATTCGTAATCTAATGGAAAGCGATTGTATCTTATCAGGACTTTTGGCGTCACAGAAGTGGGCGGCGGCATGGAAGAGCGACTCCTGAAATATGCGGCGGCTCCGCAGGGGCGGCCCGGCGCGCCCTTCCATGAATCCCCTCTTCCCGCTACCAGGGAGGCGTTATGACCGCTTATGGCAAGGGAACACAGCATCCCTCCGAAAGCCGCCGGTTCGAGGATGGGCGAACCGGGGCGCGGATCGTGCAGGTGACAGCGCACCCGTCCGTCAGCCACAACCTCTATTTCCTCACTTCCTCCTTTACTCCGGACTCGAAGCATGTTCTCTTCGCCTCCAGCCGTTCCGGCAAGTTCGATTTTTTCAGAGCCGCCTTTCCGGATGGGCCGATCCTGCAACTGACCGACCGGGAAGGGATCCACGGGCTGTCCGGGGTTCTCTCCCGCGATGGGACGGTGTTTTATTACACTGCCGGAGGGGAGGCCTGGGCGCTTGATATGAACACTCTGGAGGAGCGAAGGGTGGCCCGCTATCCGGGCGGGCAGATGGGGGAATGCAGCCTGAGCTGCGACGGGCAGCATATCGTCACCGCTTTGAAATGGGAAGGGCAAAGCTGCATCGCTGTCAGCCGGGCGGACGGCTCCGGCAGCGAGATCATCTTCCGCTGCCCGCGCACGATCATTCACCCGCAATTCCACCCGTCCGATTCAGCCCTGATCGAGTACGCCCAGGACCCCGCCCCGCGCATGTGGCTCATCCGCATCGACGGATCGGACAACACCTGCCTCTACCGGCACGGCAACGATGAGTTCATCGTCCACGAAACGTTTCTGGGGAGCGGAAGCGATATCATCTTTACCCGCTGGCCCTATGCGCTCCGGAAATTGAATCTCGCGACAGGGGAGATCAGCGATATCGCCCCTCTGAACGCCTGGCATATCTCGGGAAGCCGGGACGGAGCGACGGTGCTTTGCGATACTGTTCACCCGGACATCGGGGTGCTGCTGGTGGATGTCAGGACCGGGGAACACCGCACTGTCTGCTATCCGCAGAGCTCCTCTCAGGGGAGCCAGTGGAGGAAAGATCGCTACGCCCTTGCGGGGGACTGGGCCGCAGCCGCGAGCGAGCGGGAAAAATCGTTGAGCTGGATGGAGATGAAAACCGACACGATCTACGGGCCGCAGTGGACTCATCCCCATCCGGCCTTCAGCCCCGACCACCGCCGGATCGTCTACACCTCGGACGCCTCCGGATATCCTCAGGTATATGCGGCGGAGATAGCAGTGGAGGGCTAACTGCCTGGAGATGCGGATAAGGTTTTCAGCCGCTCGACAACCTCCGCCACATCCGCCCGGGTGACATCCTTGTGCGTGACGAAGCGGATCCAGCCGATGGCGGAAACCGAAGCCCTGATGTTGTGTTGGGTCAGATGGTCGATGACGGCCTGGTTGGAAAGCTCCGGCAGGCGGCTTGAGATAAAGACCATGTTGGTTCCGGAGGGGGGATAGTTCACGTCCAGATAGGGAACGGCTCGCAGCCCTTCGGCCAGGAGGCGGGCTTTGGCGTGATCCTCTCGGAGGCGCTCATCCTTTTCCTCCAGGGCCACCAGCGCGGCGGCGGCCAGCACGCCCGACTGCCGCATCGTTCCCCCCAGGATTTTGCGCTTTTGTCGGGCCTCCGCGATAAAATCCGCCGACCCCACCAGCACGGACCCGACCGGGGCGGCCAGGCCCTTCGAGAAGCAGAACATCACGCTGTCCGCCCTGGCCGCAAGCGCGGCTGGATCCACATCCAGGGCCACCGCCGCATTGAAAATCCTGGCCCCGTCCAGATGGACGGCGGCCCCGCGCTCTTTCGCCACCGACGCCATGGACTCCATCTGCCCGGGCGTTACGGCGGCCCCGCCTGCCAGGTTGCCGGTGTTTTCCAGGCACAGCAGGCGGGCGCGGCGGCCATCCGCTTCGGCCCGGAGGAAAGATTCCTCGATCTTCTCCGGAGGCATATAGCCGAACTCCCCTTCCGCCGGATAGGGCCGGCCTCCCGACAGGCGCAGGCTTTCCCTTTCATAAGTGTGAATATGGCACACCCGCTCCAGCGCCACGCCGTCTCCCGGCTCGATCCATGTCAGGAGAGCCGCCAGGTTGCCCATCGTGCCGGAGGGGACGAACAGCCCGGCCTCCTTGCCCAGCAGACAGGCGCAACGTTCCTCCAACCGCCGAGTGGTCGGATCCCCTTCCCGCCCGTCGTCGCCCAACTCGGCTTTTGCCATCGCCTCCAGCATGGCCGGAGGCGGAAGGGTGACCGTATCGCTTCTGAAATCGATGATTCTCCGCATGGGAATGCCTCGCCTGTTCTTTTCGGCTATTTTACCACGCTGACGAATCGCCCGTCAATAGCATTTATTATAAATTTATACTTGACATTTTTAGGCAATCATGTTACTATTAACGAAACTGCATGCTGCAATGGAGGGAACAGCTTATGCTGGCACAGGTGGAGTCGAGCGCGCTGCTGGGGGTCAACGCCTATCCGGTGAAGGTGGAGGTCTATATTTCCAACGGGCTGCCGCAGTTTCACGTGGTCGGGCTGCCCGATGCCGCCGTGCAGGAATCGCGGGAGCGGGTGCGGGCGGCGATCCGCAATTCCGGGTATTATTTTCCGGCCCAGCGCATCACAGTCAATCTGGCCCCTGCGGACACGCGCAAGGAAGGCCCGGCCTTCGATCTGCCGATTGCGCTGGGGATACTGGCCGCCACGGGCCAGATTGTCCACAAGGATTCCGGGGAGACGGTGGTGGTCGGGGAGCTTTCGCTGGAGGGCGCGGTCAATCCGGTCAGCGGAGTGCTGCCCATCGCCCTCCATGCACGGCAGACCGGAAAGAAGCGGGTGATCGTCCCGGCCCGCAACCGGCGGGAGGCGACCGTGGTCGGGGAGGTGGCGGTCTACCCGGTGGACAATCTGGCACAGGTGGTAGGATATTTCAACCACCCGGAAACGCCCCCGCCTTCCCTCGAAACGGAGGACCCGGCCCTTTCGCTGGAACCGAGCTATCCGGTGGATTTTGCCGATGTGAAAGGCCAGGAGCACGTCAAACGCGCCCTGGAGGTGGCGGCAGCAGGCGGGCACAATCTGATCATGGTCGGGCCGCCGGGTTCGGGCAAAACGATGCTGGCCCGCAGGCTCCCCACCATCCTGCCCGCCCTCACCCTGGAGGAGGCCCTGGATGTGACCAAAATCTATTCCGTCAGCGGCTCCCTGCCCGCCCAGTCGGCCCTGATCACCGCCCGGCCCTTCCGGTCGCCGCATCACACCATCTCCGATGCCGGGCTGGTGGGCGGGGGCAGCGTGCCCCGGCCCGGCGAGGTCAGCCTGGCCCATCACGGCGTTCTCTTCCTGGATGAGATGCCCGAGTTCCGGCGGGATGCGCTGGAGGTGATGCGCCAGCCCATAGAGGACGGCTCGGTCACCATCGCCCGCGTCAGCGCCACCCTCACCTACCCGGCCCAGTTCATGCTCGTCTCCGCCATGAACCCCTGCCCCTGCGGCTTCTTCGGCGACCCTTTGCGCCAGTGCGCCTGCGCCCCGCAGCAGATCCACCGCTACCTGCAAAAGGTCTCCGGCCCCCTCCTGGACCGGATCGATATTCACATCGAAGTGCCCCGCCTCAAGCAGGAGGAACTCCTGCGCCCCCTCCAGGGCGAAGGCTCGCAGGCGATCCGCCAGCGCATCGAGGCGGCCCGCAGGCGGCAGGCGAAGCGGTTCCAGGCAGGCCGGCTCCACTGCAATGCCCGCATGACCGAGCGCCATCTGCACGAGTGCTGCCCCCTGAGCGAGGAGGTGAAGGGCCTGCTGCGGGCGGCCATCAACCAGTTGAACCTCTCCGCGCGGGCCTACGACCGGATCCTGAAAGTGTCCCGGACGATAGCCGACCTGGAAGGGACCGAGCAGATCGGGCTGGCGCATGTGGCGGAGGCGGTGCAGTACCGGAGTTTGGATAGGAAATTTTGGGGGTGAAAGGGGAAGAGGAAGGGGGCATCGTCGGGAGATTGTTTGCTTGGCGTTCTAATAATGGTATAATTAACCCAAGTTGCCCCCTCGCCCGGGGCCAGTCCCGTTTCCCACTGTAGGGGCGCGATGCATAGCGCCCCACCGCCAGGCCGGGCGC
>JADLDR010000210.1 GCA_020846535.1 Armatimonadota bacterium | reverse complement strand
GCGCGAACTCGGCATGAAAGGCCCAAAACGCTTCACACACCCGTTCAAACTCGACCCTTTCCATAGGTCCCCTCCCGGAGTCGCTTCTCCCTATGAAAAGTATACCCCAAAAACCGTCGTTGTAGTACTAATCTTCTTCCTCTCGCAGCCGGGCGATCAGGGTGGGGTCTTCCAAGGTGGTGATATCACCCACGCTGGGGTCGCCGACGGCGATTTTACGGAGGATGCGGCGCATGATCTTGCCGCTCCGTGTTTTGGGGAGGGCCGCCGCGAATTTGATCTCGCGGGGCTTGGCGAAGGAGCCGATCACCCTGCCGACATGATCCTGGAGATCGGACTTGAGCTTGTCGTCGCCGGCGATGCTGCCTCTGAGAGTCACGAAGGCCACGACTGCCTGGCCGGTGATCTCATCGGGCCTGCCGATGACCGCGGCCTCAGCAACGGTGGGGTGAGAGACCAGCGCCGATTCCACCTCCGCCGTCCCCAGCCGGTGGCCGGAAACGTTCAGCACATCGTCCACCCGGCCCAGAAGCCAGAAGTAGCCGTCCTCGTCCTGCACGGCCCCGTCTCCGGTGAGGTAGATGCCGGGGAACTGGCTCCAATACTGCTGCTGGTAGCGTTTGGGGTCGCCCCAGATGCCACGCAACATGGAAGGCCAGGGACGGCGGATGACCAGAAGGCCCTTCTTGCCGGGCTGGACGGGGCGGCCTCCCTCATCCACCACTTCGGCGATCACACCGGGGAAGGGCAGGGTTCCGGAGCCGGGCTTGGCGGGGATCGCGCCGGGAAGGGGGCTGATCATGATCATACCGGTTTCCGTCTGCCACCAGGTATCGACGATAGGGCAGCGACCTCGCCCGATGGTCTGGTTGTACCATTCCCAGGCCGCCGGGTTGATCGGCTCGCCCACCGTTCCCAGAAGGCGCAGGCTCCGCAGGTCGCGCCTCTGCGGCCACTCCTCCCCCCATTTCATAAAGGAGCGGATGGCGGTCGGGGCGGTATAGAAAATGCTGACCTGATGGTCTTCGATGATCTTCCAGAACCGGTCCGGCTCCGGGTAATCGGGAGCGCCCTCGTAGGCGACCACAGTGGCCCCGTTCGCCATCGGGCCATAGACCGTGTAGCTGTGCCCGGTCACCCAGCCGACATCGGCAGTACACCAGTAGATATCCTCCTCTTTCAGATCGAAAACCAGCTTGGTGGTATAGTACGTGCCGACCATATAGCCGCCGGTGGTATGGAGGATGCCTTTGGGCTTGCCGGTGGTCCCAGACGTATAGAGGATATAGAGAGGATGTTCCGAATCGACCGGCTCGGCGGGACAGCCGGAGGCAGTCACGTCTTTCATCAGGTCATGCCACCAGTGGTCGCGCTCGGGGCGCATGGTAACCGGAGCGCCGGTGCGCTGAAGGACGATCACCCGGTTGGCCGGGGAATCGTCGCCCAGGGCCTCATCCACACGCTCTTTCAGGGGGATCACCTTGCCGCGCCGGTAGCCGCCGTCGGCGGTGATGACCAGCTTGGCCTGAGCGTCCAGGACCCGGTCCCGGACAGCTTCCGCGCTGAAGCCTGCGAAAATGACGGTGTGCGGCGCGCCGATGCGGGCGCAGGCGAGCATCGCGACCACCGCTTCAGGGACAAGGGGCATGTAGATCGCTACCCGGTCGCCGGGACGGATACCGAGCCGCTTCAGGACATTGGCGAACTTGCAGACCTCACGGTAGAGCTCCAGATAGGTGAGGATGCGCGTATCGCCCGGCTCGCCTTCCCAGATGAGGGCCGCCTTGTTCTTGCGCCAGGTCGAGATATGCCGGTCCAGGCAGTTGTAGCAGGCGTTCAACTGGCCGCCCACAAACCACTCGGCAAAGGGCACCTGCCAGTCCAGCACCTGTTCCCAGGGCTTGAACCACGCCAGTTCCCCGGCCACCCGCGCCCAGAACCCTTCCGGATCCATCTCGGCTTCCCGGTAGAGGCTCTCGTATTCCTCCATATTCTTCACATAAGCGGCCCGGCTGAACCCTCGCGGCGGGGCGATCCGGATCTCCGCTGGAGCCATCATAATGTCCTTATCCCGCACTGCAGCCCTTTCCTCCATCGTATCCATAAGCGTCTCCTTTCCTTTTATCGCTCGATCTTCGAACTCACTCCTTTGCAGAGCCAACCACCCCCATCGCCTTGCTCAAGGGCTAACCGCCCCCATCCCCTCGCTGGGCTTCGGCGGGGAGAGCCGGTCTTGGGGGACTTTGAGAGAGTGCCAAAAGATCGCAGGCATTCAGCCCCCCGAAGCTCGGGGGGTTGGAGGGTGCTTTTAACCTTCATTACTTCACCAGCCGCTGCACCTCTTTGAATTCCGGTGTGCCGGCCCGTTGAAGCCACTCGAAGAGAACGGCTTCGGTGGAGGTCAGCACGGCACCGGAGCGGTCGGCCTTGTGAAGGCCGGCCTGCCAGTCGGAGGGGCGGCGGGATGAGACGGCATCGGCAGGCACATGGGGCCGGTAGTCTGCGACCAGTAGGTCGTGGACGGTCTGATTGACACAGATATGGGCCTCCAGGCCGCAGATCACCACCGTCTTCCTGCCCAGGGCCTCCAGTTCTTTGCGGAACGGCTCCGCGCCGCAGCAGCTAAAGGTCATTTTATCCACCGCCCGGTAGCCGGGGATGGTTTCCCGTATCTCCGGGATCGTGTCTCCCATGCGCTCCGCATACTGGAGCGTGACGAGAACGGGGATCTTCAGGATGGCCGCCGCCTGGGTCAGCTTTTTGACCCCGGAAACAAGGCGATCCCGCTCGTAGATGGCCTTCAGGAACGGCTCCTGCATATCCACCACCAGGAGGCAGCTTTCCGAACGGTCGGCGATGTTGGGGTGAGAGGCCATCACTACCCTTCTTCCATCGCCCGGATGATGGCGTCGGCCATCTGGCCGGTCCCCACGGCGGTCGGGTCGTTGCGGTCGGGTTTCATGTCATAGGTGACCTGCCGGCCTTCGGCGATGACCTTCGCGACTCCCCCCTCCAGGCGGTCGGCGGCCTCCTTCTCCCCGATGTGGCGGAGCATCAGCATCCCGGAGAGGATGAGGGCCGTCGGGTTGACCTTGTTCATCCCCTTGTAACGCGGCGCGGAGCCGTGGGTCGGCTCGAAGAGGGCGGCCTCTGCGCCGATATTGGCCCCCGGAGCGACGCCCAGCCCGCCCACCAGTCCGGCGCACAGGTCGGAGAGGATATCGCCATAGAGGTTCGCCATCACCAGCACATCGTAGAGTTCGGGCTTCTGGACGAGCTGCATGCACATATTGTCTACCAGCCGCTCCTCATACTCGATCCGCCCTTCATACTCTTTGGCGACCTCCCGGGCGACCCGGTAGAAAAGCCCATCGGTAAATTTCATGATATTGGCTTTCGCCACCGCGGTCACCTTCTTGCGCCCGCTGGCGACCGCATAGTCGAAGGCGAACTTCACGATCCGGCGCGTTCCGGTGACCGAGATCGGCTTGATGCTGATGGCCGAATCCTCCCTGATCTTCCCCTTCCCCATCTCGATGATACGCCGGGCCTCCTCGCTGCCGAGATCGTATTCCACCCCGGCGTAGAGGTCTTCGGTGTTCTCGCGCACCACCACCAGGTCGACATCCTCGTATTTGGAGCGAATTCCCGGATAATACTTGCACGGGCGCAGGCAAGCATACAGGCTCAATTCCTGGCGAAGCGCCACATTGACCGACCGGAACCCTGTCCCGATAGGGGTGGTGATCGGCCCCTTCAGGGCCACCTTGTTGCGCCGGATCGATTCCAGCACATGCTCCGGCAGGGGCGTTCCATGCTGCTCCATCACCTCTATCCCGGCGTCATGCACCTCCCAGTCGATCTTTACGCCTGTTGCCTCAATCACCCTCCGGGCCGCTTCCACCAGTTCCGGCCCCGTCCCATCCCCGCGGATGAGCGTAATCGTATGCACCAAGACAAACCCTCCTTCGCTGTTCGCGGCACCCCTTATGAGAGCGCCTGCAATGGATTATAATTCCTGCTAACCATGGTACGCGCTTTCGCCCGGCATGTCAAGTAAAATTATCAAAATATTCGCCATTTATAGTGGTTTTCCTGCAAGGCGACAGGAGGGTTCCTGTTGACAACTGCTTTCTGCCGTGCTATAGTGGTGGTGAGGATCAGGGATGAAAGGAGTAAGCCGATGCGCCTGCTAAGCCTGAGCGCCGAAGCGTATAATGCCCCTCTGCGAGGCCTGTGGGAAACCGCGCAGGGCAGGTCAGAGGTGGCCTATAACGTGCGGGCCTCCGCTTTGCTGGAGGACGGGAGCCGGGGCCGGGCCGAGGTGTCGCCCCGCAGCTATGTCACCGGGGAGACTCAGGACACGGTATTGCAGGACATCGCCGGAAGCGCGGACCGGCTTTGCGGGGAAGACTACGACGGCCTTTTCGCCTTCTCGAACGCCCTGAAATCGCTGCTCCCGGATCGCCATTCCGCCCGCGCCCTGGCGGAGATAGTCTTCTTCGACGCGCTCGCCCGCGCCTGGAAGGTTCCCCGCTGCCGCCTCCTGGGAGGAGCGTGTCAGGAGGTCAAAAGCGACCTTTCCATCTCAATCGCTCCGCCTGACGAGACAGCCCGGCTGGCCTGGGACGCATTCGACCGGGGATTCCGCCATCTGAAGCTCAAAGTCGGCGGTCTGGGCGTAGAGGAAGAAGCCCGGCGCGTGCTGGCGGTCCGGGAGGCCGTCCCGGGCGCGCTCCTGAGAATCGATGCCAATCAGGCATTCTCGGCGGAGGAGGCGGTGGTGTTCATCGAGTGGCTGGCCGGAAGCGGCGTTCCGGTGGAGTGCTTCGAGCAGCCGGTCTCCTGCACCGACCTGGACGGCCTGGCTCAGGTCACCAGCCGATCCCCCGTGCCCATCATCGCCGATGAATCCGTCCTCACCCCGCAGGATGCCCTCCGCCTGGTGAAAGCGGAGGCCGCCGATGGGTTCAATATCAAGCTGGCGAAATCGGGCATCCGCGATTCGCTGGAGATCATCGCCATCGCCCGTGCCGCCGGGTGGAAGCTGATGCTGGGCTGTATGCTGGAATCCGCCCTCGGCTCCTCCATGGCCGTTCACCTGGCCTGCGGGACCGGATCCTTCCACTATATCGACCTCGATTCCCACTACCTGATCTCCGGAGACGAGGACGAACAGGATTTCGTTCAGGATGGGGAGACGCTACGGCTGAAGCGGCCTGAATAGCGCGCGAGACATAATGCCCCTCATCAATCTGCGAGGCTCGCCCATGATACGCTCTTATCTTATCGTCCTCCTCCTGCTCGCCGCCTGTTCCGCCCGGGCGTCCGGGGCTGTCCTCCTCATCCGCAGCGGCCCCTGTGAATATGAGGAAACGTTCAGGCTGATGGGGATACCCTATCGCGCTTCCGATTCCCTGAAGGCCCTCGAAACGCTGAAGCCGGGCGGCGTTTGGGCGGTTATTGTCTGCTCTCTCCAGTACCCCCGGCCAAATACGCTGACGCCGGCACAGCAAAAAGGGCTGGAAGGCTTCGTCCGGGCCGGAGGCAGGGCCTATGTCGAGTTTTCACGGGGGCAGTCCTCGCCGCTGTTCGGCGTCAAGCCCTCAGCGGAGCCGCAGCGCGATTTCTTCAGGCGGCTCTTCGTCCGCAGCCTCCACCCGGCCACCCGGACGCTGGGTGCAGACGCCCTTCTGGAAGAACACAACTCGGCCTTCCTGCCCTATGCCCCTCCTGCCGGAGCCAAACGCCTTCTCGATTACGGCAAAGCGCTGGGAACCTACCGCCTCTACCGGCGGGAGCCGGGGGTGCGGATCGTCCTGGACCTGCAAAAAACTCACGCCATCCGCCGCATCGCGCAGAGGTACGGGGCGCAGGAGCCGAACTACCGCCCGGAAAAGGTTGTAATCGCCACCAGCGCGGACGGCAAAACCTGGCGGCCCCTCACGACCTCTGCCGGAAGCCCTCTTCTCCCCGGTGTGGACATATCCTTCCCGCCGCGCCCGGCCCGCTACGTGCGCTTCCAGGCGATCAAATTCCGCCGGAGTCCGGTCGCCGATTTTCTCTTCATCGGCGAAACGGAAGTTTTCGACAGCGCAGGCCGCAACCTGGCTCTTCATAAACCCTATACCCTCTCCCCTACCCCCTCCCTCCCCGACTCCGGCCACTTCCTTACCGACGGCCACCCCGAAGGCCGCTGGAGCGAAAGGCTCGCCCCGGGCTGGGGAACCCAGGCCCCCCCGGAGGAGGATCGGTCTCCCGGCCTGGCGGAGATCCCGTTCGGCAAAGGAACCGTCCTCCTGGCCCTCACCAAGCTCTCGGATTTCCGCTCCCGCCGCTACCGGCTGACCGCCCGGTGGGAAGAACTCCTCCGTCAGGCAGCTCTTTACACCCTGCCCTCCTCGATCCGTCGGCAGGCCCAACGGCATTACATCCCTTTGAGCGCCCATACGGAGCCGCGGCGATGGCAGGAACCGGGCCAGCCCGTGCGCCTGGTCGTCCGGACTGCGCCGGGCGTCCATGTAGCCGTCCGATGCGCGAATCTCCGCCTCCCTCCGGCCCGACCGGGCCGGAACGGTCGGTACGAATGGGCTTTCACCCCGCCCGCAGGAAACCACCGGCTGCATATCGAAGCCGCCTCCGCCGTCAGCAGGCGTAAGGCGGCGGTTCTCCTGGAGGTCAGCCCCAGGCGCGAGAAATACCGGCAGGCTCTCGATCAAAACATCCGGTGGTTCATGCGCTCCGGCGTTCTGCCCGCCCGGGACGGCTCTGGAGGGGTCTATGCCCAGAGGTGTATGGCCTGGCTGGACGGCGGCCCCTGGGACGGCGGCCCCCATGACGCCCTGCCCAGCCCCTACCGCGTGGACTGCAATGCGGCCTCTGCGGTGGCCCTCTGGCTCTACGGAGACGTATCCGAGCAGACACAATACCATGCCGTCTCCCGCCGCATTGCCGATACCATGCTGCCGAGCCAGTTCGCCGATCCCTCGAAAGCCTCCTTCGGAGGCTGGAAGTGGCTCTACGAGAAATCGGACACTCTCTATTTCTGGGACGACAATACCCGTGTCACCGTCGCCCTCCTCTGGCTTTACGGCAGAACCGGCGACCGCCGCTATCTGGAGGCCGGTCTGAAAACGACGGAACTCTGCCGCGCTGTCGCCCAGGAGGACGGCGTTATCGCTCGCCATGCCATCGAGCCGGTGGAGTTGGACGCTCTGGGCCGGGCCGCCTACCGCCAGTTCCGGCAGGGGATGTTCGTGGATTTCGACCTGATCCGCTGGGCCTGGGCCGCCGGGGTATCGGGCGACCCACTGTACCGCGAACTGGCTCTTACCTGCGCCCGAACGCGGGGACACCAGGCGATCCAGAGAGGACTTCCTTTCGCCCTCTTCCTGAACCCCGATCCGAAGCTCAGGGAAACGCTCCTCCAGTCCTGGCAGGCGTATCTGAAAAACCCGGATGTCCGGCGTTACGGCGTTCCCCGCACCGGAGGCCACGATTTCCAGTATGCCTTTATCAACGACTGCTCCATCGGCACCCTGCCCGGCGAACCGCTGACCGATCAGCTCTATACCGTCCCTCATCTCTTGCTCCAGGCATGGTGGGCCTACAAAGCGACTGGAGACTGGCGTTGCCTGGAGGCGTTCCACAGGATCGGGGATTACCTGGCGCGAATCCAGAGCCAGGACAGCGACCCGCGCCTTCAAGGGGCCTGGATGCGCGGCTTCGACCTGGAAGCCTGGGAGGAGTACGGCGCTCCCTACGATCCTTTCTACGGCCCCTATTCCGCCTACACCGGCTGGATGAACGCCTTCGCCTCCACCGCCCTAGCCCTCTACCTCCTGAACGAATCGCCCTTCCCGCCTGAGAAGGGGAACCCGGAGGCCCGCGCCGTGCTGGACAGCCTGCGCCGACAGCCCCCGCCCGACCGCACCCAACAGAAAAACATCGCCCTTCACCGCCCCTACACTCTGGAGCCGGCCCCGCAGGGAGCCTACCCGGACAGCGGAGGCGAACTGACCGACGGCGTTATCGACGGCCCTTACGAGGACGGCCTTTCGACGGGCTACCCCATTCCCGTCGAAGGGCAGAGCATCGCCGTTACGACGACCCTCGACCTGGGGGAAATCAAAACTATCGGCATGGCCGCCCAGCGTTACGGGGCCACCCGCAGCGGCTACAATCCGGATCGAGTGGAGCTATACGCCAGCGAGGACGGCATCCGCTACCGTAAAATCGCGGAGATTCCTCTGGGGGAAAGCGCGGTCGGCTCGCTCTGGCTGCCCCTCAAAGAGCCGGCGCAGACCCGGTTTCTGCGCTTCCGGGCGTTCAAAACGCGCCGCGCCGGCAGCGATTTTCTCTTTATCGGGGAAACGATAGCATACGAGACGGCAGCAGCCAAATAAAAGCAGGGCGGGAAATTCCCGCCCTGTCGGTTATTTCGAAGCAGGGGCACGGGCTGCGGTTGGCGTGCGCTCGCCCATTTTCTCCAGAAGTTCCTCCGGCTTTGCGGCCATGCGGAGGATGGTGTCGCGGCTGAGGAGGTTTTGCTGATAGCGTTCCCAAAGGGAATGGTCGAGGGACTGCATGCCCAACTGCTGCCCGGTCTGGATCGCAGAGAAGATACTGTGGGTCTTCTTGTCGCGGATCATGTGCTGGATTGCAGCAGTCGCAATCATGACTTCATACACCGCAACCCGGCCCTTGCCGTCGGCCTTCGGAAGAAGCAACTGAGAGATAACGGCGATCAGGTTGCCGCTAAGCTGGGTGCGGATCTGCTCCTGCTGGTCGAAGGGAAAAACGTCCACAATGCGGTCTACCGTACGGGCGGAGCCGGTGGTGTGCAGGGTGGAGAAGACCAGGTGGCCGGTTTCCGCTGCCGTCACGGCGGCGGAAATGGTTGAAAGGTCGCGCATCTCACCGACGAGGATCACGTCCGGGTCCTGGCGCATGGCCTTGATCACCCCGACAGCGAAGGAGGGGACATCGTTGCCCACCTCGCGCTGGCTGATGATGGACTTCTTGGGCGTGTGGTAGTACTCGATAGGGTCTTCGATGGTGATGATGTGGCAGTCGCGGTTCGTGTTGATGAAGTCGATCATCGTGGCAAGGGTGGTGGTCTTGCCGCTTCCTGTCGGGCCGGTTACGAGGATAAGGCCTCTCGGCTGGTAAAGCAGGTCGATTACGCTTTTCTTGAGGCCGAGCTGCTCGAAGTTCAGAAGGCGGTAGGGGATCAAGCGCATGTTGAGCGCGATGGTTCCCTTCTGAATGAATGCTGCGACACGGAACCGCGCCTTGTTGCCGTAGGTATACCCGAAGTCCGCCCCCTGCACCTCGCCCAGCTCATTCATAGAGCGCGGCCTGGCAATGGATTCGACGAGGCGTTTCGTGTCCGACTCTTCCAGCGTTCCGTAGTCTGTCAGTCGTTTCAGCCCCCCATGCACCCGAAGTGTCGGTGGCTCGCCAACCACCAGATGGAGGTCCGAAGCATCGTAGGCAATCGTGGCGTCCAGAAGCTGCTCGATACCAACATTCTCTACCATAGAGATGTCCTCCTTACGCTACCCGGAAGGGCATGGACGATCCCATGCGTGCCCACTTACCTTGACATACTATAGCATCCTCTCGCTTTCCTGTCAAGACCCTATCTTCGATTGTAACTTTCCTCTTCATCTTTGCGTCCTATTTTTACCTTTTTTCAGGGCAAACCGCCGGAGGAAAGCGCCATGCGGCCCGCTCGCTTTGTCTCAATCCTGCTGCCTCTGCTGTGCCTTTGCGCCCCGCCGCTTGCCGCCGCCCCTCGCCGCGCTCCCGAAAAGCCCCAGATGCTCCGCCAGCTGCAGCGATATCTGTCGGCCCGCCGCCCCGAAGCGGCCCGCGCCTTAGTCCGCAGCTTCCCCGAAACCGCCGCCGAACTCTACCGCGAGCTTCGCTTCTTCCGGGATACCGCTCCCGGCTCGGAGAGCGATATCTCGCATCTCTCCGCCCTTCTCGGACTCCTCGCCCCGCGCAGGCCTGGCAAAGCGCCGGAAGCCCTCCTATCGGCCTTCGAGGGCTACCGCCGGGCGCTCTCGGCCCATTCCCCACGGACCGGGGAATCGCTTCTGAAGTGCAAGTCGCTAGCCGAGTCGTCCCGTGTGGAGATGGCCCTGGCCGCCTGCCTGCGCGGGCTGGCCGACCTGAACGCCTACGGCGGCTGCCGCCTCCGGGAAGCGGAAGTCTTCTACGAACGGGCCTTCTCCCTCTACGAGCGCTACGGCTGCCGGAGGCAGATGGCCCTGGCCCTGGAGGATATGGCCTACCTCTACGGTCGCCAGGGAGAGACGGCCACGGCCTTCGCCACCTGCCGGGAGGCGGCCTATCTCTGGCGCTCGCTCAAGGCCTTCGACCGGGCGGCCCAGGCCATGCGCTCCGCGGGGGAGTCCCAGGAGATGATGGGCGAGTCAGCCGGAGCCTTCTCCACCTACCGCGAGGCCCTCGCCCTGCGCCGCCAGGGGCAGGACAGGGCAGCCCTCGCCGCCGACCTTCTCTTTGCCGCAGGCCGCGCCCCCGACGCTCCCGAGGAAGCCGTCCGGTGGGCCGACGAAGGCCGCGAGATCGCCGTCTCTCTGGGCCGGCACGATCTGCTTGTGAAAAGCCTTTCCACCCTGGAAATCCTCGCCCGCCGCCAGGGTCGCCTGGCCGATGCACAGCGATGGCAGAAAGAACGCGAAGAGCAGGAAGGTCGTCTCCTGGCCGCCAACCGCCAACTGGCCGACAGGCTCCGCCGCCGAACCCGCTTGCAGCCCGAAGAGGCCCGCCTTTTGGCCGTCGCCCTGGAGCAGCTTGCCGAAGCCGCCTGGCAGGACGACCGGCGCAATGAATCGCTCCGCCTGGACGAGGAAGCCGTCGCTGCCGCCCGGCAGTCGAAGGACCGGGCCGCCGTGGAATCGGCGCTCTGGAGCCGGGCCGAACGGCAGGCATCCCTAAAAGATGCGGGAAAGCTGGACAAAGCCTTCCAGGATATTCTGGCCCATGCCGAATCGGGCAGCGATGGCCGCGATATGACTCAAAGCCTGCTCCGGATCGCCGCGCTCTGGGAAAGCCTGGAGATCCCCGATAGGGCTATCTCCCATTACCGATCCGCTGCGACCCTTGCCCGTAGGCTGGAAGACATCCCGACTCTTCTGGAAGCCCTGGACAACCTGGCCCGGCTCGAACCGGGAGAGGCGGCGGGCATCCTGGAGGAAGCGGTCGCCCTTACCCGGCAGAACGGCCTGGGCCGGCGCGACCTGTCGGCCCGTCAGGGCAAATGGGCCGATGCGCTGGCCCGAACAGGCGATGCTGCGGGAGCGATCCGCCAGTATGAAGAAGCATTGGCCCTGCTAAAAACTCCCGCCCCAGGACAGGAACAGCCGCAGGAACGCGAGGAGGCCGCTGCGGCTTTCTACGAAAAGCTCATCCTGCTCAGCCTGAAAGAAAACCGCCCCGCCGAGGCCCTGGCCTATCTCAAGCGGGGCCGCTCCGCCCGGCTCCTGACCGCTCTCCATCGGGCTGGGTCGGCAGGCGACACCCGGGTATCGGCATTGCTGGCCGAAGCGGACCGGCTGGACACCCCGACTGCGCGGCAGGCGCTTCGCGAGGAGGCTCCTCTGACCGGCCAGCCGATCCGGGCCTCCCGCCTGCTGGCCGACACCAAAGAGGCGTTCCTGGCCGCCGCCAACGATATCCGCCGGTGGAACCGCGACTACGACCGGCTCCTGCCGATTAAGCCCACGCAGTTGATCCGCCTCCAGGAGCGGCTGCCCGAAGGAAGCGCCCTGCTCGAATATCTCCCCGGCGAGACACAGCTTTATATCTTTCTGGTGCGCCGCGACCGGGTGATCGTCCGATCCCTGCCCGTCTCACGGGACGCCCTGGAGGGGTTGGTGCGGCAGTTCCGCCAGAGCATCGCCCGCTGCGAGCGCCGGGTCCGGCTGGGCCAGCCCGTCCCCTCCCCCGGCAACTGGAGAGCCGATGCCGCCCCTTCCTATGCGGAGGAGATCGCCCCTCTCAAGGACACCCTTCTGCGGATGTACGCCTATCTGATCGAGCCGGTGGAGAGCGAGCTGGGGCGGACATCCCGGCTGGCGGTCGCCCCGACCGGGGCGCTCTGGTATCTGCCCTTCGGGGCGCTGGCACGGGAGACCCCTGAAGGGAGCCTGCGCTTTCTGATGGAGGAGAAATCTGTTTCTCTGCTCTCCTCCGGCGAACTGCTCGATATGTTCGGGCCGGAGCCTGCCCCTTTCGATCCGCAAAAAGACCGCGCCCTGGCTCTCGCTGATCCCGACGGGTCGCTGCCCGGTGCCCGGCTGGAGGCGGAGGCCGTCCGCAAAGCCTTTCCCAACACCGTCATTCACACCGGCCCGGAGGCCACCCGGCAGCAGTTGTCGAGCCTCCCGGAAGGCTGCCGAGCTATCCATATCGCGGCCCACGGCCTGCTCAGCGCCGCCGACCCGAACGCCTCCACGATTGCCCTCAACGGCAGCCTGCGCCTGGATGAAATCTACGGCCTGCCCCTCCGGGGCGTCTCCTTGGTGATGCTCTCCGCCTGTGGAAGCGCCCTAGGGGAGGACCAGCCCGGCACAGAGATTGCGGGGCTGGCCCAGGCGTTCAGCGCGGCAGGGGCGCGGTCGGTGGCGGCCAGCCTGTGGGCCGTCTCGGACCGGGCCACCGCCTCCCTGGTGGAATCCTTCTACCGGCGGCTGGCCGCCGGCGAATCCAAAGCGGATGCCCTGCGCCGCGCCTCCCTGGATCTGATGCGCCAGCCCGGCTTCGATCACCCTTACTACTGGACAGCCTTCGTGCTGATCGGCGACCCGAGGTAGCCCTATGCCCGCGCCCGCCTCCCATATGCTCGATCACCGGCTCCGGGCCTTCCTCACCGCAGGGGATGCGAAGGAGGAATCGGCCTGCATGGAGGAGATCGCGCGCCTCCTGACGCCGATCCTGAAGGGGATGATCGGTCGGCGCCGGCTGGGGGATATCGAGGACCTGGAGGAAAACTGCCTGGCCGCGGCGCTCAAGGCCGTCTCCGACCTGAAGCGCCGCCCGTCCACCGCCTCCGTCGAAAACGCCGAAAGCTATCTGGTGCGCGTCATCGCCAATGAATGCAACCGCTCCCTGCGCGCCCGCCACCCGGCCCGCCATCGCCTCAAAAATGAATTGATGGATATCTTCACCGGAAGGCGACACATCCGCGGATTGGCGCTCTGGGAAGGACAGTCCGGAGAGCGACTCTGCGGCTATACCGCCTGGCAGGGCCGGCCCAGAACGCCGACCCCGCTCTATCACCTCTGGCAGTCCGACCCAACCGCCTTCCGCAAGCGCGTCCTGGGCCGCAGTCAGCCGCAGGAGATGGAACTGGGCGGCCTTCTGGGACTCCTGTTCGATACCTTGAAAACGCCTGTCGAGGTGGAAGAGATCGTCGGCATGATCGCCGAGATCAAGAACATCCGCGAAACGGCCTTCGTTTCTCTGGACGCCCTCGCCGGCGACGACCGGACGCCCGGCTCCCCGGGTCTCCTGGCAGACTGTATGCCTCTGCCCGAAGATATCGCTCTAAACAGGCTGGAGGCCGAACGATTCCTGAAATGGCTCTGGCAGGAGATCGTGGCCCTGCCCGTCAGCCAGCGCAAGGCCCTCCTCTTTCACCTCGAAACCGAGGAAGTGATGACCCTGTCTTCCGTCGCTGGCTGGAAGGAGATCGCCCACGCCCTGGAAATACCCGCCGATGCCATGACTTCCCTGCTGAAATCGCTCCCCCTGCCCGATTCCGAAACCGCCGCCCTCCTGGGCGTCAGCCGCCAGGGCGTCATCAACCTGCGAAAATCCGCGTGCAGCAGACTCTCCCGGAGAGAGAAACGGCTGGAGACGAACTGAACCAGGGTCTTTCTGGTAATATCCCGCGCCCTGCGGCATCTGCCGGCAGTGGAGGGAAGAGATGGCCGGTTGTTTCGACAAAGAGGCATGGATCGGATTGCTGCGAGGCGAAGGGCTGCCCCTGGCAGGCGAGCATCTTGCGGCCTGCCCCTCCTGCCGCAAGAGCTTCCTGGAGACGGCGGTGGAACGCGGGGCGGTGGACAGGCTCCTACAAACCCTTGCCTGCGAGCGCGACTGCCTGGACTACATGGAACTCTCTGGCTGCCTGGACGGAAGCCCGGCTTTCCCCGAAGCCCTGATCGCCTGGCTCCATGTCAACCGGTGCGGCTTCTGCCAGGAGGAGATAGCCTCCCTTGCCGCAGGCCGCCGGGCCGCCCTCAGCCTGCCGAAAGTGGCACTGGCCCCCGCGCAAGACGCATCCTGGCTGGGTCGACTTTCCGGCTGGCGGGAATCTTTCCGGTGGGAGCGCCCCGTCCGGTGGGCCGCTGCCGCAGGGCTTCTGCTGGCTCTCGGCTGGGGCTGGCGTCAGTTGGCGGCGGTTCCGGAAAGCAGGCTGCATGTGGCTACAGTCAATATCCCTGATCGCGTCAACCGAGATCATGCACCCGAGCAGGCAAATTCCGGAAGCGCATCGAGCGGCGGTCGCCATCAGGCTCCGCAAAACGCGGCTGGCGGCCATAAGAAAGATGACAACCGGCTTGCCGCGCCCCTCACGCCATACGCCCGCCCGCCAGGAGGAGCGAAGGCCGCGCCGGACCGCCCGAGGAAGGTTCGCTTGCAGCTCGCCTCTCCGATCCGCTCGCGGCGCAGCCCTGAGCCTGAGCGGCCCCTCGCCCTGGCAAGCCTGAAGGACGGAGCGGGGCGGGTCCGGCTTTACCCGGGCGGGCAGGTGAAGCTATCCGGAAAAGCGCCGGGCCTGCCTGCTTCGCTGGCGGCGATGGTGCGGCAAAAGATAAAAAGCGGCTCCCTGGATAGGGACAGGCCCCTCCGGGTGGCGATGGCCTCCCCGCTGCCGGATACGCTCCGGTCTCGAACAGAAGCGATCAGGCTGAAAGAGCCGGTCGGCACGGCGGTTCTGTCCGACAGGCCGAGGCTGGCCTGGGAGGGGCCAGAAGAAGGCATTCTCTGCCGCGTGGCGGTTTACGATGAGGATGGCTCCCCGGTATGGGAGGGGAACGCCACAAATCGGGCCGTGCAGGTGGACCGCCCTCTGCCCGGCGGCAGGCTCTACCATTGGGAAGTATCTGCCGATAATGGAGATATGATCCTCTCCTCCGCCCCGGCCCGGTTCCGGGTGCTGGAGGCGTCGCGGCGCAGGCAGGTGGAAAGCCTTGCCCGCCGCTACCGGGGATGGCATCTGGCCCGGGGAACGCTCTACGAATCCGAGGGCCTCTACCGGGAAGCCCTGGCCGAATTTCGGGAGCTGTCGCGCCTGAATCCCCGTTCCGCTCCGGCCCGCAGGATGCTGGAGGGAGTCGAACATAAAGCGAAAGGCACTTTTACGAAGGGAAGGATGTGATTCTGATGGCAGCATGGCGTTTATGGTTGGCCTTCGGACTGGCCGCCGGTCTGCTGTGGGTTCCGGGAAGGCCGGCGAGCGGGGCCATGACCGATAAGGATATGGTGATCGCTGTCGCCGATTTCAACGGGAAGGACCCGGAGCTTTCGGAAGGGATCGCGGAAACGCTGCTGACCGATCTCGCCAAATCGAGCCGCCTCCATCTGGTGGAACGCAAGCAGCTTCGCCGCGCCTTTACGGAAGTCAAACTCTCGGCTGCCGGGCTGACCGATTCCAAAAAGGTCAAAAAGCTGGGCACAACGGTCGGCGCGGACAAGCTGATCGTGGGCAGCTACGCGCTGGCTTCGGAGAGCATCATCATCAACGCCCGGCTCCTGGATGTCGCCACCGGCAAGCTAACCCCGGGCGGCGCGGAAAATATCCAGGGAAGCCGGGCGGAAATCTTCGCCCTGGTTCACAAGCTGGCGAACCGCTTCCACAAGCGCCTGACCGGAGAGTGGATTCCCGACCTGGACAGCGATGCGGACGCGTCCGATGTGCTGCGGGGCAGCCCCGATCCGGAAGCCGGAGAGGATGCTACCGGGATGCTGTCCGATATCGCCTCCAGCCCCTCCCAGCCGGAGATCCGCAAGGTCGTGACCGCCAGGATCATGTCCCCTTACGCGGACGGCACGTTCCGCCCGAAGGCGGCGGTGACGGAAAAGGAATTTGATGCCATCCTGCGCCGGCTCTCCCACCACATCCGGCCCGAACACCCGAAGCCCTTTACCGTGCAGGAGCCGTCCCGTCCCGTGACGCGCCTGCGGGCGCTGGTGGCTTTGGCCCGGATGGAGATTCCCCAGAATCAGTTCGATATGATGGTCCAGCCGATGACCTCACTGGCCTCCTTCCCGGACGGGAAGGATGTGCCTCGCTGGGGCCGGGTCTATATCGCCGTGGCGGTGGATCAGAACTACCTGCCCCGCGCCCCGCGTCTCTATCCGAACGCTCCCGCCACGCGCGGCATGATCGCCGCCCTCATCGGGCGGATGCTGGCCCCTAACCCGGAGGAAGAACAGATATCCCTTCCCTCCGAGGACCCGAACGGATACACCGGCGTGATCATCGATGCCCGCGGGCTGGGAGCCTGCCGATCCATGAGCCCTCGGATCGTGGCCGCAGACGGCAGGATCGTCTATCCCCAGCAGGACCACCTGCCGACCATGGGATACCTTCAGGACCACGGCATCGTCTCCTACGTCCATTCCCCGGACAGGGCCGCCAAAGCGGGTTCCCGGCCCATCTACGTCCGCGGGCAGGATGCGAGCGGGCCGTGCAGCGATACGGTGATCATCTCCTCCGGGGACGCCGACCGCATCCTTCAGGAGAACGAGCGGAGCCACTTCCTCTGGAGATGGCAAGTCTGTTTTGTGATCGACGGCGGGAGGTAGGAACGCCATGACTCGCCTTGCCTGGCTGATGTGCCTGCTGGCGTTCCTGCCGGCGTGCTTGGGCGCGGAAACCGCCGCTAACCGGGATTCGGTGGAGGTGGTGGCCGAAGGGGTGGCCGCTGTCGGAAGCGATATCGGGAAAGCAGAGGATGAGGCCCTTACTGATGCCCTCAAGAACGCCGTCGAGCAGGGCGTGGGCGTTTTCGTCAAGGCCGAGGCCCTGGGCCGCAACTATGAGATGGTGAAGGAAACGATTCTCACCCGCTCCGAGGGCTACGTCCGTCGGTGGAGCCGCATCGAGGGATCGCGCAGGATCGATAAGAAAAACGGGCTGCTTCGCCTGAAAATTCGGGCCACGATCAGCCTGTTGGGACTAATTCAGGACATCTCGGAGATGGAAGCCGTGTATGAGGCCGTCCGCCGCCCCCGTGTGATGGTGGCTTTAGCCGAAAAGAACCTGGGCAAGCCCCTCCTGGACGAGCATCCGGCGGAGGTGGCTTTGACCCGCCAGCTTCAGGAGAAGGGCTTCGATGTGGTGGACCGGGAGATGTCGGCATCCCTGAGAAAGTCCGACCAGGCGATGCACGGCCTGATGCAGGGCGACCGCAGGCTGGCCGCCGCCATCGGCGCGGAGACAGGGGCCGAAATCCTGATGGTCGGCTCGGCCAGCAGCGCGGCGGCGATCCGCCCGGGAGAAGGTTCCCCCTACGATATCGGCGAATCGGTCAGCGCGGCGGTGGCCCGGTGCGATGTGAAGGCGATCTCCTCGGACAGCGGGGAGGTGCTTCTGGCCGCCCAGGTGCGGGATGTCGGAGCGCCCAGCTTCGGGGAGGAATCCGACGCAGGCCGGGCGGCCCTGGAGGAAGCGGGCAGCCGCCTCCTAGAAGAGAACCGGGAGCTTTTCGTCAAGCGGCTGCTGGCGCGGTGGGCCAGGGAACTCACCCAGGGGCGCATCGTGCAGGTGGTCGTCTCCAGGGCCAGCTACCGCCAGATGGAAACCCTCAAGGAAAAGGTCCGCGCGTTCCGGGGCCATCAGGCCCTGGTGCGGGAAAGCTACACCGCCGGGCTGTGCCGCCTCGATGTCCGCACCCGCCTGGACGGGAGCGCCTTCCGTTCCCGGCTAGCCGCCCTGAAGCTGGACGGCAAAAGCCTGTCCATCCTCCGCGTCACCGGCAACCGGGTGGATGCGTGCTTGCGTTAAGGAGGGCTTCCATGAAACGGCTCGGTCCGGTTCTCTTTATTTTCAGCATGATTCTCGTCGGGGGCCTGCTGCGGGCCAATCCCGATGAAAGCGTGGAACCAGCCAATCCGCTGCCCCCGCCGATCATCCTTGCCACCGGAGAAGAAGTCAAGCGCACCGTCCTCCGGGCAGCCGGCGCAGGGCTGTTCCCGGAAGACGAAAACGACGCCAAAGCTCTGCTGAAAGCGCGAAGCTCCGCCCGGCGGGAAGCCCTTCTCCAGCTTGCCCGGATGGTTGGTTTCAAGCCCCGGCCCGAGGACGGCGAGGGCCGCTATCGGGCCGACTTGAAAGGGGCCCGGGCGGTCAAGGAGGAGATCGATACGGATGGCCGCCGGGTGGTCATAGAAATGGAAATATCCCTGGAAACGGTCTTTGCCAACCTCACGCGCCCGTCTGCCGCGCAGAGGAGCGGGGGATCGAAGGAGAAGACGGGGCACCAGCAGAGGGAACAGGGGGCAACGACAGAGGACTTTCGCTGAAAGTCGAAATAAGAGGGCGTTCAAAGGGCAACTCGGGGGGTCACCCCATAGCAATCAAATTAGAGTTTGGGAGAGCCGGGCATTTCCAATGCCCGGCGATGCCGGAACCGGCTGATCCCCTCGATCTTGATCGCCATGAGACGACCCGATGGGTCGCCTCTCAGAAGCGAAAGTCCTGATCGATAAAAAAGGGTGCGGAAATCCCGCACCCTTTTTCTTTTTATCCTTTCAGGAACAGCTCGACCACCGGCACGGTGGCGGGCGGCTTCTGGATGGGGAGTTCCAGGGTGAGGGTATCGGCGGAGATGCCGCCCATGGCGGTGTTCTGGGCCTGCTGGTGCGGGTCGACGGTGAACATGCGGATTTCGGAGGCGTCGTTGAGCAGTTGGGCGTAGGCCACTTTTCCGGCAAGGCCATTCAAGTGGACGTGGCGGAAGGGCCAGGCGAAGAGATGCAAGTAGAGCCGGTTGCCGTTCTGGGTGTAGCGGCAGTCGGGCGGCGGGGTGAAGTCGCTGGCCGTGCAACCGTAGATGGAGCGCCCGTGCAGGCGCATCCATTCCCCGATGCCCCGCAGCCGGTCGATGGCCTTCGGCTCGAATTCGCCGCGTGCGTTGGGGCCGACGTTCAGAAGCAGGTTGCCGCCTTTGGAAACCGTATCGACCAGCATCTGGACCAGCATATCCACCGATTTCCAGTCCAGGTTATCCCGGTGGTAGCCCCAACTACCGTTCAAAGTCTGGCAGGCTTCCCAGACCACGGGCTTGCCGTCCACCTCCAGCCAGCCACTCGGCTGGTACTGCTCCGGCGTTTTGATATCCCCGCCGATCTCCAGCCGGTCGTTGACGATGATGCCGGGCTGAAGCTCTCGCACCATCTTCAGCAGCGATTCGGACTGCCAATCGTCTTTCCCCTTGCCTTTCGACCAGCCCCAATCGCTTCCGGAATAGGAGAAATCAAACCAGATGATCCTGATATCGCCGTACCGGGTAAGGAGCTCCCGCGTCTGGCCGTGAAGGTACCGGGCGTATTTGCGGACATCGCGGCCCTTGTGCGCCTCCCGGTATTCCACATTGTCCCGCATGGAGTGCAGGCCGTCCACTGGGAAGTCGGGGTGATGCCAGTCGATCAGGGAGTGGTAGAACCCGGCCTTCAGGCCCTCGGCGCGAAAGGCTTCCACCATCGGCTCGATCAGGTCTTTGCCGCAGGGGGTGCTGGGGGCCTTGTAATCCGTCAGGGCGGAGTCCCACATGCAGAAGCCCTCGTGGTGCTTGGTGGTGACCACGAAATACTTCATCCCGGCGTTTTTGGCCTCTCTTGCCCAGACAGCCGGATCGTAGAGATCGGGATCGAAGCGGTCGAAATATTTCTGGTAGTCATCGTCATGGATGCGTTCGGTATGCTTGACCCATTCGTGCCGGGCCAGCATCGCGTACAGCCCCCAGTGGATGAAAAGGCCGAAGCGATCCTGCACAAACCATTTCGTATCGCCTTCGGTGGGTTCGGGAAATCTCGGCATCATGTTTCTCCTTTGGATGTCAGGGCTTTCGCATTCAAGCTGCGTGAGCGGGAAGCTATCTGTCAATTTGTTTCGGAGATTACGCTCCTCGCCATGGCGGAAGATGCTGTTTTTTGGCGAAATCCCTTTCGACAGGCTCGACTGCGGTACGTTTTTTCGACAATCGGGCCGCTTCCCCTGCTTCAGCGCAAAAAATCCGAGGCTGTTTCCAGGGCGGCGTCCAGACGTCGGGCTTCCTCACCGGTCACAGGCAGGAAAGGCTCGCGGGTCTGCCGCAGGTCGAGGCCGCGGCGGGAGCAGAGGTAGCGGGCAGCCGGGATGAAACTGCATGAGACGATGGCATCGCAGATGCGGCTGAGGGCATCCTGTGCCGCCCGATCCTGCTCCTTCCAGACCCGGACCGGCAGTTCGGGAACGCAGTTCGCCGTTCCTGAAATGAGGCCGTCGGTCTCCAGGGAACGGGAGGCGAGGGCGAAATAATCGTCTCCGGTCAGAAGCCAGGTGCGGGTGCTGCGGGCGATGGGGAGAAGCTCCTCGATGCGCTCCCGGGTCGGGCACGAGTCCTTCAAACCAGCCACGATGCCCTCTTCCGCCATCTGCCGATAGAGCGCGGGGGAAATAGGGTTGTTGGACAACTGCGGGATATGGTATGCCAGAACCGGGATGGAGACCGCCTCCCGCACGCGCCTGTAGACATTCCCGATCTCCCGGTCGTTGTAGCGGAAGTAGATGCCGGGCGGGAAAAAGAGCGCGTCGGCTCCCAGGTCCTCGCAGGCGCGGGAGAGCCGGATCATTTCCTCTATCCGGGGATGCCAGGGGCAGGGCACGACAGCCGCCCGCCCGGAAACTGCCTCGACCGCCGCGCGATAGAAGGGCAGCCGTTCCTCGGCGTCCAGCAGCGGAAACTCCCCATTGCTGCCGGAGGGGCAGATGCCGCTGACCTCCCTTGCGATCAAAAACTGCGCCTGCTCTCTGACCAGCCCCAGGTCGATGGATCCGTCCGGCGCGTAAGGGGTTGCCGTGGCGACATAAACGCCTTGTTTTAGCATATGGGATTCTCCTTTTCGGGTGATGATGTGGCGGGCGGGGATGCGATCAATCGCGCCCCGAAACATATTGCAGAGATGATCGAGCGGAATTAGATTCGACCGGAGCCGGGAGAATCCTTTCGAGGATGGAGAGGAAAGGGGGGGCCGGAAAACGATAGGGTCATCGAGGATAGGATGAGCGCATCCAGCTTTATTTTCCGGCCCGGAGATGAGAGATCATGGTGGATCAGCCGTTTACCCGAACGGCACCATGACGCGCGGGATCGAAACCGTCAGGCCACTGGGTCTGAGCCGTATAGCGAGCGCCCAGCAGGTCAGCTTCCAGCAGTTTGGCGTCCCGGAGGATAGTGCCGGAGAGGTTGGCCTCGCGGAGATTAGCCCCCGAAAGGTCGGCCCCGTGCAGGTGCGCCCTGTATAGGTCGGCCCCGTGCAGGTCGGTCCTCTGGAGGTTAGTCCACTCCAGATGAGTCCAGCAGAGATACGTGTTCCGAAGAACCGCATGAGACAGGTCGGCTTTTTCCAGGTGGCTCCACCAGAGACAAGCGCCCATCAGCTCTGCCTTAGAGCCTTCTCTTCCACTAGACTTCACCCAAAGGCGGTGGGCAGTCAGGATCTCCTGTAGTCGAATCGCAGGGATCGTCTTCATTCGCTAGCTGCCTCCTATTTAGTGAGGATTTTCACAATATATATTCATCGCCTGACAGCCCTCTTCCTCCTCGATCCTGCTTTTTGTATTATTGAAATTTTTCCAAGCCATAACAAATCTTCATAAGTGTCGTTTATGGATTGGCCGGAGCCTGTCCTCTGGGGCGGCTCGAACCGGGCCGGAAATCGGGCACGCGGAAGGGTTTCGACCCCTGAGCGATGGAATCGGCTGCAAGGATGGCTGGGGCCGCCGTTTCGATGGCTTTGTAGGCATCGAACTCCAGAGCCTTTCCTTTCGAGACCGCATCCCGGAAGGCGGCATGGGGGTAGTAGTCGGCGTTGCCGTGCCCGGTGGCCCAGGCTTCCGGCGGGGCGTCGGTGCGGGCGTAGCGCCAGTCGACCTCCGCGAAATCATGCATCTGGGCGTCCGCCAGCCAGAGCCGGGGCATATCCCGGTCGGAGCGCCGCCATTCCACGCTTCCCTTCGTGCCCATCACATGATACCAGTGGTGGTCATGCTCCGGGATCGGCTGGGAAAAGCCTGTCGTCATCCGCAGGACAGCGCCCTTCTCGGTCTTCATCAGGGCCGCCTGGATATCGGGCTGCCCGATCTCCGGATGGGCGAAGCTGGGCGCGTCGGTACTCATGCCCACAACCTCCACTACCCGGTCGTCCAGCACCTTCAGCATGGGGCTGAGTTCGTGGGGCAGATAGTGGATAGGGGGCATATCGTTGAGCCAGGTGCCCCGGGCCTGCGGGTTTTTGCTCAGATCGTGCGGCATGATTGCCTGGCCGGTCTGCGGGTCTTTGAAGTAAAGGCCTGGATAATACCCGATGTACTGGCCCTCGCAGTAGGTGATGCGCCCCAGTTGCCCGCTGGCGACCAGATTGCGCCACGGATCGACAAAACCCCAGTAGCGGGTCTGCTCCCCCAATTGATAGACCAGGCCGGTCCGCTCCGAGGCCAGCACGATCCGCCAGCAGTCCTCCAGCGTATGCGCCGCCGGAACCTCGGAATGGACGTGCTTGCCCGCCTCCATCGCATCCGCGGCCATCCCGCCCTGCTCCTTACAGCGGACGCAGAGGGCTACGGCCTCCATCTCCCGGTCGCCCAAAAAGTCGCCCCAATCGCTGCAGGCTTTCACATGCTCCGGTGACTGCAAACCCTTCCGGGCGACATCGTGCAGTGCGACAATGGGATCATGGATAGCGACGATCCTGAACCCGGGGATGGTTTGCAGCAGATGAATCCAGTACCGCCCCCGCCCGCCCAGGCCGGACACGCCGATTCTGATTTCTTCCATAGAAACGCTCCTTCGTTTGATCGTTTTGAAAACGCTTCTATCGGTTCGGTCGCCGCGAAAAATATCCTTCCTCGAATACTCTCCGCAGCCTTATCTGCGGGAACAAAATCGGGGGAAATGGTATCATACATTACAAATACAATCATTCCATCCCAAACGTCAGCCGACATTGCAATGAGAGGAGACACGAACATGCTCACCGGCATATCCAGACTTCGGTTGAACGGCTTATCGCTTCTCGCCGATGTGGTCGGCAAATTCAATGATACCATGCAGCGGCAACTGCTTGATGCCACCCTGATCGAGACGCCCGATCCCGACACCGCTCGGGTCGCGCTCTCCAAAGGAGCCAATGCCAACGCCTGCGACCAAGAGAAAGCCCCCGCCCTCCTCAAAGCGGCGGAACAGGGCCTGGCCGATAAAGTGAGGGTCTTGCTCGATCACGGCGCGTCCATCGATGCCACCGACTCCGAAGGCCGCACGGCCCTCATGAAAGCCGCCGCCCGCGGGCATAAGGATTCGGTCGCCCTCCTTTTGGAGCGAGGGGCCGATTATCACCTCAAGGACAGGTGGGGCATGACCGCCCTAATGTGGGCGGAAGCCGAAAAATGCCTCTCCTGCGCCGACCTGATCAAGCTGGCCGGAGCGGACGAGTAGATTTTCTATCGTCCGGATGCAAGGTAGCGAAAGGAGCCTGGCGGTTGAAATCGCCAGGCTCCTTTCGCTTCAGGCCGATAGAACCTCAGTGACTTCCTACCCTCGTGACGGCTCCGGCATCTCCTCTCGCGCTTTGCGGCTCAGTTCCGGGAGGTGCGAGGAGTTGTTCAGAACCTGCTCCAGGTGGCGCGTCCGTTCCGCGCTGGCCGTCCGGATCATGGTGTCGCTGTAAGGGCAGTCCACCCAGAAGCGGGCGAAGCCGCTGATGTAGTTGCGGAGTTCCGGCAGGCGGTTTTCGGGGTATCTCTGGCAGAGATTGATGGTGAACATCCGCCTTCGCGCGCCGCCGCCGAAGGCCGCATGCTTGGTGTTGTGGTTGAAGCAGACGATATCGCCGGGGCCGGTTTCCAGCGCGACGGCGGGCACTTCCGCTCCCCGGACGCCCCAGAGTTCCTCGCTGCGACCGATTTCCTGCTGGAGCCCGGAGGCATAGCGGTCTTCGATGAGATGGCTTCCCGGGATGACCTGCAGAGCGCCGGTCTCCCGGGTGAGAGGGTCGAGATAGAAGGCGATTTTCAGGTGCGCGATCCCCTGATGCCAGCCGTCGGAGTGCCAGCCCGTATCCCCCACATAGTAGTTGCCGTCGCTGCCCATATAGTTGAAATCGTCGCCCAGCAGTTTCCTGGCGATTGCGGCGATGCGCGGGTCGTCCAGCAGGGCGCAGAGCCGTTCGCGCTGGTCGATGAAGGGAACGATGCAGGAGCGGGCCTTGCCCTCATGAGGCCGATTGTAGTGTCCTCCGCCCCGGTCGGCCCATACTTTCTCGAATTCCCCGGTAATCTCCTCGATGCAGTCGCTCAACAGGCCCGGGAAGCCCAGGTAGCCGAACGTCCGAAAAAAGCGAATCTGCCTGTCAGTCAGTCGGCTGTCGACCTCGCTCATCTTATGCTCCTTTCCCGCGCAGTATCTCGCGACACTGGCTCATATTGTTGCCGGTCACATTGTAGGCAAAGGTGTTCATGCGGCGGTCTTTTTTGGAAGTGTTGGCTGCGGAGCCGTGGATGACCAGGGAGGGGAAGAACACACCGTCGCCCGGCTCCATCTCGACCGGCGTGGCATCCTCCCGGGGATGGTAGCCGGAAAGGAAGACGCCGAAAGCTCGCTGCGCCCGTTCATGCTCCTGAAGCCCCCACTTGTGGCTGCCGGGGATGAATTCGATGCAGCCGTTCTCGCGGGTGGCCGGGTCGATGGCAAGCTGGCAGTTGACCATCAGCGGCTGGTTATCGTCCTGCTTCCAGTAGGCGTAATCCTGATGCCAGGGGATCGCCGTCCCGTGCCGGGCCGCTTTCAGGAGCAATTTGCTGTGGTAGAGCGAGATATCTGGCCCGATCAGCGATTCCACCACATCCAGCATCGCATCGGAGCGGAGGGTGCGGTCGAGGGCCGGGCTGACCAGCTCGCTGTGCATGAGCTGGAGGATGCGCCGGGGCCTGGTGGGGTCGTCGAAGGTTTCCCATGAAATATGAACCGATTCAGGGGCGGATTCGGCCATCCGTGCGTGGATGTTCTCGATCTCCTTTGCCGCCTGGCGGATCCGGTCGAGCGGGATCAACTCTTTGATCAGCAGGTATCCGTTTTCGTCGTAAAACCGCTTTTCATCGGGCGAAAGCATAAGGGCCTCCTTGTGCATAGAGCGCAATTATAGCCTTTATTTCCAGGAAAAACCGGAAGAATCCTGCCTTCGCGCCTTCGATATCGCGGAGATAACATAACCCAAGCCGCCCCCTAGCCCGGGGCTAGTCCCGTTTCCCGCTGTAGGGGCGCGATGCATCGCACCCCATCGCGATCCAGATAAGGAAAAACATCCTCCGCTCCTGGGGGAGGGGGGACCGCTCTCCCCTGGCCTGGGTGACCTCTCTCCCCTAACCCCTCTCCCCGAAACGGGGAGAGGGGGAGAGAGGGTGCGGTACTTGACCCCCCCATCTCCTCCCCCTGCCCGTTTCGGGAAGGGGGCGGGGGGGGTTAGGTAACGGTCTCCCCAAGTCCCCAACCCCGCCCCGGCGGGACAGTCACCCTGATCTGGATAGCGATGGGGCGCGGTGAATCGCGCCCCACGGCCTGACTGGACGCGATGCATCGCGCCCCTATCCCGTATCGACCTCCATGCGGGTAGGTAGCAACTTGGGTTAACATACCTTTATGCCTTTAATATCGCGGAAACATCCTGCCAGACGCGGCAAAGGGCGGGGCGCAGGTCGGCGCGGCAGACGACCTGGACGCGGCGGGAGAACTGCTCGAACTGGCGGGCGAAATCGGGCGTGAACTGGGAGAACTGCTCGTCGAAGGGGAGGAAGCGCAGGCTGCTTTTATCCAGGGGCGAAGGCACCAGGACATGCATCTCCCGGAAGTCCTCCAGATCAAAAACGCTGGTGACTTGAGGCACATCGATCAGCACCTCCCAGCCCTGAAGAGGCGATCCGGTTTCGCGGGAGAGTATCCGGCAGAGGGCTTCCTCCTTCTTGCGGCGCAGGCCGGGCTGGAAATAGAGCCGCTGCACCCTGTCCAGGTCTTCCCCGCTCAGGCGGAAGAGGTCGTCCCCCATCCCGTATTCCGGGTAGAAAACGAGCGCCCGCTTGAAAAGGTCGCGCCGCTGGAGGGCGGCCAGGAGAGGGGCGCTCTCCACCTGAGGCGCGGCGAAAAGGAGAGAATCGAAGAGCGTTTCATCGGCGCTGCCGTAGAAGGCGTTGGGGGAGACGGTTCCTTCCTCCAGGGCGTCCTGAACGAAGCGCAGGAACATGCTGCCCGCGATCCGGACGGTATGATGCCAGTAGACGTTGCGAAACATCATATATTTCGAGAAAAAGAGGCTTTCGAGCGGAGCGATCCCTTTCTCCGAGATCCCCAGGCGGCGGCGGCCATCCTGGAAATCCGGCACCAGCGATTCGATCAGGCGCTCCACGTCGATATGGCCGTAGGGGACCCCACATGCCGCGGCGTCGCGCATGAGGTAATCCATCTTATCAGGGTCCAGAGTCCCGGAAAGCATCCGGGAAGGCAGATGGCCCGGGCGCTTGCTGGCGATGGTTTCCGCCACCTCCTCGGGATCGACCCGCCATTCGTCTCGCAGGACAGCGTAAAGGCTGCCCGGCTTGCGGCTCTCCAGCAAATAGGATTGGGCGCGTTCCTCGTGGCTCTGGAGGGGCAACTGTTCCATCAGGTGGGCGTAAGGGTAGTGGCCGATATCGTGCAGGAGGGCGGAGGCCAGGAAAACGCGCCCTTCCTGGGGCGTGATCTCCGGCGCGGAACCGTTCCGGTTGGCGGGATTGGCGATCAGAGAAAAGAGCATCCTGCGGCTCAGATGGTAGGTTCCGATGGAATGCTCGAAGCGGGAATGCAACGCTCCCGGGAAGACCATATAGACAAAAGAAAGCTGGCGGATCCGCTGTATCCGCACGAAATCGGGATGCTCGATCACGCGCCGCGCCCCCGCGCACAGAGGGATGTGCCCCCAGATCGGGATGCGGATATACCCGCCGCTGCTGTCGAACAGAAAATCGTATTCCGAACCGATATGCATGAGGCTCCTTGAAGCGGGCGAGAGGTTGCACCCATATTCTGGCACAGGGCGGAGCCTTCGTCAAACGCCGATGCGCCCCAAATGGCTACCGCCGCCTTCACCCTGGAGACAAATCCCGAAACGCCCGACAATCTTGACAAGGGAGCGCGATTTCTGATATGCTCTTTCGGGAGGATTGTTGTTGATGCGATATTTATCTGCCGTCCGGGCGTTATCGCCGGCTCGTTTTCTGCGAGGCGATGCTTTGCATGTTCATCCTGTTCCGATGATGGGGCTTCTGGCCTGCTTGATGGGGCTGCCTGCGCTTCTCCTGGTCCGGGAGGAAGCGCCGCCACCGGAGAGAAAAGTGATCGGCTATCTCTTCACCCCCAAAGGCGATCCCGCCCCCTTCGAATCGGTGCGGCGGAACAGCAAAACGATCACGCACCTCTGCCCGACCTGGTGGGAGATGGTTGACGGGGAGGGCAATATCGAGGCCAAAAGCGATCCTGCGGTGCTGGAACTCGCCCGGCAGGAAGGCATCGCCGTTCTGCCCCTCCTGGCAAACAAGGGATTCGACAAGGCTCTGATCCACAATATCCTCGTCTCCCCGCAGAGGCGGGCCTGGGTGATCGATCAGATCGAAACCCTTCTCAAAGCGGGCGGGTATGAGGGGATCAACATCGATTTCGAGGCGGTTCCCTTCAAAGACCGGAAATACCTGACCGCTTTCATGCGAGAGCTTTACGCCCGGCTCCAGCCACAGGGCCTCCTGGTCACTATTGATGTGCCTGCCAAAGAAAAGGACAACCCGAAGGCGGCCTGGTCCGGGGCTTTCGACTATGTAGAACTCGCCAAAGCCTGCGACCATTTCATGGTGATGGCCTATGACGAACACTGGAGTACCGGTTCTCCGGGGCCGGTGGCGTCTACGGCCATGGTGCGCCGGGTGATGAAATATGCGGCCAGCGCGGTGCCCCGAGAAAAGCTCATCATGGGCGTTCCCTTTTACGGCTACGACTGGCCGCCAAAGGGCCGGGCGAAAGGAATGACTCACACGAAATCGATAGCCCTCGCCCGCGCCAAAAAAGCGCCGATCCGATGGGACAAGAAGGCTCCCTCGGCCTGGTACCGCTACCTGGACGGCCAGGGGAAGCCGCGCACCGTCTGGTTCGAGACACGGCGCAGTCTGGAGGCCCGGCTGACGGTGGCGCAGGAGATGGAAATACCGGGCATCTCCATCTGGCGGCTGGGCGATGAGGATGCGTCTTTCTGGGAGCCTATCGCCACCTTCCGAAGCGGGCGGACCCTGATCGCCGAGACCGTGCCCGCCGGAAAAAACGGGAGCCTGCCATGACCTGCCCGCAATGCCGCGCCGATGCGGATGGCGATCTTCTCTTCTGCCCGGAATGCGGGGCCGACCTGGGCAACGCCCAGGCCCTCGGCGACTCCCTTTCCGACCGGGACGTCTATCCCCTGCTGGCTGCCGCCAACCTGCACAAGATCCGGGGGGAGTGGGAGGCGGCCATCCAGAAATGCGTCGAGGCGCTGCGGATTTATCCCAACAATGTCTCCGCCCATTCGCTGATGGGGGATATCTACTCCCAAAAGGGGGATATCGGGGAGGCCCTCCAGTGGTATCGGATGGCACTCGATCTCAAGCCCGATTCCCCTTCCGAGCGGGCCAAAATCGAAAAGCTGAAAGCGGCCCGCGATCAGGAGGCGGCAAGGCCGCCCTCGGAGGCAATCTTGCAGGCCCATGCTCCGGAGGTCGCCTCCACCCGGTCGCTCTCATGGGTGCGGATAGCCGTCGCGGCAGGGGCCGCCTGTTTTATCCTGCTGGGCGTCATCGCCGCCCTGACGCAGTGGGCGGCCCGCCCCTCGGTTCCTCCCATCCGCCCGACCAGCCCCCCCCGGCCCAGAGGATTCACGCCCGCCCTGAATGCGCCTGCCGCCAAAACACCTCAGCCGTTGGTGGCTCCTCCCATTGTCCTCTCTCCCGAGGAGAACCGGGCTAACGAGCCGACCGGGCCGCCCGCATCGAGCCAGGAAGCCTCGCTGACCGCCGCGCTCCGGCAGAGCCGCATCGAGAACGCCATCGGCTCCCATGTGGCGCAGGCGCAGATCGACCCGCGCATTTCCTGGGCCTCTATCATGGCCGAATATGCCCTGCCCGAAGGCGTTCCCATGCAGGAAGCGGCTGCCCGGGAAACGGCCCGGATCGCCCGCGCCGTTTTCGATACCGACCCCAGGATCACTGGCGTGACCGTGCGCCTCTTTTCCCCGGGCTACTCCCCGGCTGACGGGGGGACCCGCGACCCCGATTTCGTGGCAGACCTCACTCGGGCCGCCCTCGGCAGCGCCGATCCCGAGCAGTTGCCGGGCGATCAACTGTCGGCCCTGCTCCAAAACATCTGGTGGAACCCTCGGCTCGATGTGCCGATTCGCTGATCTCGAAAAGGATCCTCATGCCGGACAAACAGGCGATTTTACGATTGCTGGGCCGCTTCCCGGAAAAGGTCGCTCCCGATATGCAGGTGATCTCCAGGGAGGAAACCCCGTCCTTTTCCCGCTGGCTGGCGGTGGTATCTGGAGGACAGGAACTACGAATTCTTCTGCTATTCCCGCTATATGGCGCAGAGGCAGTGCCTTCAGACCAAGAACCTGCACGATATCTCGGCAGCGGTGGATGCGCTGCAAGGGCTGCCCTTTACGGACAGGGACAGAATCGGCATCATCAGCCACTCGATGGGCGGGGAGCAGGCCTATTTCAGCGCGTAGCACGACGAACGCCTGAAGGTGGGCGTCTCCTCCTGCGGCGTGATTACCCTGGAGGCGGTTTTCGCCCGAACCTATATCCACAACTACGCCTTCTATATCCCCGGCCTTCTGCAATACGGGGACATGGAACTTCTGGCGCAGCCAATTTGTCCCGACCTTTCATGCTGGTGGCCGGGGACCGGGACTGGGGCTTTCCCGTGGAGGGAGTCCGCGCCGTCTACGAGCGGGCCTTGCCCTTCCACCGGGCGAGCGGCCCGGCGTACGGTCTACAAATCCTCGTTTTCGACGGGGAGCATTCCTTCCCGGAGGAAGCCCGGCAGCAGATGTACGAGTTCGTGGACCGGGCCTTGAAGGGGTAATTTCCCCTTATCCTCCTTCGGGCTCACCGAACATGGCAGCGGTCCGGGCGCGAAGCTGGCGTTTGTTCGGCCACCAGAAGACGCGGGCGTAGCGGCCTGGCACGGTCGCCATGTCGATGCGGTCGTGAGGCAGGCTTTTGAGGAAATAGGCCAGAGAAAGCGTCTGCGAATAGGTCATATCGCCCTGAAAGCTCCGGTCAACGGTATCGAGCAGCGCAGGCAGGCGGATCAGAGTTTGGGGAGCGATAAACCTGGAGCGCACGGCCATCGCCACCTCCTGCTGGCGGCGGATGCGGCCCACATCGCCTTCCGCATCGTGGCGGAAGCGGGCGAACCCCATCGCCTGCGTCCCGTCCAGCCTCTGGAGGCCGGGCTTGAGGTCGATGTGCAGGTTCCCCCAGTTGTCGTCATACTTCATGGCTTTCGGCACATCGACCCGGATGCCCCCCATCAGGTCGATCATCCGAACAAACCCCTGGAAATTCACGATCATGTAGTGATCGATCCCCACCCCCAGCAACCGCTCGACCGTGGCGACCGCCATCTTCGGCCCTCCGTAGGCATGGGCGGCGTTGATCTTGTGATGGCCGTAGCCGGGGATAGAAGCCCGGGTGTCCCGGGGAATGGAGAGGATCGCGGCTTTCCTCCGGTCGAAATCCACGCTGGCTACCATGATCGTGTCCGTCCGAACGCCCTGCGTGATGGGACGCCCGCGACGGTCGTGGTTGAGGTCGGTTCCCAGCAGCAGGATATTGACCCGGCTCTTTCCGCCGAAAGCCTCCTTCGGAGACAGCCCTTTCTGCCGCACTACCTGGGAGATCGCCTGCCGGATTACCGGGCTTGCCGCATAGAGGTAGGCAATATACGCCCCGCCTGCCATCAGGCCCCACAGCATCACCAGGCCGGCCCACTGCCGGGCGGAGCGGACTCGCGGGCGTACTTTCTTGCGGGCGGGCGGTTTCCCCGTTCGAGATAAAGCCATAACCTTCCTTAACATCCTCCTGCAACTCGCGCCGGTAAGCGCGACATACCTTTTATTAGACTGCTGTATAGTCAGCCGGTTCAGGAAAAGCGCCAGCGAGCGAACATATTGTTAATACTGAGGCGCTGAGCGAAGCGGTCTATTTCGCTTTGGCCCTCACTTCCCACAAAAAACCAGTAATTTTACCGAATTGACACCGGCTTTGAAGGGGTGTATAATGATACTATCGGCTGCTGCACATCACGCCTGGCCGACTACCGTATGGGAAGTCATCCCCCCCACCGGCCATATTACCACCGAGCAGGCAGCGGCTATTGGCACAGGAGGTAGCGCAATGAAAATTCGATGGCACAACGCCCTTTTACTGGCGGTTATTTGCCTGCTGACGGCCTGGATCGCCCGGCCTGCATCCGCCCAGGAATATAAAATACAGCCGGGCGACATCCTGACGGTGGCCCTGGAAGACGAGGAGGGATTCCCCGCCAAAGTGACGGTCGATCAGGACGGCTTGGTCACCCTGCCGCTCGTGAAACAGCTCAAAGCCAGCGGCCAATCCTTATCGGAACTGACCGAATCCCTCAAGAAGAGCTTTTCGGAATATCTCAAAGAGCCGAACGTGATCGTGACCCTGACCGAACGGGTCAGGCGGGAAGTGACCGTGCTGGGAGACGGCGCGAAAAACGGGCGCTTTCCCCTCACTCAGGGCATGAAATTCCTGGACCTGTGGGCGCTCATCAAGCTCACCGATAAGGACGGGGCCACGCTCGCCGACCTGCAAAATGTCCGCATCACCCGGGGGAACACTGTCATTATCGTAAATGCCGACAAAGCCTTCAATGCCCAGACCCCGGAGGACCTGGCTCAGAATGTCGAGCTGGCGGGCAACGACTTGATTACGATTTCTCCTAAGGTCAAGACAGAGCAGAAAGCGATGATCGCTATTACGGTCGTAGGCCAGACGAAGCGCACTGGCCCGATGGAACTCTCGATAGGCACAAAATTCCGGCAGGCTATGTCCGTGATCGGGATCGATCCCCTGACCGGCGACAAGAAGAATATCACCGTCAAACACCAGGACGGATCGGTCAACAAAATCGACTATGAAAAGGCTATGGCGGACGACCCGGCAGACAATATCGAGCTTCAAAGCGGCGACGAAATTTATGTCCCGGAGAAGCCCTCCAGCGAGATTTTCTTTACCATCCAGGGTTTGGTCGGGCGGCAGGGCCAGATTCCCATGACGGAACTTGAGATTCCCCTCACCGGCGCTGTCGCGATGGCGGGCGGCGCGGCCCCGCAGGCCGACTTGAAGCGGGTCACTGTCAGCCGCCCCTTGCCCGACGGCAAGGTGGAAGTCACGCACATCAATATGGAAAATATATACCGTAAGGGCAAAGAAAACTTCATGATCCGTCCAGGCGATATCATTTTCGTCATGGCGAGACCTGGCAGGTTCAACGCGCTCGAAATTTTCCGGTACATCTCCCCTCTGAGCTGGTTCTTGAGGTAATCGGCAAAGCATCGAGCTTGTTCATACGATAATTAAACGGGCATGGAATCCCCATGTCCCCTTTCCATATTTTATCCCAGGCCGCTACCCAATCGCCAAGAAACAACGGGATCACAGGGGCGCGATTGATCGCGCCCTTGCAGGTCTATCTCCATTCATTCTCGGTGGTGGCGTGGATCAGTTTTATGGAAACACTGCGGGCAGCATCAGCCCTGCGGTTTCTTCTATGCCGTACATCAGATTCATGTTCTGGACGGCCTGACCTGCCGCCCCTTTCACCAGATTGTCCAGCACCGAGCAGACCACGACGCGATTCGTTCTCTCATCCACCTTCAGGCTGATCTGGCAGAAGTTAGAGCCGAAGGTGCTTTTGGTGGAGGGATATTCGCCTTCGCTCAGCATCACCACGAAGGGAGCCTGGCTGTAGAAGTCGCTGTAGAGAGCCAGCAAATCCGCCGTGGATTCTCGCCCCGAAAGGTCGGCGTAGCAGGTGGCATGAATGCCCCTCGTTATAGAGATCAGATGTGGCGTGAAGGAAAGGATGATTTTCGAACCGGCGGCAAGGGACAGGATTTGCTCGATCTCCGGGGTATGGCGGTGCTGCCCGGCGATATTGTAGGCCCGGACGCTTTCGTTGAGTTCCGGGAAATGGTAGTCCAGCTTGAATGAAGAGCGCCCGGCCCCGGACACGCCCGATTTAGCGTCCACGATGAGAGAGGCCGGATCGACCCGTTTTCCGGAAACCAGCGGCAGCAGCGCCAGCAGGGAAGCGGTTACATAACAGCCGGGATTCGCCACCAACCGCGCCTTCATGACAGCCTCCCGGTTGATTTCCGGCAGGCCGTAGGCGGCTTCATCCAGAAGCTCCGGCGATTGGTGTTCGATCTCATACCATTTCTCGTATGTTTCCCTGGATTTGAAGCGGAAATCCGCGCTCAGATCGATTACCTTCTTCCCGGCGGCCAGCAAGGATGGAGCCAGCTTCATCGCCTCGCCGTTCGAGGTGGTGAGAAAAAAGCAGTCCGCCGACTCGCAGGCCGCCTTCAGATCGAACGCCTCGCAGGGCAGATCCACCACGCCTTTCAGTCCCGGAAAGGCATCGGCAATCGATTTGCCCCGATAGGTCTCCGAGGTCACATAGGCCAACTGCGCCTGCGGGTGGCCTGCCAGCAGGCGCAGCAGCTCCCCGCCGCCGTACCCCGATGCCTTCAAAATTCCGACCCGTACCATTTGCGCCCTCCAATCTCCGTATTTCTACAGATTATACCCCATAGAACGGGCCAGAAGCAAGAGCGAGGCGGAATGCCCGCACTTGAAAAATATCGCTGACATATTCTTGAGGCCAAACGAAAACCCTGTATCCCAAAAAACAGATATATTTTCCTGTATGGTTTTTACGCTACGATAGCTCTTTGCTCTATTGACAGGCGGCGCGAAGATGTGTTATAATACAATGGTTGCGTTAGCTTGCAAATTGTTTCACAATTTTTGAACGGGAAGGCTTCTGGCCTGAAGCGGCGGAAGAGACACCTTTTAGATCGAGAGGCAGCCTGCATGGCTTTTAGAGGAACGACTCAGACGATGAACCGCCTTTCCGCTTCGGACAGCGCGCTGGCCGTGCTGCCAGAAAACGCTCTTCTGGAAGAAGTGGAGGCGATAGTGACCAATCCCAGCCTGGATGCGGATGTCGCCGTTATCGGCGGCGGCCCCGGAGGCTATACGGCGGCCATTCGCGCGGCCCAGCTCGGGGCCAGCGTGGTGGTGATCGAAAAGGCCCAGGTCGGCGGAACCTGCCTCAACTGGGGGTGTATCCCCACCAAAGCCCTGCTGGCCGGGGTGGAGGTGCTGGATACCGTTCGCCGGGCGAAGGAATTCGGGGTCAATATCGCGGGAGAGATCACCTTCGATTGGGCGAAAATGCAGTCCCGCAAGGACCGGATCGTTTCCCAGCTTGTCAAAGGGGTCGAACTCCTTCTCAAAGAATTGAATGTCCGCATCATCCACGGCTCCGGAAGGCTGCTCAACCCGACGACGGTGGAGGTGGACACCGGAAGCGGGAAGGAAGTCCTTCGTGTCGGCAATATCATCCTGGCGACCGGCTCAACGCCGGTCTCCCTGTCGACGCCCGGGCTTTCCGGAGAAGGCGTCTGGAACAGCGACGATATCCTGCAAATGGCCCGACCGCCCAAGAGCCTTCTGGTGATCGGGGCCGGGGCGGTCGGACTGGAATTCGGCGATATCTGCGCCACGCTGGGCGCGAAAGTGACGGTGGTGGAGCTGATGCCCCAGGTTCTTCCGGCCACCGACACCGAAGTCGCCAACGAGCTGGAGAAATCGCTGACCAAGAAGGGCATCCGGGTCTATACCTCCTCCAAAGCGTTGCAGGCGGAGCGGGTCGAGGGCGGCTTCAGGGTCGCCCTGCAAACGCCCAAAGGCGACCAGACAGTGGAGGTGGAGAATATCCTGGTGGCCGTCGGTCGCCGCCCGAACCTGGAATCGCTGGGGCTGGAAAAGGCGGGCATCCACATCGAGCGAAACCGCGTCACGGTCAATGACAAGATGCAGACCAATACAGCGGGCGTTTACGCCATCGGGGATATCGTTCCCGGGCCCCAGTTGGCGCACAAAGCGTCCGCAGAGGGGATCATGGCGGCGGAGAACTGCATGGGCAAGCTGTCCCGCATGGACTACCGCGCGATCCCGGCCTGCGTCTACACCTACCCGGAAGTGGCCTCGGTCGGGATGAGCCAGGAAGCGGCGCAGGACGCCGGGCGGGAGACCCATATCGGCAGGTTCCCCTTCCGCGTTCTGGGCAAGGCGCTGGCAATCGGAGACCGGACCGGGTTCGTGAAGATCGTGGCAGACGCCAAGTACGGGGAGGTGCTGGGCGTCCACATCATCGGCCCGAGCGCCACCGATCTGATCGGGGAGGCGGCCCTGGCGATGAAGATGGAGGCGTCGGTGGAGGATATCGCCCGGACGGTGCATCCCCACCCCACCCTCACCGAAGCCCTGATGGAAGCCGCCCTCGACGCCCAGGGCGAATCGATCAGCCAGCTTTCCGGCTAGCCGCGCCGGAAAGCCTCAGAATCCTGACAACCGTAATCATCCTACGGATAGGCAGCGCATGACAACGGATTGGCGGGCCCCGGCCCGCCAATCCGCGCAAAAAAGGAGAATGAACGATGCAGAGACGAAGTAAGGAAGCCATTGCCGATGAAATCCGGAAGCTTTTCGAGGCCGACGAAGACCTCAGCTACGGTCATATGGAGAAAAATCATGTGGCCCTCTTCCGGGCAGCCGTCAGGCGGTTCGGAAGCTGGAAGGAAGCCATCGCCGCCGCCGGGCTGGATTATGAAGAGATCCGCAAATACAAGGTCTGGACCGCGGAGCGCATCGTGGAGCGCATCCGCGAGCTGGCCGAAACGGGCGAGGACTTGAGCTGGTACAATGTGAGCGAGAAGCTCGATCCCCAACTGGCCGCCGCGGCGATCCGCAAATGCCGCTACGGGAGCTGGAAGAAGGCTGTGGAGGCCGCGGGCCTCGATTACGACATCATCCGCAAATACCAGTCCTGGACGGAAGACCGCATCCTCGCCCGCATTCAGGAGATGGCCCAGGACGGCATCGAACTCAATTCCAAGAAAATCCAGCAGACCGATATCACCCTCTTCACCGCCGCTCGCCGTCGTTTCGATAGCTGGGACAACGCCCTGGCCCAGGCCGGCCTCGATTTCCGGTCCATCCGCCTGCGTGCCCCCTTCCGCAGCCGCGAAACCACCCTGAAGGGCAGCGACAACTGATTCCACAGGGAGCAAGCGACCGCCCCTCAAGAGCCAACCGGCCCCCGCCTTAGCAAGGCGGGGGAGTGGCCTTGGGGGGCTTTAAGGGATTAGCAAGGGGACGCGCGCTCGATGCCCCTCTTAGCCTGGGCATCGACGGAATGGAATTCCTTCGATCCTTCATTCCCTCAATCAAACCCATTCCCTCGATCTACATTTCCCCTCCCCTACCCCAGCCATCTGTCCAGCCAGGCGAAGGCTTCGGTTTGCATGTCGCGGTTGAATTCGTGGGGCGTGTCGTAGACGCTGGCTTTGAAGCGGTCGGGAACGCCGGCGCGGTCGTAGGCGCGGGCGATTTTGTCGAAAGCGGATCGGACGCCCTCAGGCGGGAAGAGCATGTCCCGGGAGCCATGGATGACCAGGCGGGGGTGCGGGATCGAAAGGGCCGCCACATCGGGGTAATCCATGTGCTGGTAGAGGCCAGGAACAAGTTTGGTGAAGCCGATGCCGTTGCGGATGTGGTTGGGCAGCATCGGCCCGAAAGAAGACATCCACCCGACCACCACCGAAGCTTTGATCCGCTCATCCAGGCCGCCCAGGTAAACGGCCCGGTGGCCGCCCACCGAAAGCCCCACACACCCGATGCGATCTTTATCCACCTCTTTGCGAGTCAGCAGGTAATCCACCGTCCGGATATCGTCCCAGTACATCACCCCGGCCCAGGTGAACCCGGCCACGTAGATCGTGCGGCCCACCAGCTCTTCATGGCGCGAGGCGTTCTGGTTGAAAGCGGCCACCTCTTCATCGCTTTCCGGTCCGGCAGGGGGATCGCCCTGGATCAGCCGCCTCTCCCCGAAATAAAAGGCATCGATGGCCGCCACCACATAGCCGCGCCTGCACAGCTCGCTGGCATAGCTGCGCCCCTCGTAAGCGTCCTGCTTGAAACGCGCCAGCGCCGGATGCTCGTTTTCGACCTCGCAGATTTTCTCTTTGCCCCAGCGGTACATGGCCCCGTGGTCGTGCAGGGCCACGATGCCGGGGGCCGGAAAGCGGGCGTTCTTCGGGATCAGGATAAAGGCCGGAACGCGGATATCGGGGGTGGTTTGAAAAGTGACGCGCTCCCGGATGCAATCGCCCATATCCCGGCGCTCGATCACCTCAGGCCGGGGGGCGCACCGCGGCGGGCGGTAGTGCAGCAGGTCGAAAACGGTCTTCCGGCCCGCCTTTTTCCAGGCTTCCGCCGAATTGTAGCGCCCCGACAGAAAAGACCTCGGGTGAGAGGCCCCGGCGGCCTGCTCCTTGATGAAAGGAAAAAGCGACCCCAGTTCAGGGGTTCGGTCGGGCATTTGTCGGATTCCTCCTTACAATGTGATACGGACTGCACAGGCGGGGCGGGTGGGCGCAACCCTCTATAAAATAGGCAGCCCGCCAGCGCCCTTTGCTTTGAGCCAGTCGTCCAGGGCCATCCGGTCGGTGGCGAAGGCGACCTTCTCCGGCAGCGTTCCGACGTCGAAGAAGCGGGCCTCGGTGATATCGTCTCCCGGACAGAGCGATCCCCCGGCGATGGCGGCGCGGTAGATGACCCGCACTGCCGGCCCCCGGTCGGAATAGACTCCCAGCAGCCCTTCCAGCCGGATATCCAGGCCCGTTTCCTCCAGCATCTCCCGAACGGCTGCCTCCTCCACGGTCTCGCCGCATTCCACGTACCCGCCCGGGATGCTCCACTCGCCCGCCCGCGGCTCGTATTTACGCCGGGCCAGCAGAACGCCCTCCCCGAAACCCACCAGCGCCCCGGCGGCGGCGACTGGATTGCGCCAGTACACGAAATCGCACTCCGGGCAGCAGAGACGCCTCCGCCCCGACACATCCCTCTCCCATAAAGATTTTCCGCAAACCGGGCAATAATTCATGAGTGACCCTCCAACCTGGTCTCTAATTCTACCACACATCCGGGCATCTGTCCAGCCTCTATCGGGCGATACACAGGGCTGTGTCAAAGGAAAAGCACCTCACCCTCCCCAGCCCTCCCCCTCCGGGGCACAGAGG
>JADLDR010000209.1 GCA_020846535.1 Armatimonadota bacterium | reverse complement strand
TCTTCGACTCCCAGACGGTCCAGACCCGTCCCAAAGGGGGGCCCGGGGCTATGACGCCGGTAAAAAGATCCTGGGACGCAAGCGGCATATCGGCGTAGACACTTTGGGCCTGCTCTGGAAACGCCGGGTGTTGCCCGGAGACATCCAAGACCCGGAGGGCGCTGGGAAGACCCTGCCCGGCATCAAGCGGCTCTGTCGGCGACTGACCAAGCTCTGGGCCGATGGGCGCTACGGCGGGTCTCGGGTCGCCTGGGTCAAAGCCAAGTTCGCCTGTGATCTGGAAGTGGTCAAGCGCACCGACGGCGGGAAAGGCTTCACCGTCTTACCCCAACGCTGGATCATGGAGCGCACCTTGGCCTGGTTGGTCCAGAACCGGCGCTTGAGTAAGGATTATGAGTTCACCCTCCAGAGCAGCGAAGCCTGGATCGACCTGGCGATGATCTCTCTGATGGTGCGCCGACTTTCCAAATCCTGAGTTTCCATACAGTCTCTAAGGGCGGGCTGAGCGTCTGTGTGCTTTTGGTAAGTCTATCGAAGCACCCCAAGGCCGACTCCCCCCGCCGAAGCCCGGTGGGGGGCTGGAGGGGTGGTTGCTTGAGGGTCGGAGGGCGGTTGCCTTTAGCGTTTGCCTTAACATGAGAGGAAGACCCCTTTGAGACGTGGGGATACCTATCCGCCCTGGCTGAAGGCGCGGGAGTCCGCGCTGGCCGGGCTTTTTATCGTTTGCGCGTCCGTTTTGCTGGCCCTATATTACGACTCGCAGAATCCGGATGTGCTTCTCCCCAAATTATATGATATAGCCCGCGACTTCTCGGAAATCGGCCTGATGGCCCTGGGCATGACCCTGGTGATCCTGTGCGGCGGGATCGATCTCTCCATCGGCTCGATCATGGGCCTGTCGGCGGCAGTCCTGGGCCTTGCCTGGAACGCGCACCTTTCGAAACCCGTTGTGGCGTTCCTTGCCGTTCTGTCCGGTTCTCTGGCGGGCGGAGCGAATGGCTGGTTCGTCTCGCGCCTCAAACTCCCTTCCTTCCTCGTCACCCTGGCGACCCTGATGATCTACCGGGGTCTGACCCACACAATCGCTCCTTCCGGTTCGTTGATTCCATTCCCTGTTGAGTTTCTCCAGGGCAATCTGCTGGAAATTCCGGTTCCCATCTATATCTTCGCGCTTTTGGCGGTAAGCGCCGGGATGCTTCTCGGCGGAAGCTATATCGGGCGCTATCTCTATGCCACCGGCAGCAACGAAACCGCAACCTACCTGGCTGGAATCGATGTCCCGCGCCTCAAGCTGGGCCTTTATACCCTGAACGGGTTCCTCGCCGGGCTGTCGGCGATCCTTTATACCGCCCGGCCCAAAGAATCCATTCCCACTATGGATTCTAGCCTGGAGATCGCTGTCATTGCCGCGGTGGTTCTGGGCGGAACGGGCATCGGCGGAGGGAGAGGGCACATTCCGGGAACCGTCCTGGGCCTTCTCCTCGTCACCCTCCTGCGGAACATCCCCTTCCTGTCCCCCGAAGGCCGCGCCGCCCTTCTCGGCCTGATTTTGCTCTCTGCCGCCGCCCTCGACCGCCACGCAAGAAGGAAATCCGGGGAGGAGGCCGAAACCTTCATGTGACGTCCGGGCAGGAACCGCCCGAACCCTTCATCAAAGGAGAAACCTGTTATGCCCGCTCATTGGCGATTAAGCGATCTATCCTATCACGATATCCGGGGAAGGCGGTACGAGGTGGCTGTACTGCCGATGGGGTCAACCGAGCCGCACAACCTGCACATGCCCTACAGCACCGATACCCTCCAGTTGGCCGTGATTGCGGAGAGGGCGTGTGAGGCGGCCTGGGCGCTGGGGGCGCGGGTGGTACTCCTGCCCTCGATCCCCTACGGCTCCAACAACAATCTCTTCGGATTCCCCCTCACCATCCATCTCAACCAGGCGACCCTGAACACCATCGTAGCCGATGTCGCATCCTCCCTGGAGGCGCACGGCATCCTGAAGCTGGTCATTCTCAACGGGCACGGGGGCAATGACTTCAAACCGGCGGTGCGCGACCTCTACGGGCGCACGAAAGTCTTTGTATGCAGCGTGGACTGGTGGAAGGTGGGTTCTGACATCGCATCCACTCTCTTCGAGAATCCAGGGGAACATGCCGATGAGATGGAAACCAGCTTCGGGCTGGCCTACTTCAGCAGCCTGGTGCATCTTGAAAATGCGGACAGCGGAACCGTGAAGCCCTCCCGCATCGAAGGGCTGGATGAGTGGGCCACCTACGCCCGCCCCTGGGACCGCCTGACCACCAACAGCGGCTACGGCGACCCCGGCAAAGCCACCGCCGAAAAAGGCCGCCAGTTCGTCGAAGCCATCGTAGACCGCCTCAGCCGGATGCTCCGCGACCTCTCCGACGAACCGATTGGCGACACTTTTCCGTATTGAGGGAGGGCAACCACTTCCGAAAGCCAACCGCCCCCCAGCCCCCCGCCGGGCTTCGGCGGGGGGAGTAGATTTCAGGGGACTTTGAGAGATTCCCAAGAGTACGCAGGCACGAGGCCTCCCTTGGAGAAACGCTGATGTGAGGGTAAAAAGCACCCTCACATCAGCGTTTCTCCGGGCTTGAGGACGTGGATTTCGAGACCGGGGATGTCCCGGGTCAGGTTTTGCAGTTGGTCGGGGGTTCCGGTCAGGATGGGGAAGGTGCCGTAATGGATCGGGATCACCTGACGGGCACCGAGGAGTCGGCAGGCCAGGGCGGCCTCTTTAGGGGTCATCACAAAAACGCCGCCGATGGGCAGGATGCAGAGGTCCGGGGCATAGAGTTCGGCGATCAGCTTCATATCCCCGAAGACGGCAGTATCGCCGGCGTGGTAGAGGCGGAACCCGTTTTCGAACTCGATGACATAGCCCACAGGATCGCCCAGGTAGACAATGCGCTCCCCCTCGATGGCCGCGCTGCTGTGTTCGGCGTGAACCATTGTGACATTCAGGCCGCCCACGCTGACCGTGCCGCCTTTGTTCATGCCGGTGATGTGATGGGCGCCTTTGGCCCCCATCCACTGGGCAAGCTCGTAAATGGCGACCACATGGGGCTGGTGCGTCCGGATCAATTCCTGGGCATCGCCGATGTGGTCTTCGTGCCCGTGCGTGAGAAGCATTACATCGATCCGGTCGAAGTGCCGGGCCGCCTCCGGGCAAGCCGGGTTGGAGGACACCCAGGGATCGATGACCAGGATTTTTCCGCCCGGGCTTTTGATTTTGAAAGTCGAATGGCCGAGCCAGGTGATAGCGACATCGCGGTTCAATGACATCGAAAACGCCTCCTTTCGAGCGATTGGCGCATTTTCAGGATGACTCGACGGGGAGACCCGATAGGTCGCCCGTCCTGCATATCATACCGTTCGCGCAACCCGAAAGCGATTCCTGCCCTTTGGCGGAGGAGATAATGGAGCAATTCATTCCGGAAAAAGAGGCGGCCCGCCGCCTCCCGGATATCATTGACGATCTGACCGAGCAGGGCAGCCGGTTGGTGATCGAACGACAGGGCCACCCGGTCGCCGTCCTGGTCGGCGTGGGCGATTATGCGGAATTCCTTCAAAGAGAGCATGACGTCGCTTCCGCCGCGGGGCAGACGCACGGGGCCGTGCTGGGCGAGGATGTGTCCGCCTGGCTGGCCGTCGAACGGCTGGAACTGCGCCTGGGGATGGGCCTCCTCTCCCTTTTCGACCCGCAGGCCGGAGAGGAGCTTCTCGCCCGCCTGCGGGCTGTCCGGCAGGGGCTGGCCCTCCGCCTCGGGATCGTCGCCCCGTCCGTCCGGGTGAGGGACGATATGGAGATTCCCTCCAATATCTACTGCGTCTCCATCCGGGAACGCGAGGTCTTCCGATGGCCGATCTATGTGCGCCACATCCTCCTCGCAGGCCCGAAATTCCCGCCGGAGGCATTCTCCGGCGTTCAGGTGACCGATCCCTTCCATCGCCGTCCCGCCTACTGGCTGCCCGATTCGGGCGCGGCCCTGCCGGAAGACCCTGCCTGCCATATTCACCGCCCCATCGATGTCATCACTCGACAGTTTTACCAGATGGCTCTCATCCGCGCCCACGAGATTCTCTCCCGCGAGGATGTCCACATCCTCCTGCGCCACCTGGAGATACGCGAGCCCGCCCTGGTGGCGGAAGTGGTTCCCGGCGTGCTGGAGGTCGCCCAGCTTCATCATATCCTGAAACGGCTCCTCAGCGAACAGGTCTGCATCCGGGATCTCTCGCGCATCCTGGAGGTCGTCTCCGACCACGCCTTCCTCGCTTCCGACATCGAGGAAATGGTGGTGGTTCTCCGGGCCGATATGGGGGAGACCGTCTGCTCCCCCTATCTGGACGGCAGCCGCAACCTGCCTGCCCTGACCGTCTCGCCATCACTGGATCACCGGCTCCAGGGCGTGCTGTTCGACCCGCGCTCCCCGGCGGATATCGGCTCCCCGGTGGAGGCGGCCTTCCTGGAAACCCTGGAAACCCAGATGTTCCGGCTCTATGCCGCCGATATCGAGCCGGTCATCCTGTGCAGTAACATCCTGCGGCCCTTCCTGCGCCGTTTCCTGGCCTCCCGCTTCCCCACTCTGCCGGTCATTGCCCATAACGAAGTGCCCGAAAACGTCACCGTCCAGCCGATAGAAAATGTGGCCCTGCCTTAATAGAGGCTTGCGCTTTAGCCCGCCATATGCTATACTATACTCATGAATTTACACACGGGTGCCAAATGGCGGGCCGCCGTTCTCCTGGTCGGGCTGCTCTGGGCTTGGGCGCTCAGGCCGGGCCGCGGACTTTTGCGGGTGGTCGTGCTGGATGTGGGGCAGGGCGACAGCATTCTGGTGCGTACGCCTTCCGGCAAAGCGATCCTGATCGATGCCGGAGGGCCGACCGGGGGCCTAAAGACCGCCTTCGACCCGGGAGCCTCCATCGTCGTCCCGGCGCTGAGGGCGGAAGGGGTGCGCCACCTGGATGCCGTCGTTCTCACCCATGCCCATGACGATCATGCGGGGGGAATGCCTGCGGTATTGAGCCAATACCGCCCCGAGACGGTGCTGGATAACGGACGGCCCTACCCATCCGCCGCCTACCGGAAGTTTTTGAACGCCGTCCGGCGCAAAGGCATCGCCTATCGCACGGCCCGGGCCGGGCAAAAGCTGTCGGCGGGCGACGGGGTAACGGTGGAAGTCCTCTGGCCGCCCCCGGGAGCAAGCAAGGAACTGGACGAAAACGCGGCCTCGACAGTCCTGAGGCTGCGCTACCGAAAAACATCCGTCCTGCTGATGGCGGACGCAGGCTTCGAGGCGGAGCGGTATCTTGCCGTCCGGCTCCGCGGGCCGGTCGCTCTCCTCAAGATCGGACATCACGGCAGCCGCACGGCGACCTCGGCGGAGTGGCTGCAAAGCATCCGCCCATCGGCGGCGGCCATCTCCGTCGGGGCCGGCAACCTTTTCGGCCATCCCAGCCCGCCGGTTCTGGAACGGCTGGAGGCGTCCGGGACGCGCATCTTCCGCACCGACCGGGACGGAGCGATCCGGCTGGAGAGCGATGGGAGCCTGGTGCGGATAGGCCACTTCAGGCAGAAAGGGACGCGAACATGAAGATCGGGGCGATGAACCACCCCATGCGGGATGTTCTCTCGGAAATCGAATTCTTCGCCCAGAACGGGTTCGATTTCATCGATCTGACCCTGGAGCCTGCCCTGGCCCGGTCGGATTTGCTGCCCGTCGAAAAAATTCGGGCGGCCCTGAAGGGATGCGGGCTGGGTGTCGTCGGCCATACGGCCTACTATCTGCCCCTCGCCTCCCCCTTCCCGGAGCTACGCCGCGTCGCAACGGACGAACTCAAGCGATGCGTGGAGGTCTTTGCCCATCTCGGGGCCTCCCGGATGAATGTCCATCCTTTTTGCCATGCGGCGCTGCACAAGCGGGCCTTCCTGCTGGAGCATAACATCGAGGCGCTGGCCCAAGCGGTGGCGTGGGGCAAGCCAAGAGGGGTGGATATCATGGTGGAAAACCTGCCGACCGGGTTCAACCGGGCCGATGAACTCGCCCCGCTCTTCGAGGCTGTCCCAGACCTGGGCTTCCATCTGGATGTGGCTCATGCCAACCTGAGGATCGCCCACAACGCCACCGAGGAACTGCTCGCCCGCTTCTCGAACCGGCTGGCCCATGTCCACCTGTCGGACAACCGCGGGGGCGCTGAGGACCTGCACCTGCCCCTGGGCGCAGGCGCTATCGACTGGGCTTGGGTCATCCGCATCCTGAAGCGTCACCGCTATGACGGCACATTCACCCTGGAGGTCTTCGCTCCCGACCGGGACTATCTGCTTCTCAGCCGCCGCAAGTTCATGCGATGGTGGTCAGGCGAGGAAACCCCGCCCGAAGTCTAATCGCTCAACATCCGCTGAAGCTCCACCATATTTTCCCGCAAATCGAAGATCGCCCGGACAGAAACGCGGAACCGTTCGATAGCCGGGCTAACTACGACCCCTTCTTTCCCCTGGAAAGCGAGCCGGTAGTCGCCTTCGCTCAGCAGGTATTACTCCAGAGTCTCCTGCTGCGGGTCTAGGATCCAGTATTCTCTGACGCCGTGCGCCGCATAATCCCGGTATTTGATATCCCTATCCTGCGCCTCGGTGCCGGAAGACAGTATTTCGACGATAAAATCGGGTGCAGGGAATCGAACCGGGTCGGGCTTAAAAGTGGAGGCTTTTTCCGATGTCCAGAAGCAGAGATCGGGTCATAGTCATTGCGGATGAGGGAAATCATCCATTTTCCGTAGCCTGCCTGCCCCAGCCGGCGCAGGCTCACATGGCTGTCGAGGAGGCGCATTAGATTCTGCCCCGCCTGGCTGCGCCGCATTCGGACAGGCATCTCCCATATCACCTCGCCGTTGATGAACTCGACTTTCCGCCCCAAATAGAGCGCGTCTCCTGCCTCTATCGCCCGGTGAAAAACCGCCCTCCGATGCTCCTCTTCCAGCATCAATTCCTCGATCTGCTACCGGACAAAGGGCAGCAGCGGAGGACGGGCTAGATCCTTGGCAATATCTTCGACTTGCGGCAACATCGCCCTACTCCTTCGACATCGCTCTTTACGGAAACAATTCGGCGGGTTCCTGCGCCTTTCCCTGTATCACACCCTCTAAAAGAGGAATTTCGCCCCTGGAATGGAACCTTCTACCTGCACAAACGCCACTCGCATGGAGGATGCGCTCATGAGCAAACCGAAGATTCTCTACGCTCCCGTGGCCGGGCATACGGCTCGGGTTTTTCAGGACCACGTCTATCGGCGGCTGCTGGAACGATTCGACGTGACCGTGAACGAAGGGGACAAAAATTACGCCCCGGAGGAGCTGGCCCGGCGGATTCCCGGTTTCGAGGGGCTGGTCACCGGCTGGGGAACCCCGGCGATGGGGCCGGTCTTTTTCGAGAACGCCGACCGCCTGAGCGTCATCGCCCATTCCGCCGGTTCGATCAAGCATCTCTTCACCCAGGCAGTGGTGGACGAATACCTGCATGCCCGCAAGATCACGGTTTTTTCCGCCAATCTCGCCATCGCTTTCAATGTGGCCGAGGCGACCGTCGGCCTGATGATCATGGTCCCGCGCCGATGGTTCGAGCAGGCGCTCACCATTCGCGCCACCGAAGCCTGGCACGATCCGAACGTCCCGCCCAGCGGGCAGTACCTTCTCGGCAGCACTGTCGGCATCGTGTCCGCCAGCAAGGTCGGACGAGAGGTGATCCGCCTCCTCGCCCCCTTCCAGACCCACATCCTCTGTTACGACCCCTACCTCACCGACTGGGACGCCGGGCGGCTGGGCGTGGAAAGGGTTTCCTTGAACGACCTCTTCTCCCGCTCCGATATCGTCTCCCTGCACGCCCCCAACATCCAGGCCACCCGCAATATGATCGGGGCGGAGCAGATCCGCCTCCTGCGGGATGGCGCGACCCTGATCAACACCTCCCGCGGCGCGGTGCTGGACCACGACGACCTGTTGGCCGAAGCGCGGACCGGGCGCATCCAGGTGGCCCTCGATGTCACCGAACCGGAACCGCTTCCGGGCGACCACCCGCTCCGAAAGCTCTCCAATGTGCTGATCTTCCCCCATGTTTCAGGAGCGGGCGCATACGGCTACCATCAAATCGGAGAAACGACCCTCCAGGCCCTGGAAGACCATTTCGCCGCCCGCCCCGTCTCCGGCGCGGTTCCTCTGGACCGATTCGATCTGCTGGCCTGACATTCCATCCGGGAGGGGCACGTCGCGCCCCAGCACCTCCGCCCCTCCCGGGTCACTCCTCTCCTTCCGGCAAAGGGTTCCGCAAAATGTCCATGAATTTCTGGGCCGGGCGCGGAAGGGCGCGGCCTTTGCGGTAAATGATGCCCACCGGGCGCAGGAAAGGCCCTTCCGTAATATCCACCTCTTTCAGGACGCCCTGCTCGGTTTCCTGCCTCACCGTCGACCGGGGCACTATCGAAACCCCGGCATTGATCTCCACCGCCCGTTTGATGGTTTCGATGTTGTCGAAAGCCATCACTGTACGGACGGTCACCTGCCTTTCCCTCAAGAGGCGGTCCACGGCCTTCCGGGTCGGGATGTCCTTGTCGAAGGCCACGTAATTTACATTCTCCAGCTGCTTCAGGCTGGCGCTTCCCTGGGCGGCCAGGGGATGATCCGGGTGGCAGATCAGGAGCAACTTGTCCTCCCGGAAGAGCGCCGATTCCAGTTGGGGCCGCCGGGCAGGATAGGCGACCAGGCCGATATCGGCGTTCCGATTCAACACCTCATCATAGACGCGGTTGGCGCGATGGAACTCCACATGCACATTCACCTGCGGGTAGCTCTTCAGGAAAAGGCGCAGGTAGGGCGGCAGGTCGTGCAGCCCCACGCTGTAAATGGTGGCGACACGGATCATTCCGGAGAGATCCTCGGAAAAGCTCTGGAGGGAATCCGTCAGCTCCTGGTATCGCTGGATGATTTCCTTGCTTCCCTGATAGAAGGTCTGCCCCGCCTCCGTCAGATGAAGGCCCCGTTTGGCCCGCTCTATAAACTGCTGGCCAAAGCGTTCCTCCAGGTTGCGGATCTGCTGACTGACTGCGGACTGGGAGATGTAATTGGCCGCCGCCGCCTTGGAAAAACTCTGCGTCTCCACCACGTCACAGAAGAGCTTGAGGGTCTCTATCAGCATATCCACCTCATCCTTTGCATCGCTTTTGCTTATAATTCGTCATCGGATGGGTATATCCCTCCTTAAGCATCCCCTATCCGGCGGCAAAGGATTTTCCCCCACGGCCGGAGAACCATAATGAAGAGAATCCCATTCAGGTATTATGTCCATGCAGCAAAAGATCATACCGGCTGACTGGCAGGCGGCCATCGATGCCCTGGTCGCATCGGGCGGCACGGCGGTTCTGATCGGGGCGGGGGATACGGGTAAGACCACATTCTGCGTCGCCCTGATCACTGCGGCCCTTCAGAACGGCCTGCGAACGGCGGCGATAGACAGCGATGTCGGGCAGTCCGAGATCGGCCCGCCCACCACCATCGGGATGGGATGGGCCGACAAGCCCGTCGCCAGCCTGCGCGATATCCGGCCCCGATCTCTCTATTTCGTCGGCTCTACCAGCCCGAACGGGCATCTCCTGGAGATGGTGAGCGGGGCGCGCTTGCTGGCGGAAACTGCCCGTCGGGAAGGGGCCGGGCTGACCGTTGTAGACACAACCGGCCTGGTCACCGGCCCGCTGGCCTGCAAGCTGAAAGCCTACAAGATCGAGGCCGTCCGGCCCGATCATCTGGTGATGATCCGTCGGGACAGGGAGGTCGGCGCTATAGAGCGCCTCTTCAGAGGGGATACGCGCTTTACTATCCACCTTCTGAAGGCCCCGCCGCAGGCTATCACCAAATCACCCGAGCTGAGGGCCATGCGCCGGGCGGCTCGCTTTTTCGAACATTTCCAGAAGGCCGAAACCCATACTTTGCCCCTGGAAAGCCTGGCCTTCTGGGGAACCTATCTGGGCGGCGGGGAGCCTGTGGAGTGGGCGCACCTGCGTTTCGCCTCCGAGTCGCTCAGGATCGCCTGTCACTACGGCGAGGTGATCGGAGATATTCTCTACCTCATCGCCAGCGGCTCGCCGCATGCCCGCGGGCTATCTCTGGTGGAGGAACATTTCCGGGTCCGGCGCGTGGTGACGGCGGCTCCTGAACGGTTTGCGAACCTGGTGGCCGGGCTGGTGGACGGGGAGGGCAGGATGGCCCAGATCGGCCTCATCAAGTCCATCGATTTCAAAAAACGGATGATCTCGATCTTCACACCGCTCCGTAACCCGGACCGCATCCGACAGGTGCGGCTCGGAACCCTGCGGGTCAGGGAGAACGGAACCCAGATCGGGGTCTTGCGTCCCGGGGAGATATAATGCGACTGATCCTGATTCGCCACGGCGAGACCGACTGGAACGCCCGCAACCGCTTCCAGGGCCAGACCGACATCCCATTGAATACCACAGGCCGCAGGCAGGCCCGGGTGACAGGCCGGAGACTGCGCCACGAGCCGGTCGGTGCTGTCTACACCAGCGACCTCACGCGGGCGCTCGAAACGGCCCACCTGATCGCTGCCTCGCACGTCCTGGAGGTGCGCCCCTCCCCCGCCCTGCGGGAGCGCAGCTTCGGAGCCTGGGAAGGGCTGACCATGCAGGAGATCGAAAAGGCCCATCCGGAATCGGCCTCCGAGTGGAAAAAGGGCGATGTTTACTTCGCCGCTCCCGAAGGGGAAAGGCTGGACGACCTTCAGAAACGCTCCGTCGCCTGCGTGGAGGAGATCATCGCCCGGCACCCCGGAGAAACCGTCCTGATCGTCGGCCATGGGGCCTCTCTCAAGACCGTGATTCTTCACTTCCTGGAGGCCCCACTGACCGTCTACCGCCGTTTCCGCCAGGACAACGCCTCCCTGAATATCGTGGAATTCACCCCTCGCGGGATGCCGCGCATCCTGGCCCTGAACGACACCTGCCACCTGCACGACACCACCTTGCTCGAAGGCGAGGAAGAGGCGATGTAGGGAGAGGCGCTTTCGCCCCTTCTTATGCAGGCAGGGTCCGCCTATCTTTCTTTCCTGCATTATATGTTGTCCATTCGGGAGAAACAGATGCCTTCTCGTTATCCTCTTATCGATGTGTCCGGCCTCAGGACGCAGCCCATCGCGGAACGAGCCAGCAAGGTCCGGGTCGAAGATTTTGCCGCCGCGCCTGCGCCCGGCATGGCGATGGCCGACTTCTGGAAGCGCCTGCCGCGCATCTTTGCGGGGAACGACCTGCGGGAGATCGTGAGGGCGGCGGCGCAGGCGCGGCGGCGCAGGCGGGCCGTTGTCTGGGCGATGGGGGCCCATGTCATCAAATGCGGCCTGAGTCCGGTGGTTATCGAATTGATGCGGGCCGGGGTCATCACCTGCATCGCCATGAACGGGGCCGGGGCCATCCACGACAGCGAGATCGCCCTTTTCGGCGCGACCTCCGAGGATGTGCCTTCCGGCATGAAGTCCGGGATGTTCGGCATGGTCCAAGAGACGGCGGCCTTTCTCAATGACTCCGCCCGTCTTGCGGCCTCCGGGGATACCGGCTTCGGGGAATCGCTGGGCAAACGCCTCCAGGAAGAAGAGGCTCCCTGCCGGGAGGCCAGCCTGCTGGCCCGCGCCTACGGAATGCATATCCCGGTCACCGTTCACGTCGGGATCGGAACCGATATCGTTCATATGCACCCGGGGGCCGACGGGGCCGCCGTCGGAGAGGCCAGCCTGCGCGACTACCGCATCCTGACCGCTGCCATGCGCGATCTGGGCAACGGCGGGGTGCTGTTCAATGTGGGATCAGCCGTCATCTTGCCGGAGATCCTCCTCAAAGCCATGACCATTCTCCAAAACCTGGGCTGCGACCTGAGCGGCTTCCTGGGGGTGAATCTCGACTTCATCCAGCACTACCGCTCCAACCAGCAGGTCGTCTCGCGGGTCGGCACGGTGGGCGGGCGCGGCATCTCTCTCACCGGCCACCACGAGATCATGCTGCCCCTGATTGCGTCAGGCATCCTGGACGCTCTTGCCGAAAACTCGCAGGAGGAAACGGCGTGATCCTCACGGTCCGGCCTGGCCGCTGGCGGGCCATCTGATCGATACCAATAGTATCCTGATACGCTGGACTCAACCGCGCGATCCTAAAACAAAAGCCGATGTGATACGGCATCAAGAGCAGGCTTGCGAAAGCGTTATCGTCAAAGAAGCAGGGATGCTCTTCAGCGTCCTCGCAGGGAGGTACATTTGAATCCTGAACGGTTAAAAGAGTTATTGGCCGCCTTTGCGCGTCAGAAGGTGCTGGTGGTCGGGGACGTGATGGTGGATGAACACATCTGGGGAACGGTCAGCCGCATCTCGCCGGAGGCTCCGGTCATGATCGTGGAGGCCGAACGGCAGACCTTCGTGCCGGGAGGCGCGGCCAATGTGGTCAGCAATATCCAGGCCCTGGGCGCGAGCGCCAAGATCATCGGCGTGGTGGGGGAGGATGAGGCGGGCCAGCGGCTGGCCGCGGCTCTGAGCCAGAAAGGAATCGACATTTCCGATCTGGTGGCAGACCCCAGCAGGCCGACCACCACCAAAACGCGCATCATCGCCCACAGCCAGCAGGTGGTACGGGTGGACCGCGAGAAGCGCCATAAAATCGCCCCCGATATCGCGGACCGGATCGCCAAACTCATCGCCCTGGAATACAACGATTCCGATGCCGTCCTGATCTCCGATTACAACAAGGGCCTGATCGTGCCCGGCGTCGTGGAGGAGGCAGTCGCCAACGCCAGGCGGCAGGGCAAGTGCCTGACCGCCAACCCCAAGCCCTCTAATCTCCCCTGCTTCAAGGGCGCGGACATGGTTTCCCTGAACCAGTCGGAGATGGAGCAGGCGGTCAACGCTGCCTTCGAGGACGAATCCCAGCTCATCGAGGCCGGCCACCGCCTCCGGGCCGAGCTGGAGATCAAATCGTTGGTCGTCACCCGCGGGGGCAAGGGCATCCTGCTTTTCGAGGAAAACTGGGAGGCGACCCGCATCCCTACAGTGATGGTGGATGTCTACGATGTGGCCGGGGCCGGCGACACGGCCATCAGCGCCATGACCCTTGCCCTCTGCGCCGGGGCCTCCCCGGTGGAGGCGGGCATTGTCGCTACCTGCGCCGGGACCGCCGCCTGCCGTAAAGTGGGGGTGGATACGGTCACCTGCGAGGAGATCGAGGCAATCTATTGCCACGGGCAGCGAGGAGACAGGGGTTGATGGGTATAAAGCATAGTCTTGCGTGATGCATAAGATTACTGTACGTCGATGTCATTACAAACGAAGCGATCTCGTCTTTCGAGGCCCTCAAAGCGAGATGGCTCCGCCCGCAATGACAGGCAAACGCAATAGATCACAAAACAAAAGGAGTCTTATAAGATGATTCGATTAGGTGTGATCGGAATGGGCGAGCGGGTCAGCTGGGTGATCAATCAGGAGATGCGGGCAGTAGCGCCTGATCTGAAGGTAGTGGGCGTGGTCGATCCCGATGAGGCCGGGGCACGTTCACGCCTGCCTGAGCCGGACAGCGCGGAGGCGATTTTCTATGAAACTCTGGACGAGATGGTTCGCTCCGCCAAACCCGACGCCCTGGTGATCGGTACGCGGTGTAATCTTCATACGCCCTATGCGATCCAGGCCGCCCGGTGCGACCTGCCGCTTTTTCTGGAAAAGCCGGTGTCCAACTCCATGGAGCAGGCGATCTCCCTGGAAAAAGCTTTCGAGAACTCGCGCTGCACGGTGGTGGTCAGTTTCCCCCTGCGTGTTTCGCCCCTGTGCGTAATGGCCCGGACGCTGCTGGAGGAGGGAGCGGTCGGGCATCCGAACCATGTGATGGCATTCAACTACGTTCCCTACGGGACGATCTATTTCGACAGTTTCTACCGTATTTACCCGGTCACCCAGGGCCTCTTTCTCCAGAAAGCCACCCATGATTTCGATTACCTCTCCTACCTGATGGGAGAAAGAATCGTCCGGGTGGGCGCGATGGCCTCTCTGGGCCAGGTCTTCGGGGGCAGCAAACCGTCAGGGCTGGTCTGTTCCCAATGCGACGAGGAGTTGATATGCGCGGAAAGCCCCCGCAATCGTCTGGTCAACGGCTCCGGCAGGGCCGGCTCGGACCACCCTTGCGTCTTCGGAGAGGATATCGGCACACCTGAAACCGGCATGAACGAGGATTCCTCCAGCGCGCTGCTGGAGTTCGCCGGAGGAGCGCACGGGGTCTATACTCAGGTCTTCTATTCGCGCCGGGACGCCGGGGCGCGCGGAGCCACAATCAGCGGTTATGAGGGGACTCTCACCTTCGACTGGTATCAAAATCACATCAAGCGGATCCGCCATCACCAGCCCTTCAGCGACACCATCCGCGCCGGAGGCACCGGCAGCCACATGGGCGGCGACTCGGAGCTTGCTCGAGACTTCATCGGGGTCATTCGCGGAACCCGTGTCTCCCGCACTCCCATCGAAAGCGGCATCCAGAGCGCCTACACCTGTCTGGCCGCCAAGGAATCGGCGGAAACCGGCCAGTTCGTTACTGTGAGGCAGGTAGGCGGGTGAGGCCAAAAGGGTGATCTCGATAGAAGTTTGAAAGCACAATTTGGTCACGTGGGGGGCTGCCTAACCCTCCGCTCCCCTTCTCGAAACGGGAAGGGAAGCGTATTATGGCGCAAAGCAATGTACTATCTACACCCCTCTCCCCGTTTCGGGGAGAGGGGTCAGGGACGAGAGATAACCCCGCTCAATACTTTCTAAAATCCACGCGGTTGCGGGAATCGTCGGACTGGATCAGGCGCAGCCCGCCCCGCGTGCGCTCCACGATGAAGGTTTTGCTGTCGGCGACAATCCGGTTGTTCCGGTAGGAACCGCTGGCCGAGTCTCCCTTGCTGCCGACCGAGACCGCGCCGTTCCGGGAGACGGTCAGAACGACATCCATATTGTAGAGTCTGCTGTAGCCACGCCACGTGCCGACAGCCCAGGAGGGCGGCTTCTCGCGGTTCCCGTAGCGCCCGGAGAGAATATCGGCCAGGCTGGGTGTGTAGCCCTCGTCGTCGCGGTCATAGCCGCCTCCGATCCAGCCTCGGCGAAGATCGATCCGGTGGCGTGGATCGTCCACCTGGGTAATCCGGATCCCGCTTCCGGATCGGCTCACATAAAAGCCCACCTTACCGAGTGCGATCCTGCCGTCCGCGTAGTTGCCTGAAGCGCGGGTGACCTTGCCGTCCTCGGCGCGGTTAGTGGAAGATACTGTTCCGTTCTGGTAGATGGTGAGTTCCACCCGGCTGGCGTAGAGGTCGCTGTAACCGGAGAAGGTCCCCACCGCCCAGGAGGGAACCTGGCCATATCTGCCATCGTCCCGGTCGTCGTCATCGAGGCCGCCCGGCCTGCCTGTCCTGCGGTAATCGATACGGTTTCGAGAGTCATCCGCCTGGACGGTGCGGATGCCGCGCCCTGTGCGGTCCAGATCGAAGGCATATTTCCCCAGATAGAGCCTGCCTCTGCGGTAGGATCCGCTGGTGGTAGTCAGCCGCCCGTCGGCATTACGGTTGGATACCACCGCTTCCCCGCTGCCGTAGATGGTCAATTCCACCTCCATATCGTACAGGGAACTGTGTCCGGAGAAAGTCCCCACCGCCCAGGAGGGCGGTCGGGCCGCAAAAACCGGCGCACAGGCCAGCAACACGATCAGGGCCAGGCCCCAGAGCGTGAATCGTCTGGAAATCATATTGTCTCCTTCCCGGCCCCCGCATATAACATCGATGTTATGTCCGGCACAGCCTGCGGAAGCCTTATTCTATCTATAAGACGCCCGAAGGATTGCGTTTGTTTCGGGAAGGGATAAGAAGACCGGCAGGACGTTTTTCCGCCCTGCCGATCCGCCTCATGCTCCCGCAAGAGGAAATTGCCTGGAAACTTCTACGCGCCCGATTGCCTCTGGAGCAGGTCCCGGATTTCGGTCAGGAGAACTTCCTCACAGGTCGGAGCGGGAGCCTCCGCCGAGGCGGCGGCCTCCTGGCGCTGGAGTCGGTTCATGACGCGCACGACCAGGAATATGGCGAACGCAACGATGACGAAGTTGATGATGGTGTTCAGGAACATGCCATAGTTGAGGGTCGCCAGCCCGGCTTTTTTAGCGGCGTCTACCGAGGCCACCGGCTGCCCCGACAGGTTCAGGAAGAGGTTAGAAAAATCGACCTTCCCCAGCAGCAGCCCGATGGGAGGCATAATGATATCCTCCACCAGAGAGGTTACGATCTTTCCGAAGGCCGCCCCGATAATGATACCGACCGCCAGATCGACCACATTCCCGCGCATGGCAAACTCTTTGAATTCTTTTAGCATCATCGTCTTCTCCTTTGTTCAGCGGCCCTGGATGAGTGATCGCCTGAAGTCCGGGCCAAGTTCACGGAGGGGCAATTTGATCTCGAAGCGGCCCGCTGCATAAGGCCCGGCCTCGTATTCGTTGATCAGAAAGGTCAACCCGCCGCGACCGATCACAAAGCGGTCGAGTTGAAAGGTGTCCAGAGCCTTCATCTCGCCGTTTTGCACCCAGTCGGCTCCTTCGCGGGTTCTGAGCCGGGCGATGACCGCATCAGAAACGGCCTTCCGGTAGGAGGAACCGGGGCGAAAGAGGTCTGCCAGAGAGAGACGTCTTGGCTTCCCTGCGGCCATGCCGAAGTTCATGACATGGTAGGGAGCCGTGGGATGCGCCCCGCCTGTGTATTCCATGGTATCGAAATAGAGGCTGATGAGGCGCGAAGGAGAATAGAGGGTCACTTCAGGCCGGGCGGTCAGCTCGAAGGCTGCGATGGGCCTGCCCAGCCGGAAAGACTTCCGGGCTTCCTCGATAAAGCGGCGGCGCTGCCGCCGCGCCCACTCACGGATGGTCCGGTTTGCCAGCCGGGCCAGGGGGGTATTATCGGCGAAGTGGGGATATCTGATCTCCACCCGATAATACCCTGGCTGCGCGGCTTTGAGGGTTTTATACGTCGTGCCTGCCGCGGCTGTCTGCCAGACGGCGGCCAGCAGGATCACCGTCAAGAGACATTTCTTCATAGGCTCTGCGGGTCCTTTCGGAATATCCCTACAGCTTGATGTCGATTACCGCCGAAACCCCCACCCCGTTGACACGGCGCACGTTGGTGATGCTCTTGGCATTGATGGGGATCAGGATTTTGGCCCGGACGCTGCCGAGGACGGAAACGCCGGCCTCGATCTGTCCGACCGCTTTCACCCTGTCCACCAGGCTTTTCGGGCCGGTCACCTGCGCCAGACCGACCCGGGCACCGCTGCCCAGGGAGAGAATGGTCACGACTTTCGTTGCGGCGTTAGCCTTCAGGTTTTTGGATCCCAGCACCTGGTTCAAGCCTCTATCGATCTGCGGCCCCAGCTTTTCGGCCACCACCACCGAGCCGCCCACCTTCAGCAGCCCGCCCAGATCGAACTGCGCCCAGGCCACCGAGACCAGCGCCAGAGCCGCTATTGCCAAAAATACGATTACAACACTTCGCCTTTTCATCTTTTCCTCCTTTTCGGGGATATGCGCTCGATACCCGGAAGCTCTGCCCGGTTCGCCTCTGCCGAATCTTCTGTCGGCCCGGAGACAGGACAGACATGCAGGTTTGCCGCTACAGGCCCCGGTGGCTACCGGAATATCGCTATAAAAATCGCTCTTCAATCGTTAGAACAAGATAGCGTCTGAAAGGTTCCCCAATATCGCACTCATTCACCTCTTCAGGCGAATCAAGGGCGAACTGCGTCCCGGCTGCCGATACGGAGGATGGGAGGGATGCCCCGGTCGGGATGCCAGGGGATACGGTAAGGCATGCTTGGCAGAAGATCGAAGCAGTTATCGGCAAGCGGCATCTCTCCGTCCACGTCCAGGCAGACACCCCAAACGAAGGCATCGGAAAGGAAGGAGAGGCAGCCATCTTCCAGACTCATCTCTATCTCTGGCGCGGCAAAGGCCAGGTCTTTGAACCGCTCCAGGAAGAGACGGTGGCAGGCGGCCGAGGCTCCGTCCCGTGTGAGGAGGGCGAAAGCGCCGGTCCGGGTCGGCCCTTCCGATTCCCAGAGAGCGCGGTCGAAGGAGGCCAGCGGGACGGCGCTGTTGGCAGGCAGCCGGACGGGCAGGCTCCGGTCGAGGGGGAAGCCGCCAGTCAGGGCGAACAGGCCGAAGCGGAGGTCGCCCTGCCACTCTTCGACAGTGTCGTTAACGCCGAACGCGGTCACCTTACCGGCTTCCTCGGCCACTACGACCGTCACGGGCTGGAAGGCGCGGCGGACAGGGTGATAGGCCAGTTTTTTTCGCAGATAGTAATCCACAATCGTCCAGCCGTGGGTGACCGGCCAGGAATCGTTGTACATCCAGAAGATGGCGGAGGCGCTGCTGAACATCCTCCGGCGGTAATTGTGGATATACTCCTGAAGCCCTTCGGCCTGGAGGATCGCGCTGGCGAACAGGTAGCTTTCCCATCCCATCGCCAGGGGGTCGCGGCCCGTCCAGAGCCGGACGGTTTCATAGGCGTGGCCCAGCTCGCCCGGGGTATGATCCATGCAGGCGAAGGGGTTGTCATGGTGGTTCCACGACGGCGAAAAGAGATACCGTTCCTGCGGCGGAATGAATTGCCGCAGGGTAGCCGGGGAGGTGGCCCCCAGAACGCCCCCTTCGTTGGGGAACCGGTCCACGAAAGCGCGGTAGCGCCACCAGTCCGCGCCGCCCGGAAGGGCGAGGGAGACCGACCAGGGATGCTGATCGCCCGCCAGAGGGTCGTTCGGCGCCCGGTAGTCCGGCGAGTGGGGCGAACTGAACCAGTAGGGCCGGGAAGGATCTTCCCGGGCCAGGATGCGCGGGATTTCCAGAGAGAAAATGGCGTGATGGGGCCGATAGGGGGTGTCGGTCGGGGGATACCACTCCGCGTCGCCCCATTCGATCTCATTGTTGCCGCACCAGACGGCCAGTGAGGGGTGATGGGCCAGATCGCGGGCCGCAAAGATAACCTCCCGGCGCACCTCCTCGACGAATTCGGCGTCCTGACCGGGGTATTTGGAGCAAGCGAAGAGAAAATCGTGCCAGACCAGCAGACCCATCTCGTCGCAGGCGTCCAGGAGCGCGTGATCGGCGAACAGCCCGCCGCCCCAGATGCGGAGGGTATTGAAATTCGCCTCCTGCGCCAGGGAGACGAGATCCCGGTATCGTTCCGGGCCGACCTCGCTGTAGAGAAGGTCCGCCGGAACCCAGTTGCCGCCCTTGCAGAAAACAGGCCGGTCGTTGACCCGGATGATAAAGTAACGGCCCTCTTCCGGATGGGGTGACTGGTCGATCTCCACCTTCCGGACGCCGGTTCTGCGGGTGAGGCGCTGGGCCTCCCCGCCCGCCTCCAGCGAGATTTGGATATGGTAGAGATTCTGCTCGCCCTGGTGGATGGGCCACCAGAGGCGCGGGTTCTCTAGCTCGATCCGGATTTCATGGCGGCTTTCCCCGGGCGCTATGCGGATCGGAAGGGTTTGCTCCTCGCCTGTCTCCTCAATGCGGGCGCGGAGAAGCCCCTCCACCGGCTCCTCGCCCACTCCCTCCACAAACGCCCGGATCGTCAAGACAGCAAGGGAGAGATCGTCGGAAGGAACGGCGAAAACCGCTGCATGGGCGAGGCGCGGGCTATCGCGCCACTCCAGGCGCACGTCTCCCAGGATGCCGACATTGACCAGGCGCGGATTCCAATCCCATCCGCACTGGTACTGAGGCTTTCTCAGCCAGGGCCGCCCGGTCAGCAGGTCGGTTTCGGCGGCGGAGTAGATGCCGACCGGCTTATCGGAGGCCCCGTGCATCCCGGTCGCCAGGCGGACGGTCAGCAGGTTTTTCCCGGGGCGCAGCGATCCGGTCACATCGAACATGGCGGGCCGATGGGCGCTGGCGTGGCGGCCCGCAGGCCGGCCGTTCAGGGAGACCAGAGCATCCAGCTCCAGTTTGTCGAAAATCAGCCAGGCGTGGGAGGAGGCCGCCTCATCGGGGACGGTGAAGGTATGGCGGTAGACCCAAACCATCTCCTCCACCCAGCGGGCCTTGAGGGAGTTCAGGCCGATGTGGATATCCTCGATCAGCCCGGCCTCCATCAGAATGCGGTGGATGGGTGCGGGCACACGGGCCTCCATCATCCTGGGGGCCTTCACGGACTCCCCCAGGAAATGGCCCGGCTGCGCCTGGAAGCCTCCTTCCGCCCAGGTCAGGCCCCAGGTTCCGTTCAATATCAGCGATCCGCTCAAGGGATCTCCTTTCTCCGGTTACGATTTCGCCCGCGGCATGCAGATGATCTCTCGCACCTCCAGATCGAAGAAGCGGGTAGAGCAGGCCGGACGAAGCACCAGGGCGACATCGGCCCCTACGCCGGTCCCGGCAATGGCGACGCACTCCCCGCCCGTGCCGATCAGCCCGGCGTCGGCGGCCATCACCGCCACCTCGACCGCCACTTTCACGCCCTGACCGAAAAGATAAAGGGTATGGGAGATCAGGTTGCCTGCCCCGATGCCCCCGAATTTTTCCATCACGGCGTTTTCCAGGTTGCCCATCAGGACATGGGTTCCGGTCAGAAATACCACGCCCTTGCCCATCGCCTGGCGTACCAGATCGGCGTCGGGAGGCGAGTAGGTGGCCCAGACTCCGGCCATCAGGGTGACGCCCACCAGGGCGGCCTCCTGCCCGGCGAACGCATCCGCGGCCTCCAAGGCCGTCCTGCCGGTGGTGGTGGCGATCACTACTTCCCGAATCTTCAGTTCCTTCGCCCGTTTTGCCGCCGCCTCCAGGGTCGCCCTGGTGCAGTTCTTGTCAGGTTTATCGAATAACAGCATCGTTTGCTCGCTCATCGGGTGTTCCTCCGTTCGATGATATGGGTTCCATCCTCCCGATCCCATAGCGATCCAGATAAGGGTGACTGTCCCGCCGGGGCGGGGGGCGGGCCTTGGGGAGACCGTTCCCTAACCCCCCGGCCCCCTTCCCGAAACGGGCAGGGGGAGTGGATGAGGCCGTCAAGCACTACGGAGTCCTCCCCTCTCCCCGTTTCGGGGAGAGGGGCCAGGGGAGAGAGGTCACCCCTCCCCCAGGAGCGGAGGATGTTTCCCCTTATCTGGATCGCTATGGGGATGCTCTGCGCGATAGCCTTGCCCAGGGCGAGAACCGCCTGCCTTGCGCTTTCGGTCTCTTCCTGGGCCATCACCCGCGC
>JADLDR010000208.1 GCA_020846535.1 Armatimonadota bacterium | reverse complement strand
GTGAAAGAACTCACCCTTCCTGATCCCGATGACCTGCCCGAGGCGGTCCGGTATACGCCGGAGGAGATGGCCGCTCAACTGCGTCTGATGGCGGCTTTGAAAATGTTCGAGCCGGACAAGCTCTCCTCGGGCAAGGCTGCGGAACTGGCGGGGCTATCCCGGGTGGAATTTCTGGAACTCTGCGGGCGTTACCGGGTGTCGGCGTTCAACTATCCGCCCGAAGAGATCGCAGCGGTGGCGCGTCATCTGGGAGTGCGCGCGATAGGCACCGTCGGTATCCTGGTGCAGGCAGAGCAGAAAGGCCTGATCCCGGGTCCATCCTTTGCTGGAAGCGATACGGAGCCAGGATTATTGGCTCTCCGATGCCTTGCTGGATATCGCCGACAAGCTGGCCGAAGAGCAGGGGGAACCGGATCGATAATCGTTCAAAAGCGGAGGCGAATGCCATCATCGGAGCAAGCCTCCCAGCCTGAACTTCTAATACAGGTCAAAAGCAAGATTGCCGCGTCGCTTCGCTCCTCGCAATGACAGGCAAATGAAAGTCCTGTGATTATCTCTTTCATCGCTGATCGGAGTGCTGCCGATGTTGAGAAAGAAAAGATAGCGATTGACCGCCTACCTTCCCTTCCTTCGCCGCAAACGCTAAGCCGCAAATCAGGCGGAGGCTTTGACACAACCTGAAGCATTCGGATCAGGCGAGCAAGGCCTTGCCGAACTCCTCAAGCGATTCGGTCTTTACCGCTTGCTCCAGAAGACGATCCAGGGTCTCCATATCCTCGATGCTCTGAATGCCCGCTTCGATGGAGGTCGGAACCTCCCGGAAGCGAGTTTTCAGCACCCTTAAAACCGCCTTACGAGCGTTCCGCAGTTCTCCTTGCTCTATGCCTTGCCGTATCCCTTTCTTGATCCCGATTCTCTCTACACTGGTAATATAGGGCATCGCCTTTGCCTCCTCGTATGCTTCCATTTCCTGCCGAAAGATTTCCTCCAGCTCCTCCGGCAGCCACAACAGCCAGTCGATCAGCCGGAAGAGGTTCAAGACATCCTGTTTGCCATATCCCTGTTCATACAGCCGCCGTGTCAGCCGGAACTTCCATACCTTCCGCTCGGAGGCATCCTGACGGGTTTCCTGAGCTTTCAGATGCGCCATCACCACGGTGGCAAACGGATTTCTGTTTTCCGCCAACACAGACCAATGCTGCCGATAATCCAGCAGCTTCACCACCGGAAATCTCAAGATTACCCGGCAACCCCATCGCTCGTATCCGAACTCCTCAGGCCGCCAGCCTTCCTGTTCGTCTCCCAACACCGCCAGACTGACCACCTGTTGGCGATACTTGTCATAGAGCCGATAGTTATACACATACATTCTTTTGGCAAACTCGGCTTCCTCCTGGCCCTGGATTTCGATATGCGCCAGCACCCAGGCTTCTTCTCCTTCTTTGAGCCAGACCTTCACCAGCTTGTCGACCATCCGCCTGCCCAATTCGGCATCGGCTGCCACCTGCTGAAGCTCTTTGTCCAGAAACTCATAGCCGCTTGCCCAGGCGATATCAGCGTGGGCTAAAGGAAAGAAGAAGGCCATGAAGTCGGGAAAGTAGCGTTCCAGAGCTTCCTTCCAGGGACTATCATAGTCCGTCCGGTCGCTGTGCATCCTGTCATCCCTGTGCTGGCGTCTTTCTCATTATACCCACGAGTCTTGCCCGGTATCAAACGGTCGTAGGTTTCCCTGCCGGGGCGGGAGACCTCCCCTGCGAGATAGCGGGCCGGGGGCATGTTGAGTTTCCCCGGCCCGGTCAGTCAGAATTTATAGCTGTAGTATACCGCAGGCGGCTGAAATTGTCAAGCCCGGTCTTTGCCGCGCCGGTTACCCCTCGAATCGCAATCCCTTCGCCATCTTCAAAGCCTGCCCGGGCGGGCCGACGGCGTAGACCGGGCTTGGCGAAAGGCGGAAGGAAGGCGGGATGGCCCGGCCCATCAGATCGAAGGTTCGGGTCCCTTTGGCACGGATCGCGGCCCTGCCGCCCTGTCGGGAGGGAGACCACAGCACCAGGAGAGAGCGTTTGCCGGTTTCGAAGGCGACCATCCGGCCCTCTTTACCCAGAGATTTCGTCATGACCGCCTTCGGGCGGGAGCCGATCAGGTCGGTGAAGACGGCCAGCGCGGGCAGCAGCTTGCGCGGGACGCCGCCGTAATCGAACAGGGGACATTCCGGGTTCGGGGAGTTGACGGCCCCGCTGGAACCGGAATGGAGAAGCACCTTCTCCACCCCCCGGGCCAGCATCAGGGTGAAGAAGCGGACAGTGGCATCGGCGCAGGCTTTCTCGCTTTCCAGAAGCCTCTCCTCAGACCAACTGCCAGGATCGGGGATGAAGGGCTTTCGCGGGAGGTTATCGATGCCGTAATAGGCGAATTCGGTGATCCAGATCGGCTTCCGGCCTCCTCCGGCCTCCATCCGCTTCAGCAGGCGATCCATCCCGGCGGCGTACCCTTCCGGAGACCGGGCACCGGGGTAGAGGTGAAGGTTGAAGAGATCGACCTGTTTCAGGATGCCCGCCTCGATCACCTCCCCGGTCAGGTGTTCAGGATCGGAGCCGACGCCGCCCATCGCCAGGCAGCCCCGGTCGCTCCGGCGCATGGCCGAGGCCGATCCCTCCAGAAGCCGGACATAATCGCCCGCATCGTAGCGCGGCCCCGGATAGCCGGCCACCGTGTTCCCGGGGAGGGCGTAGGAGGTGTAGAGCGGCTCGTTCAGGAACTCCCAGACGCGGATGCGGCCCCTGTAGCGGGCGACCGCCTTCTCCACAAAGGCGTTCAGCGCAGAGGGGTCTTTGGGTGCCCATGCCTGGCGGAGCCGGATCGCGGGATATCCCTCGCCGCGCAGTTCCAGAGGAGCTTCGGAAGCCCATTCCGAGGACGGGAAAGGGGGAAGAAGGGCCATCACATGGACACCCTCCCTCAGCACCCGGTCGATCTGGGTATCGGCTGCCTGCCATTCCCACCGGCCCGGCGATGGCTCGATATCCTCCCATTTGAGGGACCAGTCCCGATACCAGAGCGCCCCACCCTTTTTCGCCAGCCGGATCAGGTAGTTATCGGGAAAGGCGTGATTGAGGCCCAGAACGCTATCGGGTTCCGAGCGGCGCGGCACGATGGCGACCCTGATTTCCTCCGATTCTCTCCGGCCTGCCGCGGCCCACTCCGCCCGGATGCGGTAGTAGCCCCTCCACCCGCCGGGAAGGGGGATCCGGCTCTGCGCCCGGCCTCTTGCCGGAGTGCGGATCGAGTGAGAGGGAAGGCCAAGCGTCCGATCAAAATAATCGCTTGCGGACAGTCGAACACGCACCCTTTCGGCGGACTGCCCGTGATTGTATGCCCGGACCACAAGAGACGGGGCCTCTTCAGGGGTGAAGATGCCGCCCGGGATCGATGGCGCGATGGAGATTTCGACCGGGCTGTTAGGAACGTAATCGGTCGCCCGGTCCCCGGCTTCGAGCTGCACGTCATCCAGGTCGACCGCCACATCGCTCTCGGATTCCAGGTCGGGGCCGGCGGCAGGGAAGAGATAGCGAACTGGGGCGCGGAAGGTGAAGACATAACGCTTCCAGCTTCTTGTCAGCCGGACTTCCTTTTGAAGCGTCCTATAGCTCCAGACATCCTCTGAGGGATCCGCCGCGACAGCGGCCAGCGCCGCCCGGGCTCCTTCCTTGCTGGAACGCATCCGGCAGGAGAGAGTGTACTGAGCATCCTTCTTGACCGGGATCCAGCCGCGCCGGGCAGCGAGCAGGCGGGTCTGCCTTTGCGCGACCGGCTTGAGGTAATCGAAGTAGAGAACCGGGGTGGCCTTCGGGCCGAGGGGAATGCGGAGGAATCGGTTGCCGCCTTCTCGCTGTAAAGAGCCGTGCAGGTGGGCCATATTGCCCCATCCTGCCGGGACGCCCAGAGAAGACCATCCGGCCAATCCAGCCTCGAAGGAACCGTTGGGAACCAGATTCCTGCCGCCCGGAGGAGGGATAGTATCGGTGAATGCGACGCTTCCGGGCGCGATTTCCACAAGGCGCACATCGTCCAGATCGAGGGCGCCGGTCTCGGTGAACCAGAACTGCAACCGGCTCTTTTCTCCGACCGTCCGGCTGGCCCTGAAGATCACCCGGAAGGTTTTCCAGTCGCGGCCCAGGTTCAGGCCCGTGTAGAGGCCGCAGGTGTCCCAGTCCGTCATATCCTGGAGGGCGACCGTGGCGCTCCGGCTGGCGATCCCGTCCATCCGCGCCCGGCAGGTGAATTCGTAGGTTTTGCCTTTCTCCACCCGAGCCTGGCCGACCTGGGCGATCATGGCATGGTTGGAGCCGCCCGAACCCCGAAACCGGCTGCACCTCAGCCGGGCGAAGCGGCTGCCCTTCGTTTCGATCACTTGCAGCGTCTGGGTCACATTTTCCGGGTTCCCGGACACCTCCCACCCGACCGGACTGCCGTTCTCCAGGCGTGAAAAATCGCCGTTCGCGACCAGATTGCCGCCCGCCGCCCGGGCCGTTCCGGCCAGCGTCAGCAAAACGCCCGACAGCAGAAAGAGATATGTTTTCACCACCGCCATCCTCTCGCACCCCGAGACCGCATGAGGAATCGTTCTCCTATTCCGCGACGGAAAGGAGAATCCTTTTCGCAAGCAGGAGCCGATAACAGGGGTGACTATAACACACTCAGCCCAAAACAACCGAAATCCATGTAGGGGCACGGCTAAACGATGCTCCCATACGCATCAAGAGAAGGTAAAAGATCCTCCGGTCATGGGGGATGGATTACCTCTCTCCCCGTTTCGGGGAGAGGGGGAGACTGTGCGGTGCTTTACCACGCCATCCACTCCCCCTTCCCGTTTCGGGAAGGGGGAGTGGGGGTTAGGTAACGGTCTCCCAAAGCCCCGAATTCCGCCCCTGCGGGACAGAAGACCTTATCTTGATGCAAATGGGGCACGGCCAAACGATGCCCCATTTGCAGAATCCCCTATTTATATGAAACCACCGCCTGCTGTACGGTGGGTGGCAGGGGGTGAAGGGCGCTGCGGGTGAATCCTGCTTGCCGGAACATTGCATCGAACTCCGGGAAGGTGTAGGCATCGCCTGCCGGAGTGGTTCCCAGCATCATCAGGCTGAAGCCTGCGGCGGCGGGAGGCGATATCCGGTCCGGTTCCGGGACGAATTCCAGAGTGACCGCCCGGCCTCCGTCCGCAAGCGCCGCATGGACTTTCCGGAGCAGCCTCTCGCAGGTGGGCGGGTCGAAGTGGTGCAGGAAGTTCGTGAGCAGGGCCAGATCGTAGCCTTCGCCATAGTTCACGGTAAAGGCGTCTCCCGGCAGTGTCCGGTAACAGCCCTCCAGCCCGGTAGCGAGCGCGTTTTCTCGGGCCACTTCCAGCACGTTCGGCCAGTCGACGGCAGTGACTTCCGCATGGGGATACCGCTGGGCGAAAGCGATCCCGAAAAGCCCGTGGCCGGCGGCGATATCCAGTATCTTCAGAGGACGGTTTTCGGCGCAGGGGACGGTCTCCACCAGGCGCTGGGCCGGAAGGCGCATCATGGGCATCATCGCTCGGGCGAAGGTGACCCAGACCGGGTTTTCCGCCTCCACAAATCCCGCGCCCGGCAGAGCGGTGCCCCCCTTCCGCACCGCTTCGGCGATATTGTCGAATGCGCCGGTCAGCCGGGGGGAGAGCAGAAAGTCGATACTCCCGCCCATATAGGCCGGAGAGGACTCGGTGAGAAAGAGGGCCGAATCGGGGGTCAGGTGGTAGCGGCTCCCCTCCTTGACCAGAAATCCCATGGTCGTCAGGTAATCGCACAGGATGCGGATTCCCCGTTCGGAAGCCTGGCATCGCCGGGCTACGGCTTCAGGGGTCTCGTTTCCCTCGCCGATGGCTGTAAAGAGGCTGAGTTCGATGGCCCCTTTGAGAGCTTCCGTGCGCTGGTAGGCATTGATCGTTTCAAACAGAAGCACCGGCGATGGGTCGGATTGCAGAGCAGTCATACTCACCTCCATTTGTAGAGTGAAGATCGTTCTAACGCTCCAAAGCGTCTAAATACAATATTTAGTTTCTATTTATCAAATATCCTGCCGCCCTGGTTCGAGTATCTTCTCATTCTTCATTCTTCATGGTATAATGGGTTCAGTCAGAATCCGCAGCACGGAATACCGACCAGGAGCCGGAATGACCGCAAGAGAGCGTTTTCAGGAGACCATGGGCTACGGGCAGCCGGACCGCGCGCCCTTGCTGGAAGAGGGGATCCGCGACGGCGTGCTGGAGCGGTGGCGCCGCGAGGGCCTGCCGTCCGGAGCCGATCTTGCCGCGCTGACCCCTTATGACCGCAGGGAGCGAATTCCCGTGGACCTTGCGCCCCGCCCAGGCCTGCCCGGGGGACTGCTCTGCTCGCACGGCCTCGCGGCGCTCCGCCGCCATCTGGATCCGGAGGATCCGGCGCGTTTGCCCGAAGACTGGAAGGCGCGGGCGGATGCATGGCGCACACGGGAGCATATCCTGGAACTGGCGATCCATCCGGGCTTCTTCCTGGCAATGAAGGCCGAGGACTGGCCCGGGGTGGAATCGCTCCTCTATCTGATCCACGACAGTCCGGAACAGGTGCGGGGAAGCCTGGAAGTCTACGGGGAGTTCCTTGTCGGGATGGCCGAGCGGATAGCGCGCGAGGTGGAGGTCGATTTCGCAACCTTTTCGGAGCCTATCGGCGGCAACGACCGGCCCCTCCTCTCCCCGCGCATGTACCGGGAGTGCGTTCTTCCCTCATATCGCCCTGTGGTGGACGCCCTGAAGCGAGGCGGGGCCGGCGCGGTCGTCTTTCAGTCCTACGCCAATCCCCGGGCGCTGCTGCCGGAGGTGGTGGAGGCCGGTTTCGACTGCCTGTGGGCCTGCGAAGCGAACCCGCAAGCGATGGACTACCGGGATATCCGCCGCGAGTTTGGAAAAGAATTGAGGCTTATCGGGGGAATCGACCTGGATGCCCTCCGGCAAGGGAAACAGGAGATCCGCCGGGAGATGCGGGCGACAGTTCCACCCCTCCTGGCCGAAGGTGGCTATATCCCTCTGGCCGACGGGCGCGTGCGGGCCGACATCCCCTACCCTCATTATCTCTACTACCGGAAGCTCCTGGAGGATCTGGTTGGCGCATGAGGCTTTGTTCAATCGCTCCGTTAGTCACATAAAGCCATTCCCCACCCTGCCGCCGCACGGGCGGCCTTGGGATCGGGAGCGCCCTGCACCGTGCCGGGCATCCACTCCACGATTGTTTCGCCGGGGAATCCGGTGTTATATACTTTTTGCCCTGCCGTGATATTGTAGCTGGCGGACAGAGGGGCCGGCTGATCGGAGGAGACAACCCAGTTGAAAGCGCCGATTCCAGGATGCCCCTGCCGCCAGACTGCCCGTTCTGGTTGACGACATCCACCTTCAGGCCGTTTTTCAGCCAGAGTAGCCCTTCCAGCTTGATGCCGGGCGGGTCGCCCTGAGGCCAAACCTGGAAAGCGAACTGCCTGTCATCGAGGCGGATTGTACCGTCATCCCTGAACTTGTAGAAGGTATATGTCGCAGTGCGGTCGCCGTTTTTCGACCAGGTGATCGTTGTGTTAAACCGGGGATCGAGATAGGAGCCGCCGATAATATAGGAAATCTGGCCGCCCTTCGTGGCATACCAGGGCACCTTGCCCCGGAGAGTAGGGGGATATATCGCCTCTTCAAGTGAGGATAATCTCGATGTCAGAATATCGCCCCGGAAATGGACTGTCCAGATGACAGTATAGTTCAGGGAACCCTCGCCCTTGACGGTCGCCTTCACCCTGACATTATCCCAGGCGGTGAGCTATCGGGGGTTGCTTTTGTGACCGTTCACTTCCACCATGATCTTTCCGAACGACCCCGCCCCTTTGCGGGGCATGCTCGCGCATTGTATATGGGTAGAATTCCAGATGACATTGGCTGCGGGAGAGCCCTCGACGGTCACCCTGCCCGCCTGCGTTCCGAATTCCCCATAAATGTGTAGGATATCGGTTTCCTTATCCATCCAGAGGTATTCGATTGTCGGCTCCAGCATTCCGAAGTCCTTTGGATCGTCATATGCTCCTCTGCCCGTGATAACCAGGTCGGTAATGAAAGGAGCCATAGGGAGAAGGTTAACCGTGTAGTGCGAAAGGCCGACTCTCACCGCTTCCTCTAAGCATGTCACCAAAAGAAAGGCACGTTTTTCGGGTATACTGGAAGCAGGAGGTGTACCCAATGGTCTTCATCACGTTGACGGACCCAGAACGGCAAGCCTTGAAGCGGCTCAGTCGCCGGGCGGTGGGGCGGGTCGCCCTGCGAGCCTAGATGGTGTTGTTGTCGGACCGCGGCTATGCGGTCGCGCAGATTGCCCATCTACACGCCTGTGGGGGTAAGGGGGGCCGCACCTGGCTGCATCGGGATCAGAGCAAGGGACTCGCCGGGCTGGAGGATGAACCCCGCAGTGGACGCCCTCGCAAAGCGCCGCTGGCCCCCCAGATCGTCTTGACGGAGGCTTTGCCAGTCGCCCCGGTGTTCGGGACAGGTCTATGCCGGCTGGACGGTCGGGTTGCTGCAAGCGTTCTTGACCAAGCGATTCTGGGTATCGTTGTCCCAGAGCCGCATCCGCCGCTATCTGAAAGCGGCAGGCTTTCGCTGGCGGCGGCCCCGTTTGGCCCCAGCCTGTGAACAGGCGGACAAGGCGGATCCGGAGGCGGAAGCTAAGCAAGCGGCCTTGAGAGAGGCGCTCCAAGAGGCCGGACAAGGGCATCGGCGGGTATTGTTCCTGGACGAGTGCGCCCTGCATCGGCTGCCGGTGATCCGCTCGATGTGGATGCGCGGAGACCGTATCCGCGTGCCGACCCCCGGACAGAACGCCCGGCGGGCCTTCTTTGGCCCGGATTATTCATGATGTGATCAAAAGGCGCGCACTCCGTTATGGGAATCGAGATCAAATTCGCGTTCGTGAATAATCCGGGTTGGCACTTTGGACGCGGTGACGGGTGACTGGCACTTTGCCGACCCGTTATAGCAACCATCCGTGCAATCTGGTGGAGCGGCTGTGGGGCTTGACGAAGGCGAAGGGGGCCGCCAACCGGCTGACGGGCCGCATCGAGGTGTTGACGGAGGCGGCCCGCCGTTTCTTTCGCGAAGAGGTCGGGCTGCACCCGGTCCCGCTGCCGGAAGCCGCCTGATTTGGATGCCTTTCTTTTGATCAGGTGCTTAGCACCATTTGGTTATGTAAAAAGATATAGACGCGCAACACCCACAGCCTTGAGAATCTGGGAGAAGAGGAACACTTCATTAGACCCCGGGATCTTGAGGTCAAACGGGAGGGAGATCTGCCGTGTGGGCACAAAGCGCGCCCGGCTTGAGGATGCATACCACGTTCTCAAGTCAAAGCCTGGATCGCTATCTCAGCAAAATAGCGATCCAGGCTTATTTTCTATGGGTTCCTGTAAAGATTTTTAGGTGAGGTGAATCCCATGTCGCATTACCTGGTTTCCGCACTCCCGAAGGCTGACCTCATGGAGAATATTGAGGCGCGTCTGGCGGCCGATGAGTTTATGCCGCTGAGGCCCTTCGGTCGGGCGCTTTCCAACTCCCTGCGAAATGCCCGGCGAAGGGGTGACGGTCTGGCCGTCTGGGAGGAAGAGGATTACTGCCGTCCCCCGCTGGCTCAGGAGCGGGAGGCGGTGCTGGATCGCTATTTCGGCAGGCTCCAGGTGGAGCCTGCCGATCTCGACGAGGGCTGGGAGCGCATCGCGGACCTGTCGCCGTTCTTTCCCACCCTCACTGGCCGGTGACGCGCCCTGCTCTGCCAGCGGCCGGCCCTATTCCAGGCGTTGCTTATATCCCTTCCCCGAAAATGCACCACTTCTCGATATCCACATCGCTCTCGATTCTGAGCCACTTGAAGCGGCCCCACCCTTTTGCCGCGATCCGTAGGGAGTGCCGGCGCAGAAAAGGAACCAGGGAGCGGTGGACGTAGATTGGAACGCCTTCTCTCGACTCGACCGGTAGGTAGTCCGGGTCGGCTTCCAGAGCAGCTTTCTTCTCCCAGATGGGCCGGATATCCACCGCAATGCCGCAGCAGGTGTTGGCCTGGATCTCCCTGTAGTAGATGGAGACCGCCTCCCCGGGCGCTCGCTTCGCGCACAGGGTCAGGGCTTCCCCGGAAAAGGAAATCGGCTCCAGAAACGGCATCGCACGATCCATGGCTCCTCCTGAGCGGGCAGACAACGCGCTTGTAGGGGCGGCGTGATTGAGGGAAAGCCGCGCTCTCGATGCCTGCGGTTATATTGTACCCCAGCCATCCCAAAAGCGCAACGCTGAACCGGAGGAAGTGGGGGCAGCGGCAATGAAATGAAGGTCAACAAATATATTCAGAGCAACCGAAAGGAGCGGGATATGACGGACGTTTATCCCGTTGAATCTCTCAGGAATGACGGAGGCCCAGCGATTTCTCTTCGAGCTGCAGGGCTACCTGCTGGTGGAAGACGCTTTATCGACGGAGGAGGCCAGAGATTACCGGGAGGCGATTTATCGGCTGGCCCATGAAAAATATACCGCACCCGACGATTGGGACGACCGGGGTGAACCGACACAGATCATATCTGTCCATCGCCCCATTGAGAAAGCCCCTCTTTTCCTGGATATTGTGGATCATCCCGCCGTTCTCCCGATCCTCCAGCAACTGGTAAGTGAATCCCCCATTCTCATCGACAACAACGCCCAACTGACGCCGCGCCACAGCAGCCGGCAGGGCTGGCACCGGGGGGTGGGCACTCACGGCTACTGGATGGAGAACGGGAGCTTTATATGCGCGATGGTCAAGTGCATCTGGTATCTGAGCGATATCCGGAAGGGTGAGAACCCGACCCGGATCGTCCCCGGCAGCCACAAATCCCGCATCCCGGAACCACCCCCGGCGGGAGATCGAGCTGGCTGCCTGCCCGGCCAGGTCGAATTGGATGTCCGGGCGGGGACGGTGCTGATCTTTTCTGAGGCATGCTTGCATGCGGGGAATATCAATGAATCCGATAAAACGCGGGTCAATATGTATTTCAATTACGGCCCGAGATGGGTGCAGCCATGGGAAGGCTACCGGCCCTCCGAGCGGCTGGTGAATGAGGCGGTCGGCATTCGCCGGCAGATACTGGGCGGGGCCGTATCTACGGCGCATCGGAAGAAGAAGGTTTGCGGGAATATCAATGAGAGGACTTTCGCTTATCGGAAGATCCTGAACAACCTGTAGGGGCGACCGGCCGGTCGCCCCTACACTGTGCAGCTTCGATGCCTTCCCAGGCGAAAGTCCTTCCGCGAGATATGCCGCCTTCCTTCAGCCGCGAACATCCGCGCGCTGGACGCTCCGCGCATCACCGGCATCCGGCTCAGCGCCAGTCAGCGGCTTGAAGGACTCCCATTTCAACTTCACGGTTCCGGGATTGCCCGGCGAAATCACCTCACTTGCCGGAACAGTCACGCTGCCGCCCGGGATGCTGTAGTCCGGCCCCAGCGTCAGCGGTTTATTCATATTGACCTGGATCTTGACATCGAGAGTATACGATTGATTCACATCCAGCGAGGATACGGTGTCTTTGAGCCTGCCGGGAACGATGCAGCCTGCCGCGAAGGTAAATGTTTTGAGGTCTTTGTCGAACTTCCCTGCAAACACTACTCCGAGCCGCGCTTTCTGCCGATAAGGAGGGAGCAGGGAGGAGCCATCGAGGGACCAGGTATGGGTCTGAGCGAATTCGTCGGTGTAGCTTCCTCCAATAGTGAGATTCCCACTGGATCCCATTGTTTGCATGGGATCGGCGCTGATCAGAGCGCCCGAAGGGATGCCGACGAACTTGTCTCCAGGAACCTCGCGTGTTTTATGAATGTCGTACCGAAAGAGTACATCGGCTTCCAGCTTCTGGAAGGCCGATCCCAGGTACTTGTAAGTAATGGTGAATTTTCCTTTCCAGAGCGCCAGGCGCACTGTATTGCTCCGATGGCCGCGCGCCGAGACGACGCAGGGGACTGCCAGGTCCGGCTGATCTACCGGCAGGGAGCATTTGATGACGTCGTCGCGCCATTCTATGATTTTCAGGGGTTTGGCACTCAGGGTGACGCTGCGATTGCATCCGGGGTCTTTGCCGAACATGCCTTCGAGCCAGATCTCGTTCGGCACGGCGCTTTCCTGAGGATCGGTCCAGGTGACATACAATCTTTTGAGGGTGGGCGCAAGCAGGCTGACAAAGTCGCCCTGAGGAGACGGGTTCAGCCCGGCAGCGAGATAAGCAAAACTGTCACCGGTGTTGAGACTGCTCAGCGACCGATCCAGTGTGCATGGTTTTTGGGAGAGCGTTCCGCGTTGCGTGCCTCTCATGTTCGCCAGTATCTGACTGAGGAAAAAGGCCGCTGCGGCGGGTTCTTCTTGAGGTCACCGAGGTCGTTCTGCCCGGCTATGCCATTGAAAAGGTAGCGCGCGGACTCCGCCGCATCGAACGCGGTGATGCATCGCGACCATCCGACATAGGCCGAAGCGTTTTGCTCCCAACATGCTCTCCGAAAGCTTGTGGCCTCCGGATCGCTCTGGCTCATACAGGTGTTAAGATAGACCAGGCTGTTCGGATGAAGATTCCAGTATTTTCGAACGAATTTAGGAGTAATGTAATAGTGCTGGGCAAGGAGATATTCTGTCGCATGCCTCGCCCCAACCAGAGCAGGCCCTACGGACCCGTCTGCTATATCCTCGGCCAGCCGCAAATCATCTCCGGGTGTGATGACAGTTGCCGTCGGGAGGCAGTAGATTTTAGTAGACAGGACTCCCGGGCCGGCGGGAAGCTGAGCCAGGGTTCCGTGCCCATCGATATAGACAATATCGGCATTCCTGACTCTCTTGAGATTATCCACCGTTCCTACATATTTGGTCACCGCGTAGCCGGACTGATTCGCCACATTCTGCAGCACATTCAGGGTGTCGTCCGCGGTGGCAAACAGGCCCTGGGCCCAGAAGGGATCGAAGCAACTTACCAGGAAAGCGTTCTGGCCGGCGGGAAGCTGATTCTCATCCGCCCTGCTGCGTGCTGATGCCGCCGGAGCGCTGCGGGTATATTCCCCATAAGGCAGGTTGTTGGCGATCACCAAGGTGGGCCCTCCCCCTTTGAAACGCGCCCAGATCGTTCCGGCTTCCTCGATCAGCCCCGCTTCTTCAAACTCCGGCCGGCTCCCGACAAATCCGGAAGAGGGCCTAGTTGTCTGCTTGGAGATCCTGGTGCGGCAGGGAGGCATACCTATCGCTGATCGCCTTCATCGCCGCATCGCGCTGCTCGTAAGTCAAATCCCCTATACCTCCCCCGTTGCCGCTGCCATCGCCGCCTCCACCTCCGCTGCCGCCACATCCGAAAAGACACAAAATCATGCAGAGAAGACCATACATCGAAGCGCCGACACTCCGCCTCATAGTAGCCCCCTCTCTTTGTTCTTAATAGATATATTTGCTTTTATTATATCATGGCAGCCAGCCGAAGTCCAGCTTTTTCATTCATTTGACTTTCCCCCCGATATAGTTTATCTTCTTTAGTAAGATAGGAGGTAGGCGAGATGGGAGAATATCCGGAACTGGAAGCGAAAGGAAAGAAAGCCCGGGACGCGGCCATCGGCCTGGCGACCCTTTCCGCCAAGACCAAAAACGAGGCTTTGACGGCGATGGCCTCGGCCCTCGAAACGACGATGGAGCCTGTTCTGAAGGCCAACGCCGAGGATGTCCGGGCGGCCCGCGACAGGGGCACTTCCGAAGCCCTGATCGACCGGCTCACCCTGAACGAGAAGCGGATCCGGGCGATGGCAGACGGGCTGCGCGAGGTGGCCGCCCTCCCCGACCCCATCGGCGAGGTGATCGAAGGCTGGCAACGGCCCAACGGCCTGCTTATCGAGAAAACCCGGGTTCCGCTGGGGGTGATCGGGATCATCTACGAATCCAGGCCCAATGTCACCGTGGATGCCGCCGGGCTTTGCCTGAAGGCCGGGAACGCCACCCTCCTGCGCGGCGGCTCTGAGGCCATCCGATCCAACCTGGCCCTGACTGAAGTGATCGCCGAGGCTGCATGCGGCGCAGGCGTCCCCGATGGAGCTATCCAGCTTGTGGAAACCACCGACCGAGAGGCCGCCGTCGCCATGATGAAGATGAATCGCTATCTGGATGTCCTCATCCCCCGCGGCGGGGCCGGGCTGATCCGGACCGTGGTGCAGACCGCCACTGTGCCGGTCATCGAAACAGGGGTGGGCAACTGCCACACCTTCGTAGACGCATCCGCGGATCTAAAGATGGCCGAAGAGATCGCCTTCAACGCCAAAGTGCAGAGGTGCAGCGTCTGCAACGCCATGGAAACTCTGCTGGTGCATGCATCGGTGGCCGGGGCGTTTCTGCCCAGCATGATCGCCCGCTACCGCCAGGCCGGGGTGGAGATTCGCGGCTGCCCGAAAACCCGCGCCATCGCGCCCGGTGCGAAGGAAGCCACCGAGGAGGATTGGCATACCGAATATCTGGCCCTCATCCTGGCCGTCAAGGTGGTCGGCGGCCTGGAGGAAGCCATCTCCCATATCAACCGCTACGGCAGCAAGCATTCGGAATGCATCGTCACCGCGTCCTACGACAATGCCCGGAAATTCACCCGGGGCGTCGATGCGGCGGCGGTCTATGTGAACGCCTCCACCCGATTCACCGACGGCGGCGAGTTCGGCCTGGGCGCGGAGATCGGCATCAGCACCCAGAAACTCCACGCCCGAGGCCCGATGGGCCTCCGAGAACTCACATCTATCAAGTTCGTCATCACAGGGGACGGGCAGATTCGGGGATAATACAATCGTCTTTTGGGGATGAAAATATTCGGCAACGATACAATCTATGAGGGACGCAGCGACATCGATGTCCTTGTAAGGAGCTTTAGCTTGGCGGCCATCTCCTGAGTAGCAAAGAAACGAGAAGGCTCTGTGCGTTGGCGTGGCCCTGGAGATGGCCGCGTCGCCAACGCTCCTCGCAAGGACATAAAGGCGAGTGAAGGGACGCACAGCCGTACGCTCTTTTTTATTGTCTTGAGCGGGGCTATTTTGCGGAGAGGGCTACCTTATTACGATACTGCTTGGGATCTTCCGGAACGAACCCGAACCGGGCATAAAGCTCGCAGGCCCGGTTCAAGGCCGATGCCGCTGCCGAGCGACGGTTTTCCCAGAGGTACGTTCTGCCCAGCATATAGGCAGCCAGGGGATTTTTGGGGCAGATACTTACTGCTGCTTCGAGTGCCTTCCGGGATTTTGCCAGCCCGCCGGGCGAGGGCTTCAGGGCCACCACCCCGTCCGGGATCCTCTCCGCCCGGTAATAGTAAAATTGAGAGCGGATGAAGGCGTAATCCATCCCCTTCACCTGGCCTGTCGTCAGCCTCCGCTGGTCGGCCCGGAGCCGGTAGCCGGTTATCAAGGGCGAGTTCTTGCCGAAGACGGGTTGGAGATAGCGGTAATCGCCCGCTCGCACAAAAAGCCCGCCGTGCATGGTAAAGGGCGTCGGAGAGGATGCGTCCAACTGGATGTCCTGCCCGTTCGCCAGTTTGACCAGTGTGATCGCATGGCCGTTGTTGCTGACCTCTCCCCGGCGGCTCTTATAGACCATGACTACCCCTGCATCCATCCCGGCCTCTTGCAGCCAGGCGGCGAGCAGCGTCGATTGCAGTAGACACTGCCTGACACCCAGTTTCGGCACATTATAGAACTCATAGCCGGTATCGAGACTGAACTTCGGGATCATCCTTTTGATAAGCCGGTGCAGGCGAGCGCAAAGGTCTTTCTCGGCGCGGGCCCTGCGCTTCGCATCCTCTATAAGCCTGAGCGTATGGCGCTGGCTTTTCAGAAAGCTCTGAAGGGATGCTTCGCGAAACGGCCCGCTTCTCCGCAATTCCCTATACCGCGCGTCAACCCATTCGCGAAAATCTTTTGGATTCCCCGCCTGCCCCCATCGATACGATTCCTCGACCAATCGCTGAAACCGCTGGCCTTCGTAAGGAAGTGCGCCCGGATCGTATGTCTGAGAAGCCGCCGCCGGCCTGCAGAGCAAAACCGCCGAACCGAGCCACAGATAGAAACTCAATGGAAAAACTCGCATTTGGAACCTCATCATATCACCGGGGAAGAGTAAAATCAGATGCACCGGAAAGTGAATCCTGATATTATACGAAATCAGGGCCGAAGGAGTTCCCGGACCAGGCTGTGCGTGGTTTGAAGGAAAGGCTTTGACTGGATATGGCCGGGCACGGCATAGAAGACCCTGAATGCGAACCGGACGGCCTATCGCTCTATGAGGTGGATGGCGCATCGAAGTTTCAGGCGATTTGAGACCGGCCTGCCTATCATTGCCTTCATTCACCCTACCGCCCGTAAATACCTTTAATTATGGCGTCTGCCAGGGACGTATATATTTTAGGACTTTCGCCTATATAAAGGCCGTTCCCATATCTTGTAGGGGAGCGGCCTTCCGTGCCCCATAGCGATCCAGATAAGGTAAAAGATACTCTTAGGACTTTCACTTGGGCTTGAAAATAAGCCCGAAAATCGGGTACAGTAGCGCATGACCAAACCACATGACATCGAATTTCTCATGGCCACGCCGGGCAATTACACCTGTACCTACTTGGCCGAGCATCTCGACGGCGAAGACGCCACCAGTCATGATGCCATCACCGATTACCTGCGCCGGGAGAAACTCACCCCCCGGGGTCTGTGGGAAGTGGTCAAGCCGCTGCTGACCGACAGCCCCGAAGCGTATCTGATCATGGATGACAGTGTGCATGACAAGCGTTACTCCACTCAGATCGAGTGGGTCAAGCGGCAATATTCGGGCACCGAACACGGCTTGGTGCGCGGCATTGGCGTGGTCACGCTGCTGCACACCGACGGCGCGAAGCGCGACTTCTACCCGGTAGACTATCGGGTGTATCATCCGGATGGCCCCCAAGGCGATGGTAAGAGTAAGAACCAGCATTGCCGGGAGATGCTCCTGGCAGCCAAAACCGACCAACAGATCCAGGCCAACACGGTACTCATGGACAGTTGGTATGCCTCGGTGGACAATCTCAAGCTCATTCACCGGTTAGGGATGGTCTTCATCACCCCCCTGAAAGAGAATCGGCTGGTGAGTGTCTCCAAAGAGAGCGGCTACCAACACCTGGACACCCTCGAATGGACGCCTGAGACCCTTCGGCATGGGCAGTGGGTCAAGCTCAAAGAGTTGCCCTTTCAGGTGCGTTTATTCAAGCGGGTCGCCCCAAACGGCGACATTGACTGGGTGATCACCAACCGCCCTGATGCGGACGAGGATCCCCAGAGAGCGATCACCGCCGAGGACATTCAAGACGCGAATGCCTCCCGTTGGCAGATCGAAGAACTGCACCGCGAAGCCAAGCAACGCGTGGGCACCGAACCATGCCAGTGTCGCAAAGCCCGATCCCAACACAATCACTTAGCCTGCTGTTATCTCGCTTGGGTCTCCCTGAAAGTCTGGGCCCAGACGATGGGTCTGACGCTCTATCAAGCGCGGTCGTCCTTATTTCGGGAGTACCTACGGGCGCAGTTGCGCCATCCGACCATTCCGGCTTATGGAATAGCCTAAGCGAAAGTCCTAACTCTATTCCTGGGGGAGGGGGGACCGCTCTCCCCTGGCCCCCCTCCCCCAGGAGCGGAGGATCTTTTACCTTATCTTGATGCATCTGGGGTGCGGCCCTTGCCCCCCCCATCGCCTCCCCCGGCCCGTTTCGGGAAGGGGGCCGGGGGGTTAGGGAACAATCTATCAAAGTCCCGCACCCCAGCCCTGCGGGACAGGAGACCTGATCTTGGTGCGTATGGGACATCGTTTAGCCCTGCCCCTGCTGGTCGCCTGGCAGATATGGTCGAGCGAAAGTCCTGTATTTTTAGGACTTTCGCTTGGTCTCTCGAATGGGGCGAATTGTAGGGGCAGACCTGCGTGCCTGCCCTGGATTCGGCTTGTAGGGCAGGGCGAACCTGTGTGTTCGCCCCTACCCCAGCGAAAGTCCTAATTTTATATCTTCCCCCAGCTTGCCCCTTTGGGTAGCGCTCTGCTGATTACTACTGCGCCGGTTGTAGTATCGAGAACAATCACCCAGCACTCTTCTTTTTATAGATTGGTAAGCATCATTGATGTTATAAATATGACTTTGAATTTAAATTGTTTCTTATAGCTTTCTCGTATTATTCTATTCTTCAAAGGGGATGTCCTGCTTTCCGGCGCTTGATTTTCCTCCCGATTTGTGGTATGATGCTCCTGGTGTTCGGCTGCTGAGCCAGCGCAAAATCGGGCGAACCGCAGCAGGAGCGTTTCACAGGGATAGCCGGACGGCTATCCTCTTTTGCTGTCTGAGGGAGGCAAGGTTATGTCATGCATCGTGGTGGTCGGGGCGCAGTGGGGCGATGAGGCGAAGGGGAAGATGGTCGATTTTCTGGCCCGAGAGTCCCAGATGGTGATTCGCTTCAACGGCGGTAACAATGCGGGCCACACGGTGGTGGTCGGGGAGGAGAAGTTCAAGCTCCACCATATCCCGGTCGGCATCCTCTACCCGCATGTCCGCTGCCTGATGACCGACGGCATGGTGATCGATCCGCCCGGCCTTCTGGACGAGATGGACGGCCTCGCGGCCCGCGGCATCTCCCTGGACAATCTCTATATCAGCGGCAGCGCCCACATCATTTTGCCCTACCACAAGCTGCTCGATACCCTGGAGGAGAAGCGCAGGGCCGGCAAGAAAATCGGAACCACCGGGCGCGGCATCGGTCCCGCTTATGCCGATAAGGCGGCCCGCGCCGGCATCCGCATGGCCGATTTCTGCAACCCTAACCGCTTCCTGAGCCGACTGGAGGATGCGCTGGCTGTCAAAAACAGCCTGCTCCGCCACCTCTACGGAGAGCCGCCCCTGGAGGCCGAAGCGATTATCGAGCGATACGAACCCTACGCCCGGCGGCTGAAAGGCCATATGGCCGATACCGCTCCGATGGTCTGGGAGGCGCTGGACTCTGGCAAGAATATCGTTTTCGAGGGAGCGCAGGGCAGCCTGCTCGATATCGATCAGGGAACCTATCCTTATCTCACCTCCTCCCACCCTATCGCAGGCGGGGCCTGCCTGGGAACGGGCGTCGGCCCCCGCCAGATAAACAGGGTGATCGGGGTGGTGAAAGCCTACAGCACCCGCGTCGGGGCGGGAGCCTTCCCGACCGAACTCTTCGACGACACCGGCCACTACATCCGCGAAAAAGGCCATGAATATGGCACCACCACGGGCCGCCCGCGGAGGTGCGGCTGGCTCGATGCGGTGGCCCTGGCCTATTCCGCCCGCATCAACGGCATGGACCGAATCGCCGTCAGCCTCCTGGATGTCCTCTCCGGCCTGCCATCACTCAAAATATGCGCCGCCTACCGTATCGGGGGCCGTACCGTCAACTCTTTCCCGGCGGATAACGTCCTGCTCGAGCAGGCGCAGCCGGTCTATGAGGAGATGGAAGGCTGGCAGGAGGAGATCGGGAACGCTCAATCGCTCGACGACCTGCCCGTGAGCGCCCGCCTCTACCTCCAGCGCGTCTCCGAGCTGGCCGGTGTGCCCCTCTGTATGGTCTCCGTCGGCCCCCGGCGCGACCAGACCCTCTTCCTGGAAGAGCTATAGAGAGCAGAGCAAATACGGATAAAAAAGCCCCTCCGGAGAAGTCCCGGAGGGGCTTTCGTGCTTGATAAAGACCGTTCTCAGCAGTTATAGGTCTTGCGGCGACGGATCAGGTAGCCCAGTGCGCCCATGCTGGAGCTTGCCAGCACCAGCAGAGACGACGGCTCCGGAACCGTTTCGATCTTCACGACCGCATCGTTGTAGTCCCCGTCCGTTGCCGGGAAGTTCAGGT
>JADLDR010000207.1 GCA_020846535.1 Armatimonadota bacterium | reverse complement strand
CGTGGAGCAAGACCTATCCGGCGCAACGTCCTGCCCGGGATCCAATGAGCGCCCCGGACAGGAATCGAACCTGTGACCCACTGCTTAGAAGGCAGTTGCTCTATCCTCTGAGCTACCGGGGCGTGCGGAGGAGGGGTTCAAGAGGAGATTGGAGCGGGTAACGAGGGTCGAACTCGTGACTCAACCTTGGAAGGGTCGCATGTTACCACTACACCATACCCGCCCGCGTGGTCGGGGTGAAAGGATTTGAACCTTCGACTTCAGCGTCCCAAACGCTGCGCTCTAGCCAAACTGAGCTACACCCCGCTGAACTTGCCATTTTATTATACTCAAAATCGGGGAATTCGTCAAGCCTCTTTTTGCCGGACGATCTCGACCGAGGCGCTCGCCATGACGGCAGGGACGGGCGGTTGCTCTTTTCGCACCCGGACGCGCACCCATTCGACCCGATCCAGGGCCAGCACCCGCTCGGCTATCGCGCCTGCCAGGGCTTCGATCAGGTGGTAGCGCCGGCCCTGCCCCTCCTCCAGCACCGCCCTGACCGCCAGGCCGTAATCCACCGTGTCGGCCACATCGTCGCTTTGCGATGCGCGGGCCAGGTCGGTTCCGATCTCCACATCCGCCGAATAGCGGTGGCCGATCCGGTTTTCGGCTTCATGGACGCCGTGATAGCCGTAGAACCGGATATCTTCGAGAAGGATTCTGTCGGTGGTCATGAGGCGTCCGGCAGGGCGTCGATGATGGCCTGGGTGATGTCCGAGGTAGAGGCCGTCCCGCCCAGGTCGCGGGTGAGATACCGGCCTTCGAACGCAACCCGATACACGCCCGCTTCCACGCGCCGGGCCGCCTCCTGCTCGCCGATGTGGCGGAGCATCATCACAGCGGAAAGGATGACAGCCAGCGGATTGGCCTTGTTCTGGCCCGCTATCGTGGGGGCGCTGCCGTGGACGGCCTCGAAGACGGCGAAACCGTCCCCCAGGTTCGCCCCTGCGGTCACGCCCAGCCCCCCCACCAGGCCCGCGCACAGGTCGGAGACGATGTCCCCATAGAGGTTTTCCATCAACAGCACATCGAAGCGGCTGGGGTCTGACACCAGCTGCATGCAGGTGGCATCGATAATCATCTCTTCGTATTCGATCTCGCTGTATTCGCGGGAGACCTTCCGGACGCATTCCAGGAAGAGGCCGTCGCTCATTTTCATGATATTGGCCTTGTGTACGGAGGTCACTTTTCGGCGCCCCTCCTTGCGGGCCATCTCGAAGGCGAACCGGGAGATGCGCGTAGAGGCTGTTTCCGTGATGATCTTGAGGCTTTCCACCACCCCCGGGATCACGATATGCTCGATCCCGGAATACTCCCCTTCCGTGTTTTCCCTGACGACGATCAGATCGACGTTGTCGTAGCGGGACCGGATGCCCGGGATATTTTTCACAGGCCGGAGGCTGGCGTAGAGATTCAGCTTCTTCCGCAGGGCCACATTCGGGCTGGAGAATCCGGTTCCTATCGGGGTGGTGATGGGGCCTTTCAGGGCGACCCGATTCTTGCTGATGGAATCGAGTACATCGTCAGGCAGGGTCGTGCCGTATTTCGCCAGCACATCGGCCCCGGCCTCCTTGACCTCCCAGCGGATATCGGCACCGGCAGCCTCCAGCACTTTCACCGCCGCCTCGGTCACCTCCGGCCCGATGCCGTCCCCGGGCAGAAGCGTAATCGCATAGCTCATGGGAACGCTCCTTTGATTGGCAGGGGCGCGGCAGAACGTGCCCCTGCCTGGATTCAATGAATCGCCAGCATCCGGTTCAGCGCAATCAGAGCGCCTGCGGCAATGTCGGCAGGGACCTGAACCTGATTGACAACCTCGCCCTTGCGCAGCTTTTCCAACGCCCACAGCAGGTAGCTGGGGTGGATGCGGTACATCGTCGAACAGGGGCAGATGGTGGGATCGAGACAGGAAACTTCCTTGTCCGTGTACTCCTTCGCCAGCCGGTTCACCAGATTGATCTCCGTTCCCACTCCCCAGGAGGAGCCGGCAGGCGCTTCCTCGATTTTCTTGATGATATATTCGGTGGAACCGTCGAAATCGGAGGCACGCACCACATCGAAGCTGCACTCCGGATGAACCAGGATATGGACACCGGGACGCTCTGCCCGCGCTTTCTCGATCTGCTCCACCGCGAACCGCTGGTGTACCGAGCAGTGGCCTTTCCAGAGCAGGATGCGGGCTTGCCTCAGCGATTCGGGCGACGCGCCGCCGTCCGGGTAGTGGGGGTCCCAAACCACCATCTCCTCCAGCGGGATGCCCATCTTATAGCCGGTATTCCGGCCCAGATGCTGGTCGGGAAAGAAGAGAACGCGGTCGCCCTGCGCGAAGGCCCATTTCAGGATGGAAGGCGCGTTGGACGAAGTGCAGACCGCCCCGCCGTTTCGCCCGCAGAAATCCTTCAGGTTGGCCGTCGAGTTCATATAGGTGATGGGGACAATCCCCGGCCCGATTTCGCCGGCAAGATAATCCCAGCAGGCCCGCACCTGGTGGATGTTCGCCATATCGGCCATCGAGCAGCCTGCGCTCATATTGGGCAGAATCACCTTCTGGCAGTCCGCGCTCAGGATATCGGCGCTTTCCGCCATGAAGTGAACGCCGCAGAAAACGATGTACCGGGCGTCCTTGCGGCCCGCGGCCAGTTGGGAGAGCTTGAACGAATCGCCCCGGAAATCGGCGAACTTGATGATCTCGTCGCGCTGGTAGTGGTGGCCCAGGATCACCAGGTCGCTTCCCAGCGCAGCTTTGGCTTCCCCGATCCTCCGGTCCGTTTCCTCCTCGGACATCTGCCGATAGGCCGGAGGCAACGGCATCTGAAACATGATTTCCTCCTCGGTTACTTCCGATGGGCAGGCGCTCGGGTCTGCCTTCCGGTTTCAACACATACGGGAAAGGGCGAACAGAGGGCAGAGGTTTGTCCGCCCCGCCTTTGGTTCGCCCCGGCAGCAACTCTTTCGGAAACATCAGCCCGCTGGTTCGGGCACGGCTTTCTTTTCCGCCTTCTCCGGCTTTTTGTGTTCGCCTTTAGCCGCCTTCGCCGCCGCTTTGGCGGCGGCCTCGGCTCGTTCCTCGTCTGTCATGTATTTGGGCTCCAGGAAGCGGGCTAATACCTCCTTATGAAGGATCAGGCCGCTCCGGTCGTGGGTCGCCAGCTCGAAGGCGTGGCTCATCTCCAGCGCCTCGAAGGGGCATGACTCCGCGCAGAAGGCGCAGAACTCGCACCGGCTCATATCGATGCTGAAGACATCCAGGACGTTCCGTTTCCCTTTCGTCTCTCCCGGCATGGTGGTGATGGTGATGATCGAGTCCGGGCAGGCGCGGGCGCAGACGCCGCAGGCCACGCATTTGAGTTCTCCCGTCTCCCCATCGGTCACCAGCGCGGGGACACCGCGAAAACGCGGGGCGAGGCTGGGGCGCTCGTCCGGATAGAACATCGTGACTTTGGGCCGCAAAAGGTTCGTCCACGTCACCCTCAGGCCCTTCATGATGCTGACCGGCGCGTAGATCAGATCCTTCCAGAAATTCGCCATCGGTCATTCTCCTTCAACCGTCCGCATAAAGCGGATCGGCGTCAAAGATCCGAACAGACCGGGCAGCCCGGCCTGCGGCGGATCGGAATGCGTTTCATGGTATTGTCTTCGGCGTCGAAGTGGAGGAGTATATCCTTCAGCGGTTGCCCGAAGCCTGTGATCACTTTCACCGCTTCGATGGCGGCGATGCATCCGATGATACCGGAAACCGCCCCCAGCACCGGGAAAGGGATATGCCATTCCGGGCGAACGGGGTAAAGGCATTCCAGGCATCCGGTCCGACCGGGAACGAAGGTCGTCACCTGCCCCTCCATCCCGTACATCGATGCCTCCACCATCGGCACACCGGCCTTCATGCAGCCGCGGTTCAGGGAGAATCGCTCCTCCAGGGTGGGCGGGGAGTCTATCGCCACATCCACCCCTTTCAGTCGCTCCGCAGAGTTTCCGTCATGGATCTCATCGGTGTAGATCACCAGTTCCATGCCGGGATTGAGCTTTTTCAGAGACGCTTCCGCAGCCTTCGCCCTCGATTTGCCGAGTTGGTCGTAGCCCATCAGGTTCTGGCGGTTCAGGTTGGATAGTTCCACCACCCCGCTGTGAATGACGATCATCCTGCCGATCCCGGCCATCGCCAGTTCCATTGCCGCCGGACCGCCCAGCCCGCCGACCCGGGTGATCAGGACGGTCGCCTCCTTCAGCTTTCTCTGTCCCTCTTCCCCAAAGCCCGACATCATGATCTGACGCCGGTAAATCTCTCTTTCTTCGTCCGTCAATTCCGGCAGCGGTTTCTCCATGCCGCGCTGGCTCATCTTCAAGATCCCCTTTCCTTATTTGGCCCGGAACTCCTCCGGCGGCGCGCCTCCTCCACCGCTGCCTGAATCGCATCCTCCGCCAGGATGGAGCAGTGAATCTTGCTCTCCGGCAGCCCGCCGAGGGCCTTCGCTACATCCTCATCGCGAATGGACAGCGCCTCGTCCAGAGTCTTGCCTTCCACCAGAAGGGTGGTCATCGAAGCCGCCGCGATGGCTGCCGCACACCCTTCCGCCTGGAATGCCGCCTGCCGGATACTTTCTCCCTCCACCCGCAGGTAAAGGCGCATCCGGTCGCCGCAGAGCGGGTTGAAGGCTTCTCCCACCCCGTCCGGCTCCGACATCTCGCCACAGTTGTGGGGGCTTTTGAAATGCTCCAGCGCCCGCCTGCCGTAGAAACCGGAAGGCATCAGGCTCCTCCAGAATAGTAGAACGTGCGATTCATCACTATTATTGTAGCGAAAATCCGGGTCATAGTCAACTTTATACCGTAAAAACTGGATAAACTCTTGCTTATGTGGTACACTTAAAAGCAGGCAATGCTATTTTCCGGGGCACACGATATGGGCGCTTTCTTCAACCCGCGATCCACCTCATACCGCATCATTCTGGAACTCAAGCGCAAGGGGCCGATGGAGGTCAAAGACCTGAGCGCGTCTCTGGGCATCAGCCCGACCGGTGTTCACGCCCACCTGTCCAACCTGGAGCGGGACGGGTATGTGGCCGTCGCCACCGTCCGCGGGGGCGTGGGCCGCCCCCGGTTCTCCTATGCCCTCACCCCGGCAGGGGAGTCCCTTTTCGAGACGCGCTACGACGAGATGCTTTTCGACTTTCTCGCAGACCTTTCCTCCCGCCAGGGCGAGGAGGTGGTGGATGGTCTTTTCGCCCGCCGCGCCGAGCGCTGGCTGGCCCGCTACGCGCACCGCACGGAAGGCAAAGACCTGCCGGGCCGGGCGGAGGAACTCGCCCGCATCCTGAACGAAAACGGCAACCTGGTGGAAATCGAGATGCGCGAGGGCGGCATTGCCCTGCGCCAGTACCACTGTACCATCTGCAAAATTGCCCGCCAGTATCCCGGCATCTGCGGTTACGAACGCTGGATGTTCGAATCGCTCCTCGGCGCTTCCGTCTCCCGCGCTGAATGGCAGATCGAAGGCAGCCCCGAATGCTGCCATGTGGTCAGCGAGGGAGGGGAAGGAGAGGCTGAAGGCCACCCCACAAGGGAAGGCAGCCCTACGATACCAAATGGAATTTGACATAGGCAGGGCTTTCACTCAGGAGGGCGATCTGCCGGGTCGCCCCTACGGGCGGGATGGTTGTAGGGGCGACCCGGCAGATCGCCCTCTCATCACTTTCGCGAGGCGGTTGCCTTTCCGCCTTAAACCTCGAAACCGGTTTTCGGTCGGCGGGGAACGGAGCCGCGCAGGGCATCGATGACGCTGTAGAGCCAGCCGCAGGTGAAGATGGTGGCAGGCAGCCATCCCATCCCCATAGCGCTGGCGGTAACGTCTCTGGGAATCGTGCCGGTGACGGCCAGGGAGAGAATCGAGCGGAACCAATCGGCAAAGTAGGGCGAGGAGAGCAGCCAGACCGCGCAGAGGCCCATAATCGCCATGATGATCAGGCCCTTGACCATATCGCCGTTGTAAAGCTGGCCCATGCCCGGCACCAGGGTGGAGAGGATGAAGGCCACCGCCTGGCTTCGCTTGCGCTGTACGGCCTGCTCGGGCTGATTCAGCAGCGTTTCGGCCATCTCGCGCTGGCGGGCCTGTTCTCCGATCTCCAGGGCGACTTTGGCGTATTTGGTCTCAAGGGATGGGGTGGAGCGTATCTCGACAGCGGTTTTGTAGAGGTGGAGGGCTTCTTCCAGGCTGCCGCGGTCGTAGGCGATATCGCCCATCATCTCCAGGGCCTCGGTGTTCTGCGGGGCAAGGGCAAGGGCTTCCTTGCACTTTTCCTCCGCCGCATCGAACTGCCCCCGGATGCGGAAGAGCTTGGCCGAAGCCAGCAGCTTGTGGATGGCGTCCTCAACCATTGGGTCCGGACGATCCGATGCGTTCACGGCGGTTCCCCCTCCTCGGATGATGGATAGATCCGGTCGGCGCTTTTCCAGAAGGTTTCCAGGTCGTAATAGGCCCGCATCTCCTCCGAGAAGATGTGGACGACCACATCCTGATAATCGAGCAGGATCCACTGGGCTTCCGCATACCCTTCGCTGCGCTTGCTCTTGAAGCCCGACTCTCCCATTTTCTCCATGATGCCGTCCGCGACGGCGCGGATATGCACCCGCGAGTTCCCGCTACCTATGATGAAGTAATCGGCGATGAGGGTCAGCCCCTGCAAGTCGAGGGCGGTCACCCCGTTCGCCTTCCGCTCCTCCGCCGCAGCGATGATAACCTGAGCCTTCTGTCTCGAATCCAATCGGTGTCTCCTCTATAGAAAGAATCGGCTAGGGAATCTGCCGGTAATCTTTGCCCAAAATAATGGTGATATCGGCCAGCGGCTTCTCGGCGGACTCCTCGGCAACCGTCGCGCCGGGCAGGAGGGAGGCGATCTCCCGGGCCTTTTCGACCGATCCGTTATTCGCCACCACCACAGAGTTCGGATAATCGCGCCGGTCGGCGTTGCCGGTGGCGTAGATGCGGAATCCGCGCACGGCCAGGGCTTCCGCGAACTGGCTGGCCGATCCCCGGATACCGTTGCCGTTCAGCACCATCACGGTCGGCGCTCTTTCGGAGGGGGCGGCCATGAAATGCTTTGCCAGCACCTCCGCCACCTTTTCCTCATCCAGCGCCCAGTAGCTGATGCCGTCGATACTTTGCGGCGTTCCCGGAAGCGTCTGCGCCCGAAGCCGGCCTTCGGGCATGTGGGCCGCCATTTTCGCCAGGTAGATCATGTCCTTGGGGGTCAGATTGGTCTCCACATGGCGCATGGCCTGTCCCATCAGGCGCGGCAGGTTCGGCAGATTGGCCGGAGCCAGCACTTTGTCGAGCAGGGCGTGCAGGAATTTCTGCTGGCGCTGTGTGCGAGTGATATCGCCCATCGCATCGCGGCGGTAGCGGACGTACTGCATCGCTTTGTTGCCGTCCAGGTGCTGCTTGCCTTTCCGCAGGTTGATATAAAGATTCTGCGCCCGGTCGCGGTAGCGCATATTCTTGTCGACATCGATCTCGACCCCTCCCAGAATGTCGACCGCTTTCTGAAAGCCCCTCAGGTCGACTTTCATATAGTAATCGACCGGGATGCCGAGCAAGCCCTGCACTATCCGGACGGCCAACTCGTGCCCGCCTCGCCGGTAGGCTTCGTTGATTTTGTGGGTATAGCCGACGCTTTCGTCCTCCACGCGGGTATCGCGGGGGATGGATACGGCATAAATCGTGCGGCTTTGTATGTCCAGGGAGGCCAGGATCATGGTATCGGAAAGGCCGTGCGCCGGATCGCTGTTATCCACCCCCAGAGCAAGCACGGTGATCCGGTCTTTGCCGCCGAAGGGCGGATCGAAAACCTCCCGGATGGCCGTAACCGCCGACTTGCCGGAAACATAAGTATAGACGCCCAGCCCGACAGCGCCTGCCCCGACCAGAAGACCCAGAAGCAGCAGAGGCAGGACCAGCTTCCAGTTCGTCGGCCTCTTCTTGCCTGACGTCAATCCTCTTCCTCCCCTCCTGAATGCGCGTTTTCAGGTATTATAGTCCATCTATAGGCTTCTGTCAAGATTGCGCCCTGAAGCGGCCCCGGCCCTCTTGACAAACTATGGACTTCGTGCTATATTTACACTCAAGTATGTTATCAGGAGGGGTAAGAGGTCTCTTGAGCGCCGTTTTATGCACCAAATGCCGTCAGCCTGTCAGGAATGTGCCGCCCTGGTTCGGGACGACGCAGGCCAAGTTCGTCTGTGAGGAATGCAACCGGAGGAATGCCGTCGATGTCGAGGCGGTGCTGAATGCCATCCGTTCCAGCGTCCAGGCGGAGATGGCCCGCGACTCCATTCTGATCAACGATCTCGACGGCACTCTCGAAGACCTCGGGGAAGGGATAGAAAGCCTCCCCGAAGAAAGTGACGATGAAGCGGCCTGACGCTTTGGAAAGCGGCCCGCGCGAAGGGGATCCATGGCCCACCGCCCCGCCAAAGAGCAGAAAGAACACGACCGCGTTGTGGCCGCCGTGATGAAGGCGCTACGTCCCGCCTATCCCGAAGCCCTTCTATCCTGCAACCCGCTCGATGAGGAAAACGATGGGATCGTCTATATCGGCGACGACAACCGGCGGGCAGCGGCCTTTCCCGATGCGCTGGTTAGAAAGCAGGGATCCGGGATCGTGATCGAGGCGGTGGAGATCGAAACGCCCGGAACCGTCACCGAGGAGGAGGCCGGCGAATGGGCCGTCTTCGCGGCGCTTTCCCGTCACCAATTGATCGGATCGTTTCGCCTGTGCGTTCCCGCCGGGCTGGAAGAGACGGCCCGGGCGATATGCGACCGGCTGGGCATCCGCACGGACAGGTTCTCCACCTACAGAGCCGCTTTTCTGGGCTACCGGCTGGAGGACGTCTCCTGAAGGGCTTCTTCGGATATTGCTATGCCTTATACCATCCCCGAGCGCACCTTAAAAAAATGGACCAAGACCCACCTGACGCTGGCCTGCCGCTCCGAAGGCTGCCTGCGCTTTATTTTCCGCTACACGGGAAGCACCTGCTCCTACAGCGGCATCCCCATTCGCTCCGAAATCACCATAACCCTGCGCCCGGAAGAGGCGGGCTATCGCATCGTGAATGCGGAGATCGCCTTTGCCTCCGGGGACGAAGGCTTTAAGTCCACCTGCCGCCACCAGATGGACGGGCCGGACTTCATTCGCTCGAATATCGAGCAAAGCGGGATCGTGGGCAGCCTGCTGGACGAATATCTTACCCGCGACCTGCCCGTCAACCCGGCGGGATGCTTCTGCGCCCCGGATCACGTCCACCATAAGTGGTTTATGAGCCTGGGAACGATTGCTTATTACCTCAAAGAAAATCCCGACGGCCTTGCCGAGAACCTTTGACCGATGCCCACTGAAGAGCAGCTCCGACTTTTACGCCGGGAACTGGCCCGCATCGGGTGCTATTCCTGGGAATACGACGATATCTATATCGTGATGTGCCGGCATTTCGACACCTTCGGCTGGCCGCCCGCGGGGCGGATGGCGCACGGCTTTCAGGAGGCCGTGGAGCGCATGGTCGCCATCGGCGACCTCTACGGCCACCCGATCCACACCCGGGACGATTTCAATCGGGCCTTCAAAAAGCCGGGCCGCGTGCTGAACGGAGACGAGTGGCAGCCTGCCGGGGATTTCGAAGGCGAGTGCGGGTGCGGAGGCATCTATTATCAGGAAGGCTCCTTCGACCGGCCCCGGTGGGTGTGCCTGAATTGCGGTAAGGAAAGGGCGTCATGAAAAACGGCGGTTCCTGCCTGATCCTCGGTATTGAAAGCTCCTGTGATGAGACTGCCGCGTCGGTGGTCAGGGATGGGCGGGAGATGCTCTCGAATGTCATCGCCTCGCAGGTGGATTTGCACGCCCGCTACGGGGGCGTGGTGCCGGAGGTCGCCTCCCGCAAGCATGTGGAGAAGATTCAGCCCGTCATTGCAGAGGCCCTTGGGGAAGCCGGGGTCGGCCTCGACGATCTCTCCGCTGTGGCGGTCACCTGCGGCCCCGGGCTGCTGGGATCGCTTCTGGTCGGGGTCTCCGCCGCCAAAGCCCTGGCGATGGCCCGGCGGCTCCCGCTTCTGGGCGTTCACCACCTGGAAGGGCACATTTACTCCAATTTCCTGGTCGAACCGGGCATCCGGTTTCCGGCCCTCTGCCTGATCGTTTCAGGCGGCCATTCCGACCTGATGGTGATGGAAGGACACGGCCTTTACCGCATCCTGGGGCGCACCCGGGACGATGCCGCCGGGGAAGCCTTCGACAAAGCGGCCCGCGCCATGGGACTGGGCTACCCCGGGGGGCCTGCCGTCGACCGGGCAGCTGCCGGGGGCGACCCGCAGGCCGTCCCCCTGCCCCGCGCCCTGATGGACGGCGGGTTCGATTTCAGCTTCAGCGGCCTGAAAACCGCAGTCCTCCGCGCCCTCGCTCAGCCCCAGCCGCCTTCCGTTCCCGACCTGGCCGCCAGCTTCCAGAAAGCGGTGGTGGATGTGCTGACCGAGAAAACCGAACGGGCGGCCCGCCGGACAGAGATCGAACACCTGCTGCTCTGCGGGGGCGTGGCCGCCAACCGCTCGCTCCGGGCGGCCCTCGCCGAACGCGCCGCCTCACTGGGGATTCCATTGACCGTTCCCCCTATCGCCCTCTGCACCGACAATGCCGCCATGATCGCCTGCGCGGGCTATTACCGCTTCGTCGCCGGAGAACGCCATACTCTGAACCTCGATACCCGAGCCAACCTGCCGTTCCCCGCGCTGGAGGCGGTATGAAATCGGTCGAAATCGAGGGGTTAAGCAAGTGGTTCCGCAAAAAGCACGCCCTGAAGCAGGTCTCCCTGAAGGCTTACCCGGGCGAAATCATCGCCATCCTGGGGAGTACAGGTTCCGGGAAAAGCACCCTTCTCTATATCCTGGCTGGCCTCCTGAAGCCATCCCGCGGTCGCGTGATGATCGAGGGGGTATCCGTTATCCGCTCGCCCCACCAGGTGCGCCACCTGGCCCAGATCGTCTTCAGCCACCCCTGCCTCGATCCCGGCCTCACCGTTTCCGAAAACCTGGAGTGGGCCGCCCGGCTGCGGGGGCTAACCGGCACGCGGCTCCAGGCTTCTGTCTCTGAATCGCTCCATGCCATGAGGCTGGCGGGGATATCAGGCCGCCCGGCCCGAACGCTCTCCGACGAATGCCGCCAGCGACTGGAAATCGCCCGCGGACTGACCGGAGACGCCCCGGTGCGCCTGCTGGATAACCCCACCGGCCCGCTCGATCCGGATTCCCGGACCGCCCTCCGGGACTACCTGGAGGCCAGGCAGCGGCTTCACGGGGAAACCGTTCTCTGGGCCACCAACGACCCGGCGGAGGCGGAGCGGGCGGACAGGGTGGCGCTGCTGGAGGCCGGGGAACTGCTGGCCTTCGATACCCCGGAGGGGCTGAGAAAGCGGGTTGCGCCCGATGAGGTGGTGCTTCACACCCTGGACGACGTTCAGGCCGCATCGGAACTGAGGAAAAAACTCTATATGGAGATCCAGCGCAGGCCGGACGGTATCCATATCGCCATGCAGCGCCCGGAGGTTGCCCTGCCGCACATGCTGTCCCATCTGGAGCCTGAGATTACCTCGCTCGTTGTCCGCCAGCCCACCTTCGCGGAAGCGGTTCACAGCCTGCGGGCGCAGGCGCGAGAGGGGGGGCCTGCCTGACCGATGCGGCCTTTACAGGCGCTTGGCGCTCTTTTATGGGGAGTCCCCCTTTCGTACGCCCGCAGCCGCGGCCTGACGCTTCTCCTGCTGTCTCAGGCCGTCCTCTGGGCTGCTTTTGCCCGCAAGGCAGCCCTATCTCCACCGGACGGCTTTTCATCCTCTCGGGCCGTTTCCGATATCGCTACTGTCGCGATGTGGGTGGTTTGCGTAACCGGCAACCTGGCGGCCTTTCGCGTCCGCAGCCTCCTGAGGCCGGTACTCGCCTCACCGGCTTCACGCGGCCCGGTCGCCCTGAGCATGGTTCTGCCCGGCACGCTGCTGGCTGCCCTCTTCGGCTTTTTGCCTGTTTGTATCGGCCTTCCCGAGGCGGTTCCCGGCGCTCTGCCGCCCCTCGTCCTCATGGCTTTCGCCGTTTCCGGCACAACGGTCGGGTTGATGCTGGCGATGCCTTCTAGAGATTCCTTTCTGGCAGCGGGATTCCTCTGGGCCTTGCTGCTGGTCTGCTCCGCCCTGACCGCTCTTTTCTCTCCGATAGACCTGATCGCCTTCGGCTTCCTCAGGCGGCATGTACAGAGTACCGCTTGGGGATATGACTATTATATATTGATAGCTTATACAGTCTGTTTGTGCGGTTGGGTCGCGCATCGTCTCGGAAGGTCATTGTCTCCGGTGGATTGACAGGGGATGTCCATAAAAGAGCGCCCGGCGGCACCTCGCCGACCGCCGGACGCCAGTTAGGGGAACTGAATGATTATCCAACCCCATTATACCCTGATAAAGCCGCTTTCATACCTCAACAGCAAAGTTTCAGCCGAGTCCTTATACTATCCAAAAGGCTCCCGGTTCTGCTATAGCTCTCTTGCCGCAAGCTCTCGGCCTGCCGGGGTTGATTTATTCCACCCGATTGTGGTATACTCAATCTCGAATCGAGGCGTCATCTTCGGAGTTTGCCGTGAAGCCCTGTGACGGACAACTGAAAACGATTTTCCCGCTTCCACCGGAGCGGTTATCGGATTTTACCTTCAAATCTATCTAGGTTTGAAGGTTTTTTTGTAGGTATGGAGGAGGCCGCGCATGGATTCCTCGTTATATATCAGGCAAGCCCGGCTGCACGGGCAGGAGGGCCTGAGCGATATCGCCGTTCGCAATGGGCGCATCGCCTCCATCGAACCGGCCCGCCCGGAGCCGCCGCCCGGCAACCTTTCCGTGATCGATGCTGCCGGACGGCTGGCCGACAGGGGCTTTGTCAATATCCATACCCATCTGGATAAAGCGAACCTGCTCTACCGCATGACCCCGGAACTCTTCGGGGGAACGCTGGAAGAAAACCGCGAATTTCTCAAGCGGCTCAAACGCGCCTACCGCAAGGAGGAAGTCAAGGAACGCGCCCGGACGGTCATCGAGGAGATGATCACGAATGGCGTCACCGCCATTCGCACCCAGGTGGATGTCGATCCCACAGCCCGGCTGGCCGCCCTGGAGGCCCTGCTGGAACTCAAGCAGGAGATGGCTTCCCGCATCACATTGCAGCTTTCCGCCTTCCCGCAGGAAGGGGTTCTCAAGGCGGGAGCGCGGGAATTGATGGAAGAAGCCATGCGCCTGGGGGCCGATGTGGTCGGCGGGCTGCCGCTGGTGGAATCCTCCTGGGACGACCGCCGCAGGCATATCGATATCCTTTTCGAGATCGCCCGCCGGTTCGACAGGGATATCGAGGCTCAGGTGGACGAATCCAACAATCCGCAGGAATTCATCCTGCCCTATCTCGCCGAAAAGGCCCTTGCCGAAGGCATGCAGGGCCGCGCCAGCGCCACCCACTGCATCGCCCTCTCCGCGGTGGATGACGCGGTCGCCGCCCGCACCATCGAGGCGGTGGCCGCCGCCGAAATGAATGTGATCATCACCCCCAGTTGCAACCTGATCACCCGCTTCGGCCTGCCGGAGGGGGTGGCGTCCCGCCCCAACAACAGTATCACCCGCGTCAAGGAGCTTCTCGCCGCCGGGGCGCGCGTGGCGATGGGGACGGACAACATCCGGGATATCTTCTATCCGCTGGGCAATGGCAGCATGCTGCGCGAGATGCACGTCCTGGCGACCACCACCCGCATGACCACCAATGACGAGATAGACCGGCTCTTCGAGATGGCCTCCGCCAGCGGGGCCGCCGTCATGAGGCTGGAATCCGGCATAGAGGCCGGAAAACCGGCAGACCTGGTTGTTTTCGATGCCGCTACCCGCCGGGACGCCCTCTGCGGGCCGGGCGTGATTTCTCATGTCATCCGAAACGGGCGCGAAACCACCCGGTCCTATATCCTCACAAAGGAAGGAGACGACACCCAATGCCGATGACCGATCAGGAACTGGACGAACTGGTCCGCGAATCCATCGATATGCATGTGCATACCGGGCCGGACATCCTGCCGCGAAAATATACGGTGCATGATCTGGTGGAAGACCAGAAAGGGAAGATCCGGGGAGCGGCCCTGAAAGTACACAGCTTCCCCTCCATCCCGGAGATCATCGCCGAGCAGGAAAACAATAAAAACGACATGGCCCTGGTGGGGGGCATCACCCTCAACTACTTCATGGGCGGATTCAACCCCAGCGCCATCTACGCTTCCTCGGTGATGTCAGGGAAATACCCGATCCTGGTGTGGTTCCCCACGGTTCATGCCAAGAACCACCTGATGCATAACAAAAGCCCTTACGAAATCCCGCCCGAATGGGTCGGAGACCCGAACTTCAAGCCGCGCCTCAAGAAAGAGCTCAAGGCCATCAGCGTGATGGACTGGAACGACGAACTATTCGACAAATGCATCAAGGTGCTGGACACCATTCAGCAGACCGGGAGCATTATGGGAACCGGGCATCTCTCCTCCAAGGAGGCGGAAGTCCTGACCCTGGAAGGGCTGAAACGCGGCATTAAGGTGATCGTCACCCACCCGGACCAGCGCGATATCGCCATGCCGCTCGACACCCAGATCCGGCTGGCCCTGCGCGGGGCCTATATCGAATACTGCTATATCATGTGGCTGGACCGGGACAACCCGGAGGACTACCCGTTGGACGAGATGGCCCACCGGATCAAGGCGGTCGGCCCGGAACACTGCATCCTGAGTTCCGACTGCGGGCAGCTTCGCAACCCCAGCCCCTCCGAATGCCTGCGCGAGTTTGTCCGCCTGTTGGAAAAAGAAGGGCTGACCCGGAGCGATTTCGAGCAAATGCTGATCCACAACCCGCGCAAGCTGATCGGGATGGATTAGCCGGAACTGCGATCCCGCGGCAAATTCCCCCCGACCGGGGAGGAATTTGCCGGTTGCGCGTTGAAATGGCCTTCGGAGAATTCAAGAAGGCTTCTGGGAGAGATGCAGGGTCGCTTCCCTTGCATCTTTCTTGCCTTATAAGCGATGAGGGAGGATGGAGAGGAAAATGAGCGTTCAAGAAATTGAAGCCAAAATCATGAACACCCCTGTGCCGAAAGTGAAAAAGGTCGCAGTGGCCTATTCGGGCGGGCTGGATTCCGCGCTGTGCGTGGAGCTTTTGCGCCGCCGCTACGGGGTCAATGAAATCGTAGCCGTCACGGTGGATGTCGGTCAGGGCGAAGAAGAGATCAAGATGAGTACCGACAAGGCTAAAGCCCTGAACCTGGACGTGATATTCATCGATGCTCGCGACGAGTTCACCGAGGACTGGATGGCGAGAGCCATCCGGGCCAACTCCGATTACAACGGCTATCCGGTCGCCACCTCGATGACCCGCCAGTTGATCGCTCAGAAAGTCGCCAAGATCGCCCTAGAAACCGGCTGCGACGGCATCATGGAGGGTTCCAGCGGCAAAGGGAACGACCAGTATCGGATGCACAATGTCTTCAAGCTCTTCGCGCCCGCCCTGGAAGTGCTGGTCCCGGTCCGCGATTTCGACCTGACCCGTATGGAAGAAGAAGATATCTCCAAAGCCTGGGGCATCCCCATCACCGAAACCATCCGCGGCGGCGATGACAAGACGATGTGGTGCCGCTCCATCGCTTCCGGGGCCATCGATCTCAATATGGAGATCCCCAGCGAAGTCTGGATGTGGTACGTCCCGCCGGAGGAAGCGGCGGACAAGGCCGAAACCGTCCAAATCACCTTCGAGGGCGGCATCCCAGTGGCCCTGGACGGCCAGAGAATGCCCCTCAAGGAAATCGTCCCGGCCCTGAACGCTTTAGGGGGCAAGCACGGCATCGGCAAAATCGATATCTTCGAAGACGGGATCATGGATCTCAAGTCCCGCGAGCTTTATGAGGCTCCCGGCGCTCACATCATCCTCAAGGTTCACCGCGACCTGGAGCAGTGGTGTCTGACGAAGGACGAGATCCAGTTCAAGAAGGGGATCGATCAGCGGTGGGCCTACATGGTCTACCACGGCGAGTGGTTCCATCCCCTGAAGAGCGCGCTCGATGCCTTCGTCTCCCAGACGCAAGGAGTGGTGAACGGCACCGATACGGTGAAGCTCTACAGGGGCACGGCGGATATCATCCATCGCGAGTCCTCCAGCGGGCTGTTCTCGCCGGAGCTGCGTTCCATCAAGTCGACCGGCTTCAACCAGCAGATATGCGCGAACGCCTCCAAGATCCGGGGCCTGCCCTATGAAGTGCTGGCAAAGCGGGGTAAATAGTCATGGAAAAGCTGTGGGGAGGTCGCTTTCAAAAGGATCTCACCAAAGCGGTTGAGCTTTACACGGAATCCATCTCGACCGACCAGAAGATGGTTCTGGAGGACATCTGGGGCAGCGAGGCCCATGCGATCATGCTCGCTGCCCAGAAAATTATCGCCGAAGAGGATTTGCGCCACATCCTGAAATGGCTGGAAAAGGCCAAGCAGGACTTCCTCAACGGAACGTTCCAGCTTCAACTGGAGCTGGAGGATGTCCATATGAATGTCGAGACTTACCTGCATCGCGGGGCGGGGCCGGAGTTTGGCGGGAAGCTGCACACGGCCCGCTCCCGCAACGACCAGGTGATTACCGATACGAAGCTGCACGTCCGCTTCGAGATCCTCCGCACCCAGAGGCTGATCAGCGACCTGCAATACACTCTGCTCCGTCTGGCCGAGGAACATGCGGAAACCCTGGCTCCGGGCTTCACGCACGTCCAGCACGCGCAGCCGATCACCCTGGGCTTCTGGGCCACAGCCTATGCCAGCATGCTGACGCGGGATCACGAGCGGTTCAACGGGGCTTACGACCGGACGAACACCAGCCCCCTGGGAGCCTGCGCTCTGGCCGGTTCCTCCTTTCCCATCGACCGGCGGCTCACGGCCCGGCTTCTCGGGTTTGCCAGCGTACACGAAAACGCGCTCGATGTCGTCAGCTCGCGGGACTTCGCCTCCGAAAGCCTGGCCTGCCTGGCGATTCTGATGTCCAATCTATCGAAGCTGGCCGAGGAGATGGTCTACTGGTCGAGTCACGAATTCCGCACCATCGAACTCGACGATTCCTATACCCTGGGCAGTTCCATCATGCCCCAAAAGAAGAACCCCTGTGTGGCCGAGCTTCTGCGAAGCCGCACCGGGCGGGCTTACGGGGCCTTGATGCAGATGTTGACCATCATGAAGGGGATTCCCTCCGGCTACAACCGCGATCTTCAGGAAGACCGGGTCCCGCTCTGGGAGTCCTTCGGCACGGCGCAGTCGTCCCTGGCGATCTTCAGCGGAATGGTTGGCTCCCTGAAGGTCAAAACCGACCGGATGAACGAGCTGGCCGGCGCGGAGTTCGCCACCGCCACCGAGCTTGCCAACTATCTGGCCCACGAGCGCGGCATCGCCTTCCGCCAGAGCCACAAGATCGTCGGCGGACTGGTCGGCCTCCTGGTGGAGCAGGAAAAAACCTTCAGCGACTACGAAACCGTCCGGGCATACCTTTCGGAGCAGGGGATCTGCATTCCGGTGGAGGAGATCCGGCTTCTGGTGGACGCCCGCCATGTGGTGGAAGCCTACAAGAGCCTCGGCAGCACCTCCCCGAAGGAGGTCAAGCGGATGGTGGAAGCCCTCCGCCGCCGCACCGATGAGCATGTCTGGGAGATCGAGCAAAAAGAAAAAGCCATCGAATCCGCCCAGGTTCTTACGGAGAAAATCGTGAGCGGCATACTGGCAGGAAGGCATCTGGCGGAACTGCTGTAACACGAATCCACATAGCCGGAACTTTCGTTGAAGGCCAGCGCCCTGTTCACCGGGGCAGACCTGCGTATCTGCCCCGGTGAACAGGGCGCACATATAGGTGCGCCTCTACCTGAACGAAAGTCTTGATAATTCATAGCCACCTATAACAAAACGGTAGTCTTTGACAAGGGACGATTTTTTGATCGTCCTTTTTCTTTAAAGGGGGATAATCATGCCTTTTGTCAAAGATCGAATATACGATTACCTCGCATTACATCCAGAAGGAGCAGACGACGATGAACTGGCGATTGCCTTGAATCTCTCCTCCAGACAGCAAGCCAATAGATGCTGTCGGCAACTTGAGCAGCAAGGTAAAGTCAAGCGCGACCAGATCAATTTTGTAAAAATACGCAACTTCGCCATCGTGGAGCCAATGGCAGTAGATGATGGTTGCTATATTGCAACGGATACTCCCGAATCAACTTTCATTAGCCGTTGGGATTGGGAAGGTAACATTCAAAGTGCTGTGGTCTCTTTTCTACAGGAGAAAGGATTCTTGCTTATCCGTCAAGCGAACACTCAAACGAAAGAGAAGGGAAAAGATATCGAAGCAGCATTTGAAGAGACCCAGCTGTGGGTCACAGCGAAGGGATGGCCTCAGCCGACCCCAAATACACCCTCATCCACGCAGGCAGGGCACTGGTTCAAAGACGCTTTTTTCGATATAATATGCTATCGTGGCGAAAATTCGAAAGCTCAACTCGGAATAGCTTTACCTGATTACTCTCGCTACAGGAAGCTATCCCAAAAAGTTGCATGGCTTCAGCCAATCATAAGCTTTACATTTTTCTGGGTTAAGGAAGATGGCACTGTGACCATAGAATGATGATGAACACCGGCAAACTCCCCCACTCTCTTCTGCACAAGCTGCTCAGCCGGAACCGCATCCTGGATGACCGGGTGATTGTCGGCCCGGTGGTGGGCGAGGATGCGGCGGTCATCGATTTCGGGGAAAGCTGCCTGGTCGCCAAGACCGACCCCATCACCTTCGCGACCGACCGGATCGGATGGTATGCGGTTCATGTCAATGCCAACGATATCGCCACCATGGGGGCCGTCCCGAAATGGTTTCTGGCCTCCATCCTGCTGCCTCCGGGATACTCCGAAAGCGCAGCCGGTGATATCTTCGATCAACTCCTGGAAGCCTGCCGGGAGATGGATATATCCCTTGTGGGTGGGCATACGGAGATCACCCAGGATTTGAACCGGCCCATCATCATAGGATGCATGCTGGGAGAGGCGGCAAAAGACCGATTGGTGCGAGCCAGCGGGGCCGCGGCGGGCGACGGGCTGCTCCTGGCAGGCTGGATCGCTGTGGAGGGAACGGCGCTGCTGGCCCGTGAAGCGAGCCATCTGCTGGCGGAGCGCGGTGTCCCGGCTCTTTTGATCGAGAGGGCGCAGGGGCTTCTTTACGATCCGGGCATCAGTGTGGTCAAGGCGGCGCAAGCGGCCTGCGATGCCGCCCGCATCCACGCCATGCACGACCCCACGGAAGGCGGGCTTGCCACTGGCGTCATGGAAATGGCTCAGGGGGCCGGGCTGGGCGTTCGCATCGAGGCCGGTTCCATCCCCCTTTTACCGGAGTGCGAAGCTGTCTGTAAGGCTCTGCATCTGGACCCGATGGGGCTGCTGGCGTCCGGGGCGCTCCTGCTGGCGGTTGCGCCGGAGGATATCGAGGCCGTTCAGCAGGCGCTCCGGGAAGCGGGCCTTCCTTTGGCCCTGATCGGCCAGTTTTGCGAGCCGGAGGACGGATTGATCTGGCAGACAGCCCGCGGCGCAAAGCCACTGCCGATTTTCGCCAGAGACGAAATCGCCCGGTTCTTCGATAGCGGGGTCGCCTCTCTTCCCTAACCTCTTTTCCTGAACAACAAGAGACGACCTTTCGGCGCGTTCCGGCCCTTCTGCCTCTCTCCCATCACCGCTCCTCCAGCAGGAACAACCGTGTCTCCTGGTCGGCGGGCAATTTCAGCGTGAGGCCGCGCTTGCCGTCGAAGTCTTGCAGGGCGATCATGCGCCCGGGCTTGCCGAAGGCGCAGGCCGGGTCGTAAGTGGCGAGGAGGTGGTATCGGCCCAGCCTCACCCGCCGGACGATGGGGAGAGTTTCGGCGAACTGCTTTTGCGCCGGAACGTCCACCATGACTTTGCCGTGCCGCAGGAGATACTCGAACGGCTTCACCAGGGCCAGCCCTTCCACCATCGCGGAAACCGGATCGCTGGCCGGACGAAGGTAGGCGTTCAACTGCTTTTCGGGCATCGTATACACCGGCTTGTCCGGGTCGTAGGCATAATCGCGGAAAGCGCGGATGTCTTTCGCGCCCGTCTGCCAGGGGGTTTCGATGCGCTGGAATCGCACATTGCCGGTCGTTTTGTCCGCATCCACGATATGCAGCATCTCATAGCGCCTGAAATCGGCGCTGCCCTCATCATCGGATTTGAGGAAGAACCCTTTCCCGACCATAACATCGTTTCCCACCTCTTTGCCCTGCTCCGGGCGGGTCAGCGGAGGAGGCGCATGATGGCTGCCGGTTTCCGACCAGTTCCAGAGAACCAGCCCGTCGGTGCCGGCGAAAAAGCAGAAGGCGGTCATGGCCCGGGTTTCCTCATCGGTCAAAGGCTGGTTAGCCCACCAGTGGTAGCTGGCGTCGCCGCCATGCAGGAGGGTCCAGTAGTAGGGGCGGATCGGCTTTTGCGCCTTCGCCTTGCGGATCATCCGCCGGTTGAGGTCGATGTTGGCAAGCGTGTAGGCTACATTCTGCGGGCTGGGATAGAAGCAGTAGACGTCCGTATAGAGAATATCGTAGGCATCGTAAACCTGCTTTCCGAAGAGGTTCCACGCCCAGTCATCATCGGGATTCGGGTCGGCCTTCTCCAGGCCCCACCACATGCGCGGGAAGGGCGAATAGCCGTCGTAGATACCCACCTCTTTCCACTCCTGCCGATGCGCGGTCTCGGCGATGGCAATGAGCGACCGGGCATACCCCAGATAATACTTGCACTCGAACGCGGCCTTTTCCTCAGAGGATGCGCCGGACGGATACCAGCTTCGCTGGCGCAGCTGTTCGGGAGGCAGGTAGCCGTATTCCTGGTCGACCATGCATACCGGATGCGTCCCGGGCCTGTAGGTTTGAAAGATATTCTCCGCAAAAAGCTGCGCGGCGATATCCCTGTCCATCAATTGATCCCACCGCCCGGCTTCCATCCCGTGGGCGGGCATCCACTTCGGCCAGTCCACCCACCAGCTCCAGCAAAGCCACCGGGTTCCGGCGGGGAGATGCTTGCGGGAAGCAGGATCGAAATTGTAGGGATACAGGATCGAGAAGCCGTGGCTGGCCGCATAATCGATCATATTCCAGTTGTGCCATCCCCCGTAGTTGAACTCGTTCCGGAAATATCGGAACCGGAAAGGCCGGATGCCGCGTGCGACATAAGGAGCTTTTCCGGGCGCAAACCCGTCGCCCATGTGCGGGTCGTACGGAGCATCGGGCTGGCGGAACGCAGGTTCGTTGTCATCAAACCTCGCGTTTCTGAGCCTGTCCACCGTCAACGACTGCGCCGGCTTCAAAACGACTTCACCGGCGGCCCGGCGTAACGGAACTGCCCTGAACAATTTCACCTTTGCGGACAATCGGCCAACTTCCAGCCGGGCCTGGTCCGGAGCGGTTTTTGCTCTTACCGGAACTGCCAGGCAGAGGATACACACCAAAAACCATTGACGAATTTGCATCGTGATTTCCCTTGCGTCGTCGTTCGATCTTTATTCTTGGCTCTTAGTTTGGAAGCAACCAGCTTTCGAAAAGCCAACCGCCCCCCAGCCCCTCGCCGGGCTTCGGCGGGGGAGTGGCCTTGTGGCCTTTGAGAAATTAGCTAAAGACCGTACAGTCTACCCCCATTTAGCAAGGGGGGGTTGGGGGGTGTTTTTGAGAGCAGGGGGGGTGCTTTTCGCTTCCCTCCCATAGCGATCCAGATCAGGTGAAACATCCTCCACTCCTGGGGGAGGGGTGACCGCTCTCCCCTGGCCCCTCTCCCCGAAACCCAAGGGATGCGCCGGAGCGCCTCCGGGGAGAGGGGGACAGAGTGTGCGGTACTTGCCCCCCCTCCGCCCCCTGCCCGTTTCGGGAAGGGGGCGGGGGGGTTAGGGAACGGTCTCCCCAAGGCCCGCCCCGGCGGGACAGTCATCCTTATCTGGATCGCTATGGGGTGCTTTTCGCTTCCCTCCCTACCTCATCCCTTGCAGCCTTTCGATCATCGCGGCCACTTTGCGGCGGTGGGCCATCAGGGGACGGGGATCGAAGGTGAAGTGAGTCAGATCCTGAGAGATGGCGGGCGGCACTTCGAGAAGGGATTCGGCCTGATCGAGCAGGGAGGCATCGGCTCTGCCTTGAAGCCGCTTGATCTCACTGCCCAGCAGCCAGAAGTATTCGTAGTCCTCCACCCCGTCGCGCAGGTTTTCCCAGCGTATGGAGGGCGTAGGCGGCTCGATGACGGGATCGCCTGCCTTGTTCGGATCGCGGCGCGGCGGGTAGAAGAAGCGCCCGTCGCCATTGCCCCAGAAAGCTTTGGTGCCGACCGGGGTGCCATAGCCGGAGACGTAGCTCATGGGGTTTTCCCACGGATTTTGAAGGGAATTCGGGAAAGCAATTTCGCTGGTCCACCAGGTGGTCGTCCAAATGAGGATGCCCTGCACGCCGTACTGCCAGGACTGCCAGGGCCATAGCCGCATCTCCACCGCCGGATGCTCGATGAAGAGGCCGATGTAGGGCGCTCGCGGTCCGGTGCAGATATACCACCAGACTTCCTCCCCGGCCTGGCGGCGCTCCGCCACGGTCTTTTTCGACCATTCCGGGGTCAGGCCGCACCATATCTCCACATGGCCCAGCAGATCCTTTTCCGGCTGCTCGGTCAGCAGGCGGCGCAGGCCGGGAGCGTAGCGGTGAATCCGCTCGTTCATCTCCACCACGAAAGGATAGTCCTTCGGGTCCGGCTCATCGAACCAGTAGATATACGCCTTATCGAGCCAGCCTTTCTCTTTGAGGTGGCTTTCGAGCTGGCGCAGGTAGTCGCCCATCAGCCGCTCGTAGTTCGGGTCGCCTGCCTTGAACCCCCCGAACTCGCCCGGAGTCCTGTCGTAGAAAGTGCCGCTTCCCAGCCCCTGCACCGGCAGAGAGAAGGCGGTCAGGCCGAGGCGATCCAGATACCGTTCCGCCTCCCGGTCGAAGGCCGTAAAACCCACCTTGACCTGCCGGGCGTCCCCCTCGCCCTCGAACGTGACCTGGACCGGCCCGTAGGGGAAGAAGGAATAGGGCGAGATGCGGTGATCCGCAAAGGATTTCATATACAGGTCCCACATCCGGCGTTCCTGTTCCGGAGTATCGAGCTTATAGTAAGTCTTGATCCCGCCGTTATCCGCCCCGAACCCGCTCCTCAGGTGCGTTTCTTTCGGAATCGCGAAATCGAAGACATGCACCTGAAGCGGGATATCGAGATTCCCCCGGTTGGTGCAGAGGGTCAGCGTACCCCTGTAGTCCCCGGCTGCCGCTGAGCCGGGCACATGGACCAGCACCCAGAGGGCCTGGTTCCGCCGGGCGGGCAGAGCCAGCGGAGTCTTCAAAAGGGGCAGCGGATCGGGATATTCCCCGGCATCGCCCAGGCTGTCGCTGGGGTGTTCGACCGTCACGGTCGCCACCTCATGAAGCGCCACCTGTCGGGCCGGGATGCGCCCTCCCTTGCCCACCAGATCGCTCACCTGCGCCCCGGTCAGAACGATCCCCTGCTGTCGGGCGTTGAGAACCACCTGGGCCGGTTCGTATTCACCCCGGGCCGCTTCGATTCTGACCGCCTGTGACGCCTTGCCGGTGGGGACGCCCCGGTCTCTGCCGACCTTCCAGGCCCCCTCGCACCACCAGGCGGACAGGCTCTTGTTGCCGGAGGCAAGCGGGTAGCCGTAATCGCTCTCCCCGATGACCGTCTGGCGGATATCAACCTGGCTGGTATGCAGCGTCTGCTGCCCGCTTGCAACCGTCACCTCTATCGAATACTGCCCTACCGGGAGCGCAGGGGCCGGAAAAGCCGCCGAGATGGCTTTTCCACCGGCTGCCGTTTTCCTGATGACGGAAACCGGTTTTCCATTCACGGCCAGCGAGATCGCCAGCGGGCGGGCGGATGGATAGCGGTTCTGCCAGCGCAAGGCCCACCGCCGGGTTTCCGGGTTCCACGACAGATCGACGTCCCCGGAGGAGAGGCGTTCCTCGATTAGGGCCGTCTCCCCTCTTCGGGCCGGCCCTGCATAATCCACCGCCGCCTGAAACGCATACTGGTCGGCCTGAATGTTGGCATCGCCGCCCTCGGCTTGCAGGCGGACATAGATTTCTTTGGCCGGGAAGAGAGAGGCCGGGAGCGCCGCTTCCCCGTCCCCCATCCGGCTGAGCCGGGCGGCTTCCGTCCAGTTCTGGCCGTCCCGGCTGGCGCTGACCGTCAAGGCCCCGGCTCCGTAGAGGTTGATGTTGACAGTCACCTTCCCGCTCTTCATCTCGAAGGGAAGCTGATGGCGGTAGACTACCTCACCCGAAGGCCCGAAGCTCCACCGGTTGGTGTTGAAATAGGTATTTTGCCGGTACAGGCTGCGGTGGACAGTCGTTCCGGCCCAGCCGAGGGGATGGCGATCTGTATATTGGCCCTTTTGCAGCGATTCGCCCTCACCCAGCGTCAGGCTGCCCCACTGGCGGTGCGCGGTCTTTACAGGATACATCTCCGGTTTCTCGAACAGGAGGCTGCCTCTGGCATGCCACTCCCCGATCCTCATATACGGGTCTCCGGACTCCGGGGCGCGGAAGGCGAAGGAAAATGTCTGCCAGTCGGCGGGAGTGTTGAAATCATGGTTCGCCTGCGGCAGGCCGCTGACGACCAGGCCCGATCCCTCGCCTTTGGCCCGAAACCGGAAACGATAAGCCTTGCCGGGAAGAATCTTCACTTCCGGGCTTCGCCAGACGAAGTTGTCCTCTCCCTGCGCCCGAATTCCGAGCCGGTCACCTTCCCGGAAAAACGCTCCCTGGCCGCCCGGCCCTTCGGCCCATCGGCCCGTTCCAGCCACACCGTTCTGCGCCGGAACCGCGGCTGCCGTTATCAGGCAAGCCGCCGCCAAAAGAAAACGAAGCATAAGATCACCTCTTCAATGTCGTGTCGGGTACGATATTCGAGAATCCTGTCCGGCCTTCCTCATCACTTCACTGCCCGGACCCTGACATTATCCACGTAAAACGCGGCCTGTCGGTCGCCGTCGGCCACAAAACCCACCCACTGGAGACGCTGGAAGGTCGGATTGCCCGGCAGCGATCTGTAGGTGAGAGGACTTCTGCTGCCGGGCAGGGTGATGGCGATATCCCAGGTTCCAGCGGCCATTTGACCGAGGGCGGAGCGGATTTCCAGATGAACCCACCGGTTATCCGGGATGCGGGCAAGTTCCTTGTTACCGGCCTTGAGTGCGCCTTCCTCCAGGCGGATGGAGGGGCCGACGCGGTACGGCTGGTAGGCGTCCCGCCATTCATGGTAAAGAACGGCCCCCGGCTCGGCCCTCAAGTCGAAGCTGACGACAGCCGTTCCCTGCTCGTAGCTGGGGAAATAGGCCAAATGCGGGTTGAAGCGGAAGGCCAGGCCGGGCATATCGCTGAATTTCAGGCTCCGCTTGCCGGTAGCGGCAGCCTCCTCTGTCACACGGACGGTCGCGCTCCCCTCCTCATAGGTGGCGGCGACTCCTGCCTTCTCTCCGGGCGCGGTGTTTTCGAAGCCTTCCTGAACGTTCAGAGGCCGGGCCGGGCGAGGGCGAGGCGGGACGTAGCGGACGCGCTTCGCGGTCTTCGGCAGCCTCACCCATTCGGGATCGCCGTAGAGGCCGATCCGGGAAATATCGATAGGCGTGAAGCCGACCTGCGAGGCCGGGGAACCGGGCTTCAGCCGGAAGTCGTAGCGCAGCGCATTGACCATCAAAGGATCGGCCACCAGAGAGTTTCGGTCTCGGCCTTTGGACTTCCATTCATCGAAAGAAAGGCCGAAAAAGGTGGGCGAAGGATTGGCGTAGTCCCAGTAAAGGTTCCGGTCGATGGTGTAGTGGCCGTCTTCCCAGTTGACGATATGAAAGCCCGTGCCCCGGCTGAGGACGATATTGCCCTGAAAGGTGAAGGAATTATGCTCCTCGATGCGGGAGCGGCGCAGCACCCCTTCGAGTCCGAAGGCGAAGACATTGTTCCGGAGGAGGTTGTCCTTACCGTAATGCTGGTGGAAGCATCCGCTGGATGTGTTGTAGACGATATTGTTTTCGATGAGGATGTCCGTGCTTCCTTCATCGGTGTAAACGCCCCAGCCGCCGAAGATATAGCAGTAAATGTCGTGTATCAGGTTGTTGCGCTCCACCGTTCCGGAAGAGATTCCCAGGGTGTAGACCGCTCCCATGTCGTTCAGGACGCCCCTGCCGATATCGTGGATGTGGTTGTATTCCAGCACATTGTGGTTGGCCGAGGAGGGCGCGTAGCCCCAGCTCCAGCCGATGGAAACGCCCGTATAATCGAAGTCGCATATTTCGTTGTGGGAGAGCGTGTTATAGCTGCTCCGCCCGACCCAGACGCCCACCGCGCCGCGGAATATCTTCGATCCGTCGTGAATGAAGCAGTTATCCACCGTGTTTCGCATGGCCGCTTCGTTTTCGGAAGCGGGATCGCCTCCCTCGCCGAGCCGGATGCCTCCCGCTCCCAGGTCGTGAATATCGCACTTCTGCGCCAGGCAGTCCTGGCTCCCGGCCCGCCACCAGAGGCCGTATGTGCCGACATGCGCGATCTCGCACCCGACCACCGCGCTGGAGCGCGCCCCGATTCCCTGGACGGCCCCGGGCACGCTGAAAGCCGCTTGCCCGTCGCTGTGACCTTGAGGCGGGATAGGCCAGTCCGTATGCCGAAAGTTTAGATTCTCGAAACGGACGTACTCCACGAAGCGGCTTTCGGCGGGCTTGCCTTCCAGCAGAACCAACTGACGGGCCACCGGGGCGATCACTTCGGCCTTCACCAAATCCTCGCCCGGGAAAGGAATGTAAGTGAGACGGCCCGAGGCGCGGTTCAGATACCATTCTCCCGGCTTGTCGAGGGCTTCGGGCAGGTTTTCGACATGGTATCTCTGGTTCGGCCCCCAGTATTCGAAAGGCCACGCCGCCGGGCCGGTGAAAGTGACGATACGGCCGGCCTCATCCACAGAAGCGATATGATGTATCGAGGTCTCCCAGGAATGGTAGACGACCACCTGGGCATCGGGCCGTTTCCAGTTTTTGATATCTCCCGGCTTGAAGCGGAAGGCGGACGACTCCCTGGAGGTTTCCTGCCCGGTGGCCGGGTCTTTCAAGGCCGGAGCCTTCCCGGCGGTGAAGAAATACCCCTTGTCCGGCATTCTTGCCCGCGTCCTCCGCTGGCCGTTCACCCAGAGCGCCCCGAAATACCACTGGCCTGCCCTCACCTGAGGCAGTTCGGCCACCCAGAGATTGCCTGCCTTTCGCCATCCGGCGATGCGCCGCCCCCCGCTGATCACGGGCTTCCGCTTCGGATTCTCGGCGGCATAGACTATCGGGCATTCCTTCGTTCCCGAATCCTGCGGCTCCAGCACCAGCGGTTCCGTGATGGAATATGTTCCTTTGCGAATGATCACACGAACGGGTTCCCGCAAGACTTCGCCCCACTCCGCCTTTATTTGCCGGATGCGGTTTCTTGCCCCTGTTAGCGAGGCCAGCGGGCCGTCATTGCCGGAAGCGGCCATCCGCTCCCCTGTCCAGGAATCCCGGCCATCCGGTGCAATGTAGAGCGTCTTGGCATGGGCGAGCGAAGCGCAGCCAAGCATCGCCAACAGGAAAATGAATCGCAGATAACGCATGGATGTCGGCTCCTTTTTGAATAGGATATTCGAGGCGGCAGATAAGATCGACGGGACAGGGTTGTACCGCTCGGGGGGAGACCCAATTTTGAAAAGCACCCCCTCAACCCCCCGGCTTCGAGGGGCTGAGATCGTGCGTCCTTTTGGCACTCTCGCAAAGGCCCCCAAGGCCACTCCCCTCGCCGAAGCCCGGCAGGGGGCGGTTGGCTTTAAGCCGGGGGGCCTTTGGCTTTACACGGTTGCGCTCGCCCGCCATCCTATCCCCTCCGGAACTCCAAAACCTCCACTACCGGCTGCTCCTCCGGCGGGCGGGCGACGATGGCTTGGTCGGCCATGCCGATGAAGAGACCGTGGCCGACCAGGCCGGGGATGCTGTCGAGGCGCTGGCTCAGGGCGGCGGGGTCGTCGATGCGGTCGAAGCGGGCGTCGAGGATGGGATTGCCCAGGTCGGAGATGACCGGCCCGATTTTCCCTTTGCCGGTTCGGATCACCGGATCGCCGCCCATTTCTCGAATACGCTTTTGGACGAAGGCAAGCGCGGGCGCGATGGCCTCGATGGGAACGGGACATCGCTCGCCCAGACGCTCGACCAGTTTGGACTCGTCTACCACCACGATGAACCGCTTCGCCAGGGCAGCCACCAGCTTTTCCGTCACATGCGCGGCCCCGGCTCCTTTGATGACACGCCCCTGCGGGTCGACCTCATCCGCGCCATCGATAGCGATATCCACGAAATTGACGTCCATCGGGTCGCACACCGGGATGCCGTATTCTTTCGCCAGAAAGCGGGCCTGATAGGAAGTCGCCACGCCGGTGATCCGCATGTCTCCCCTTTGCGCTTTTGCGCCCAGTTCCTGGAGGACATAAGCCAGGGTCGTGCCGGTCCCCAGACCGACAACCGATCCGTCGGCTATCCGCTCCACAGCGGCCCGCGCCGCCGCTTTTTTCAATTCATCCAAAACGACCGGCCTCCTTACAGCGTGAAATCGCCTTCATGCGCCGACTCGATAAAGCGTGCGGTCAGGACGATAGAGGCTTCGATATCGTCGCGGTGGGCGCACTCGACCGTGGTATGGACATAGCGGATCGGGGTGGAGAGAACGCCTGCGGGCACTCCTGAGCGGTTGCGCTGGATGGCCGCGCCGTCGGTTCCGCCCCGGGGCAGGATTTCCATCTGGTATTTGACGCCGTTTTTCTCGGCAAGCCGCTTCAGGAATTCCACCATCTTGTAGTTGCAGATCACCGAGGAATCCATGATCTTGATGGCGGCCCCGTCGCCCAGAACGGCGATCCGTTCGGCGTCGCCGTTACCGGGGGTGTCGCAGGCAAGAGTCACATCCAGGGCCAGGCCGATATCGGGATCGATCCCGTAGGCCGCCGGGCCGGTCCCGCGCAGCCCCACTTCTTCCTGGACAGCGGCCACCGCATAGATATCGACCTCCGCGTTCTGCGCCCGGCGCAGGGCTTCCAGCATGATGTAAACGCAGAGCCGGTCGTCGAGGGCCTGCCCGGTGATCAGGGAGCCGATCTCGATAGTGGTCTGCTGGAGGGTGATCTGGTCTCCGATGCTCACCCGTGCGGCCACATCCTCCTTGCTCATCCCCAGATCGATATAAAAATCGGAAACCTTCAGTTCCTTACGCCGGTCTTCCTCGCTCTGGACATGTACGGGCTTGCCGCCGTAGACCATCAGCCCGGTCAAATCTTCCCGGCCATGCACCACAGCCCGGCGGGCCATGAGATTGCGCGGGTCGAAACCGCCCAGTGGAACGAACCGGACAAACCCTTTATCCTCGATGAAGCTGACCAGAAAGCCGATCTGATCGATATGGGCATCGAGCATCAGCTTCTTCTCGCCCTTGCCGCGCTTGAAGCCGATCAGGTTGCCCATGGCATCGGTTCTCACTTCATCCACCAGAGGTTCCATCGCCCGACGGACGACCTCGCGAATCCGTTCTTCACGCCCCGGCACTCCGGGAGTCTCGGTAAGCTGCTTCAAAAGTTCCAGAGACACGAAAGTGTACCTCCTGTCTGGAATATATCGATATTTTCGCCTCCGGCCCGCCTTCTTCCTGCCCTGTTCTCTATGGATCGGCAGAGCTGTCTTCGTGTTTTATTTCCCCGAGATGGCTTGAACTACTTTATCTTTATGGCAACAGGTTGAGAAAGAGACGGCCTATAAATCGAGAATAGAGAAAGACTTCTTGACGCCTCGTTCTCCGGAGGGATGCCGTTATGCAGGTCAACCAGCTTTCCGTTTTCATCGAAAACAAGTCGGGGTACCTGGTGGATGTGACGCGGGCGCTGGCCCGGGCCGATAACAACATCCGCGCCCTCTCCATTGTCGAAACGATTGACTACAGCCTTCTGCGCCTGGTCTACACCCCCGGCGGCGGCTGATCCACAACCATCAGCGGGAATATCTGGAGACGTTGATCACCGATACGAATGCCTATTTCAAAGAGCTTCAGCAGCAGCCCAAAGTGGTGTCGCGCCATCTGGGCAGCCCGCTAAGCAGCCCGTCGGAGTAACTGGTCAGTTTTCTCGCAGGTATATCGGTAAGGGCGAACCGGGTGTTCGCCCTGGTCGCCTGAGGGCCGTTTTCAGGGCGAACACCCGGTTCGCCCCTACGAGGAT
>JADLDR010000206.1 GCA_020846535.1 Armatimonadota bacterium | reverse complement strand
GCCCCTTTTGTGGTATCTTGCTTCATAGGGGTGTCCTTTCTCCGGTCCCAACCGGTTTGTATTCTCAATGGAAAGGATACCACCGCCTGCCTTTTATTTCAATTTACACACCTTTTGATTTTACCTCACCGCCTGCCTTTTATTTCAATTTACACACCTTTTGATTTTACCTCGCGAAAGTCCTACTACTTCTTCTTTTTCCGGTTGATCTTGCGAGAGAGCTTGGCCTGTTTGAGCCGGGCTTTTTTCTTTTGGGCCGCTTTGGGGCTCAGCGGCTGAAACGGGACGGCATAGGGTTCCGGCTCAAAGGAAGGCGGGTAGGGTTCGCGATAGGCGAAAGGATCGTCGCTGTCGAGAGGAACCACGCCCTCTCGCTCCTTGAAACCGAATTCGACCTCAACATCATCCCAGTTGAGTATCAATTCGTCAACGGCTTCAGCGTCAAACACCTCTTTCAAGAGAGGAAGCGATTCGGTCGCTTTCAACTTTGCCAGCCCGAGGACCAGGAATCCGTTTAAGGCCGGATCGTTCTCATCGAACCGTTCTAATTCACGGCGCAGAACCGTAATGCACTCATCTCTCAATTCCGGGTGTCGCAATCCGATCTGCGTCAGACAATCTGTGGCCGTAATCAAGAGATCGGTAGGATTGAACTCATCAGCGATGAAGGCGGCAATCGGGGCGATGGCCGGTTGGCCTATCGCACCCATTACATCGATCAGGTCTTCCATGAACCAGTCATCGTCGATCAGCCTGTCAGCCAATCGCAGAAGAGGTTCTACGGCCTCAGCTGCCTTCAATTGGCCGAGTGTTCGCCAGGCGTGAGTCGGTGCCCATGTCTCTGGAGACTCCGAGTCCCCCTGGTTCAGATCGATGTCGGTTGCCAAACCGACAAGTTCCGGGATATGTTTCGGCTCCAAACCCAGGGAAGTATAATCGAGCCATACCGCAAAGTCCGGCTCGCCCAATGTCAGCAGTTGGGCTACGGGCGCTGAATATAAGACTTCCGTCATCGTTCCCTCTTTCTCAACTGTACCGCTCCGCCGCCTCGATTGCCAGCCTTGTCCAGACATGCAGCCGGTCGGGATGGCCTGCAAGGGCCTGAAGCTCGCGCAGGACCACCTGAACGTAACAGCCCTGAAGCTGCCTCAGCCCTTCATCCAGGGCGCGGGCCAGCACGGAAAGGTCTTCCGGGAAGACGACATCGCTCGCCTTCTGCCGCCACATGATCACATAATTGCGGCCCACCCTGTCGATGACCGCCGCCAGGTCCGTCCATGCGCTGCACACAAAGGTTCGCAGGTTGGGGATCGAGAGAACACCGTCGATTTTGCGGGTCAGGTTTTCGCAGCAGCCATAGGCGGAGAAGCCGAACTGCTCCATGATCGGCATCTGGTAGTCCAGCAGGAATTCCTTCCACATGGCCGGAGACACCTGATCGAACTCCTGGCTGTTCGCCATCACCCAGAGGTTTTTGTAGGTGACCACTCCTTTCTGCGGGCCGACCGGGTCGCTGCATGTCATGGGGCCGGTGTTGTTGGGGGTGAGGAGTCCCGTTTCGGCGGTCTGGCGCATGGACCGGAGGGTGCAGTCCCGCAGGTAGGCCATCAGGCGGTGCAGCAGTTCCGGCGCATCGGCCATGTCGACCATGATCTCCAGAAGCCCCCGGAGGTCTGCGGCGGCGGTGCAGAGCGTGGCCCCCAGCAGCGGGCCGCAAACGAGCTTGACGGGCAGGATGTCGCCCAAATGGTCGTGCGTTCGCTCCAGAGACTGCCGGGTGCGCTCCTCGTTATAGATGAAATTCGGGATGCGGAGCCGGGCCAAGTCTTCCGGCGTCTTCAGGGGTGGGTCGTAAGCCCAGGCCCCGCCCGGCTGGCCTGTCAGAATGCGCCCGATATCCACGCCCCACAGATTCGGCGGGTCGATATCTAAGACGGCATGTACCGATAGATAAGGATCCACCGGCGAGTCGTCCCCGATATCGCGCTTGATCAAGATCATTTTGAAATTCTGCTCCAGCGAGCGGAGCCAGGGATCCTTGCAGCACAGCGCATCTTCCGGCAAAAGCTCTGCCCACGCCCCCACCGGGCGGCACCACACCGGCGGCCTGTCCGGCTTTCTAAGGGCGTTCACATCCCGCCACCGCTGCTCGATCTTTCGGTTCTCCTCGCTGGCTGCAATTTCCGCCACCTGCCGCGCCAGTTCCCGTATATAGTGCCTTTCCTGCATCATGGGCTCCCTTTGTTCGATAAAATCAGGCTCATATGAGAGAGATGCTCAATGAACCTCCGTCAACAATATCCATGCTCAAGTGATAACCGTAAGATCGCTTCGCGTTCAGCATTGACTTGACCGATCATCACTGACGAATCACCTTGGCTCGCACTCCGATACGTCCCAATGTTGGATAACCGATGCGTATCCCATAAAGGGGCGCTCCCGGATGCTTCGCTGCGGCGCGGTCCGAGGCGGCAAGGTGATCCGGATCGATCTCGTATTCACCTGTTTCGATATCCATGACCAGGAACTGGCCTCTATATTGAGGCTCCACCTTGTCCCGGATCAGTCGCTCATAAAGAGCCTGCCCGCGCTCGCATATCTCCCGGGAGGTATAATGTGGATGTCCCATAGGGTTCTCCTTTCCGCTATCCTCATTATAACTCACGCGATTTCAAGAAGCAAACGGCACTGCCTCTGATGACCTCCGAAAGGGCCGGAAAGGCGCATAGATATTGCGAAAGTCCTGTCAGGAAGCTATCTCCACAGCGATCTCCTGCCCCGCCTTGAGGGTGGCGGGCCGGTTTATCGTGATCAGCAGTTCCCCTCCGACCGCCTCGAAGCGGGAGGCGGCGGGCTGCCCCTTGACGCGAACGATAACCGAGGCGGGCCGGGCGCTTTCGGGAAGCCGGAAGCGCATCTTTTTGACGCTGAGCTTGCCGTACCGCACGGCGATTGTTTCGGTTTGCTTTCCGCCGGCCCGGCTCTGGGAGAAGAGGCCCCAGCCTTCGGCTGTCGAGAAGAAGGAAGCATGGTTCTCCGGCTTCCAGGACGGATTGAAGCCGATCATCCCCTCCGGGCCGTTGTAGGCGAAGCCCTGGCAGGCCAGCAGGAGCGACCAGATGCTCATGGCGCGGCCATAGAATTTGCCGCACTCGTCATCCCCGTAGGGGTTTCCACTGTGGCCCCAGACGCCGGTGACGCGGGTTCTGAGGCGGCCATCGTAGCGGTCGGAAACGGCCTTGACCACGGTGAAGGCTTCCCGCAGCAGCCCGGCATAGACCATCGCCGCCGCAGCCGAATACTCGAAGCCGGTCATCACCTCATCGGCGTAGAGCATGGTATGATCGGGTTCGGGCCGCCCGCCTTTCGGCCAGGTGATCATCTGCATCCCCGCGTCATCGTCATCCACGAATTTGCGGGGAGCCTGCACGATGCCGTGGAAGTCCGCCCTGAAATTGGAGTCGAACAGCGACCGTAGCGCCGTTTTGACGCGGCCTTCAGGGTAAATCCGTCCCAGGTCGAGCTGGTCGGCCCACCACTGACCCAGCGCCTGATCGATGTGGCAGCCGGTAAGATAATCCCTCTCCAGCGGTTCGCCGGAAAGCTGGAAGTAGTATTCCCCATTGAAGAGGGTTTCGTTCTGCTTTTTGGCCCCGGATTCGCGGATGCGCCGGTAGCGGAGGGCGGTTTCCTTTTCTCCTTGCAGGATCGCCATACGTTCCGAGGCGGCCAGCGCGGCCAGGTAGAGCGAACCAAGCCAGGAGGAGCTTCCGCTCAGGGAGGCGTCCAGGGTGTTCCACTGCGGCCCGGACATCACCCCGTCCGCGTCCTTGTCCCAGGTGGCGATGGTATAATCCATCGCCTGCCGGATGCCGGGCCAGTGGCGGGCCAGCCATTGCCCGTCCGGGCTGAGGAGATGTTCGCGGTAGGCTTCCAGAATGGAGCCGGTCTGCCCGTCGCAGGCCGGGAACTGGTCGGGCTGGCGGTGCGGGATGCCGCCTTCCGGCGTCCGGTGGTGAAGCTCCTGCTCCCTCATTTTACGCCCGATCTCCGGGAAGAGCCTCGCATGGGCCTGCGCGTAGTGCCAGACGTGGCTGCAATTGCCCGCACAGCACCCGGATCCCTCGTTGCACCCTTCCCAGGCCCCAAAATAGCCGTCCCTGGCCCAGTAGCAGGTCTGGCTCCTCAAAATCGCTACCTGCGAGCCGATCCGGTCCAGAAGCCAGTACGGCAGGTTGGAGGCGTAAAGCGAATCATGGAAGAGCCGCGTCTGACGGGTCAGGGCATTCAGACGGGATTTGACATCCCGCGCCACGCTCAGGGCATCGGGCCACCAGTTCATGTACATATTGCCCTGCCCGTTCCATCCCTTGATATCGCCCCCGTGTACGCCGTCCGGGAAATACCAGGCCAGTACAAAGGTCACGGTCCGCTTTTCGCCCGGCTTCAGAGAAAAGGAAACCGTCAGAGCGCCGTCCACGGTTTCGTGCGCGGGCGAGGGGCCTGCCTGCTCCGGGCCGGAGAGCTTGCCGTCCGCCTGAAAGTCGGAAGCCAGGGATTCCAGGCTGCCCCAGGAGGCCGATCCTGCCGCGCCCCGCCCTGACGTCATCAGGGCCATATCCCCGTCTCCCGGCGCTCCCTGCCGGTTCATGTGGAGGATGACGGCCCCTCTGTCCCGGATGATCCGGTTCGTGTTTCCGCCGTAAAGCGGAAAAGACCGCCCCTGCACGGCATTGCCTTCCGCATAGCCGACTGCGTTCTGCTGGGCGGCCAGGAAGCTGACCTCCACTGGCCTGTCGCTCTCGTTTTTCGCCGTCAGGTTGGTGACAGCGCACGGGATGCCGGAATCCTTCGCGTTCATGGGGATAAGCGGGTTGAAGGTTTCCATGCTCAGGCTCACAGGGATGGCAGGCTCCTCGAAGGAATGCCAGGCAAAGGGATATTCCCCGCGGAATGTGAGAGCCTTCATGCCCTCGAACGGCCCCTCCGGCGCGGTCTGGAGGGCGCGGGCGACCGGGGCCTCTCCGCAGGTCTTCACCCGGGTCGCGAAGAAGCTGTGCGGGATATATGCCTGAGTCAGATTGTTGAATATCTGCCAAACAGGCCGCCTCCCCTGGCCGTCCGTCTGGACAGAGCCGGTCCCGATGCCTCCTACCGTAAAGCGGATGGCGCTCAAATTGTCCCCGGCGTAGAGGCGGGGCTGGCCGCGCTCCATCAGGGCGGCGTCGTTCAGCAGCGCCTCTTTTCGTTCCTGGCGTTTCTTCGCGCTTTCCATGGCCTCCGCTCTCTCTCGCCCCAGGCGGGCATCCTCCCGCTGGCGAAATGTCTTCCTTAAGGCAGCGGTCGCTTCAGAATCGATCTGCCCGCTGGCTTTGAAATCGTCGAAAGTCACATGCCCCCAGGGGCCGGTACTCCGGTCGACAATGCTGATATACACTTTCTTTCCCACCAGGCCCGGCAGATACCATCCCGCCTGCTGCATGACCTCTGTGTTGCCGCCCCGTGCCTGCTGCTCTTCCCTGCCGTCCTCCGTGCAGAGGGCGACATAGGTTCCGTCCTGCGAGCCGCCGCCCACCAGAAAGGTGATCAAAGGCCCTTGCAGCACGAACACCGGAGATTCGATCACCCCGGTCTGGGGGTCGTTGACGCCCCCATCGGCCCTTTCCAGGGTGGAAAGGAAATAGCGACCCTGTTTGTTGTAGGGAACGGCAGGCTCGTTGTGGTAGGTCGCCCGGTCGCAGGCGAGCTTTTCGAACTTCCCGTCCATCACTTCCCAGCCCTGCATCGTCCCGTCCTCGAAATCGAACCGGATCTCTCCGGCGGCTTTGGCCCTGGATGCCGGAAGAAGCAGCAGCAATCCGGCCAGCGTCAACCACAACAAAGCATCCCATCGCAGCATAGCGATTCGTCTCCTTTATACATTTTCTGTCCGGCTGATAATCTCGTCCTGCATTTCCCTGGACGGGCTGGTGAAGTAGGCGCTGTAGCCGCCGGCACGGACAACCAGCCCTCCGTATCGCTCCAGGTCCTTTTATGCGGCCCGCTGTTTATCCCGGTTCGCCACCGTCACCTGAGGCTGCATCCCGCCCATCCGGAAATATGACTGGAAAAGCCGGAGGGCTTTCTCCCTGAATGCCGCGCTCTCGAAAACCGGGCGGGCGAATTTCATGCTCAGGACGGCGCAGGTGGCGGCCCGGGAAGGCGGAAGTTTGGCCTCAGACCGGATCACCCCTGTCGGCCCGCAGCGGTCGCGGCCCTGGGAAGGGCCGGCGGAGTCCGCGAGCGGAGCGCAGCGCCTGCGACCATCGGGGGTGGCCCCGGTTTTCTTGCCATAGAAGGTAGGGCAGCTGAACACGATCCCGCTCGGAATGATCGGGCCGCCGCCGCGAGCGCACCGGTAGCGGCGGATCTCCTCCCAGACCAGACGGGAAACCCATACCGCCGTTGTCGTCCGCCGTTTCGTCATCGTTCCCGACTTTGGGCGCTGACCGGATAAAGGATCGCCGCAGAATTTCCGCATCCTGCCAGTCGCTGTCGAGGCACTTCACCAGTTCCGGCAGGGAAATTCGCTTTTCGGCAAAGACCAGCTTTTCGATGACGGTCAGAGAATCGGCGGCATTGGTGATGCCGACACATTCGCTCTGGAAGGCGTTGTTACACGCCCCGCCGGATATTCAGGCCCCGGGCGAGGCAGTCCGCGGTCAGCAGAGACCGGAGCGGGAAACCGCAGAACTCCCCGCGGCGCACATCCGTTTTATTGAGCATTCTGCCGTGGATCTGCGCGGCTGCCGCCACCTGCTCCCGAAAGCTTGCGAAATCCGGGAATCTCTCCGGCCCCAGCCGAAAGCCTGTCAGGGGATCGAGTCCGTCATGCAGGGCCAGTTCGAGGCATTTGACGGCATGGAACACCCCGCATAGAAAACATCTTTGTCCGGGTCGCCCGCGTAACGACGCGCATGGCGCTCTCTATCGGCGGACAGGCCGGGCAGCCCCAGGGCCAGGAGCCTCCGGTGATCGAAGGCCATGTGGCTGCCGCATCCCAGGAGACGATCAGCCCGGCATCCAGGGCATGGCGTTCGTGGGCGGTCAGCGTTCGGAACAGATAGGGCCAGGTGATGCAGGGCCGGGTTGTCTCCGCCTTTTCAAGGAGGCTGCTCCGCTCCTGACCGGGCAGATCCGCCTCCCGGTATCGGCTCTCGTAGCAGAATACGCCGGATCCCCAGTGGAAATCGAACGGCTCGTAATGATAATGGCCGATGACGCGCTCCTCGGGACGGATGGAGAGGGGTATTCGCTCCAGATTGGCCGTAAGCGCCCGGGCTTCGCGCAGGGCGGGGGGATCGCTGGCCGCTTCCAGGAAGCCGTCCAGATATAAGTGGTGATCGGTTCCATAACGCTTCCTTCCCCTTATAGCACCCCGTATTGGTCGTAAACTTCCCGGAGAGTCTTTCCGGCCAGGAGTTCGGCGCGGGATGCGTTTTCCTTGCCGACCTTTTCGGCGGCCCGCTTCAGGGTTTCTTCCTCGACGGCCTGCGGGATGACCACAACGCCGTCGAAATCGGCGAAGACGAGATCGCCGGGGTTCACCAGCACTTCCCCGCAGCGGACCGGCACATCGTAGGCCATCACGCGGGCGCGGCCCATGCTGTCCAGAGGGCGGATTCCCCGGCAGAACACGGGAAAGCCCATCTGCCTGATCTTGAGGCAGTCCCGGATCTGGCTGTCGCATACGCAGCCCGCCGCCCCGCGCATCCGGGCGACCGTGGACATCAGCTCGCCCCAGGGCGCGTTCGATTCCCCGTAATCGGTGGAATGCACCACCACATCGCCCGGCCCCAGGGAATCCATGGCCTCTATCTCCAGGCCGTAAGGGTCTTCCCGAACGATATAGTCGGTATCCATCCAGCGGAACGTCCTTGCCCGCCCGGCAAAGGCGCAATTTTCGGGGTCGAGGGGCCGGAGCCGGTGGTGCATGGCCTGGCTGCGGCATCCCAGGCTGTCCAGGATATCGCATACCGCCGGAACGTATAGACTCTCGCACATCCGGCGCAATCGCTCGGGATCTCGGTTCATGTCGGCTCCTTTTGAGGGTCAGGTCACGCGGTATCGGGCGACAGCCTTTTCATCGATTTCGATGCCCAGCCCCGGCCCCTGCGGGACCGGGATCATGCCGCCCGCATCCATCCGGAGGGGGTTAGCGATGATGTCCCGGAGCATGGGGCTGCTGGAGACGTTGTATTCCAGAAAGAGGCTGCGCGGCAGAAAGGCGTTGACATGGAGGCTGGCGGCGGTCAGAAGGTCGGTCAGCCAGGCGTGAGGGCAGACATCGATGCCCGCCCGCTCCGCCTCCCAGACGATTTTACGGATCTGGCTGAGGCCCCCGCACCGGCTGATGTCAGGCTGAGCCACATCGATCCCGCCGCGGCGGATCAGGTCGTGAAAGCCCCAGGCGGTGGCCTCCTGCTCCCCGGCGGCGATGCGCGTCCTGACCCCTGCCGCCTTCACAGCGGCGTAGCCTTCGTAGCATTCGGGATGAAGGAAATCCTCCAGCCAGAAGATATCGTACGGCTCAAGCCGGCGCAGCAGTTCGATAGCGTCATAGGCGCTCCGGTTCACCCGCCAGCCGGGGTCCACCATCAGATCGATGTCCGGCCCAACGGCCTCGCGGGCGGCCCGGACAAGCGCGATATCGAGCTTCCTGTCCCTGCCGAAGACACCCCACCCGAACTTGATGGCTGTGAAGCCGCGCTCCAGATAGAAAGCGCAGGCCCGCTTCATATCGTCCGGGGTCGGCCTGAAAAGCGTGGAGGCGTAGGCCCTTACTTTATCCCGGTAGCCGCCCCCCAGAATCTTATAGACAGGCCGCCCCACAGCCTTTCCGATGATGTCATGGCAGGCGATGTCGAAGCCGGACAAGACCTGAACGGCGACACCCCGACGGCCATAGTAGATGCTGCCCCGGTAGGATTTGTCCCAGAGCCGCTCCACCTCGAAAGGGTCTTCTCCGAGCATCAGGATTTTCAGGCCCTCGAAGGCTTCGATGCCGCTTTCCGGGGCCTTTACAGCGGCCACCCCCACATACGGGGCCGTCTCCACATCCGACCAGCCCACAATGCCCTCATCGGTGGTCACTTTCAACAGAAAGCAGTGCCGAACCCCTGTCGCCTCCTCGCTCCCGTGGGGATTGGTGTAAAGCGTCGGCGATTCCAGCACCATCGGCTCGATATCCGTTATCTTCATGGGATGGCCTCGTGCAGTGAACTCATAAAGCTGCCTGTCTTCCGGCCCTCAGCGCAACCGGCCCCAGAAGCCCCGAAGGGAGTTGCAGGCCGTCATAGGCGTTCGCCATGGAGTTGGTAACCTGGACTTCCAGGCGGTTGACGCCGGGCTGGCAGGCGGCGGAAATCTCCATAATATAAGGAGGCCAGACGCGGATCCCGGCTGCCTGGCCGTTGACAGACACCTCCGCAATATCGCCGACCCGGCCCAGGTCGAGAAAGATCGGCTGCCCCCCGGTTTTGCCCGGCAGGATGAGGTCGGTGAGAAAGCGCAGCGTCCCGGTGAAGAGTCCCCACCCTTCCGCCTGCGACCAGTCGCCGGGGCAGGGGAGGGCGGCCGGTCGGTCTGCCGTCGTGAAGGCCGACCACGGGCCGGGGAGGGAGAGCGCAATTTCACCCGGTAAAGGCAGCAGTTCGATCTGCGGGTCGGGAATTCCTCCCGCCTCGACTGCCAGCACGAGGCCCTCGCGCCGTTCCAGGCGGAGCCGGGTTTCGCAGCGTCCTTCATGCGCCCTGCCCGGCCAGGGCCGGCGGCTGCCG
>JADLDR010000205.1 GCA_020846535.1 Armatimonadota bacterium | reverse complement strand
TGGGTGAGTTGGGGGCCGAGGTCGCCGGTGAAGGTGGTGACAGCGATGTTGAGTTTGGGGGGGGTGGGGGTGGCGCAAGCGGGGGCGGGCAGGTAGGTCGCCAGCATCGCCACACACATCAGATAGGCCGATATTTTAATGACGGTTCGTTTCCTGGGGTATGTCATGAAGAACGCCTCCTCGGTAAATCCGTTGCTCAAATGTTATTCTTATTCGATAGAGGAGGGATTTTTCCTGCCCCGATACGGCAAAAAGGGGCATCCCATATCGAGACGCCCCTTCCGATCCGGATGGCCGGCAGCTTACTTGTCGCGCACGACGCGGAAGCCTACGCTGTGGTCGTAACGGTATTCGAACAGCCCGGTGGGGCTGATTTCGGGCGGAAGATGGTCCCGGGAGGTAGAGCGCATATCGAAAGCGATATCGCCCTGCACCCACGATCCGCCGCGAAGCACGCGGTGGGCCGCCTGAGCAGGCCCCAGAGGATTGACCCAGCCGCCCAGAGGTTTCTGGTTGTAGTAGGTTTCCTCATACCAGTCCTGGCACCACTCCCAGGCGTTCCCGGCCATGTCATGGCAGCCGAAGGGGCTGATACCCGCCGGATATCTGCCGACCGGGGCGGTCTGATAGCCCGGATAGTCGTAATCCTCCCAGTTATTGCACTTTTCGATCCGGTCGCTGTTGACCTGACTATCCCATATATCGCCCCAAGGATAGACATTGGGGCGTCCGTCTTTCCCGTTTTTGCTCCAGTCCCAGCGTGCGGCCTTTTCCCATTCCGCTTCGGTGGGGAGCCGGAAGCCTGCCCACTTGCAGAAGGCTTCGGCTTCGTAATAGGTGACGCCGACGACCGGATGGCTGGCGGTCTGGGTAAAGGCTCCCGGGGGCGTTCCCCAGGTCTGCCTGTCGACAAGGATGTCGGGCCGGATGCCGCTCTGCGCTTCCTTCCAGGCCCATCCCTCCGCAGACCAGTATGCCCGGTTCTGGTAGCCGCCCGCATCGATAAAAGCCCGGTACTGGCCGCGGGTAAGTTCGAATTTGCCGATCCAGTAGCCTTTGACGGAAACCGAATGCTGCGGGAATTCATTAAGCGCGGAATAGCCTTCGTTCCCGTTGTCTCCCATCTGGAACCGGCCTGCCGGCACATAAACCATTCTGACCGAACCTCCGCCGGGAAGCGGCACATCCTGCTCCTTGATATCGGCCACATCCTCGACCACCACGGTGGCGATATCGCGTTTTGTCGGATCGATCTTGCTGGTCGCGATGACATGGTATGTCCCGCGAACGCCCGGCGCGGTATAAAAACCGCCCGCTGTGATCGTTCCGCCTGCGGCCCCTTCCTGGACCGACCAGGAGACCGCCTTGTTGTCGCGCCCTGCGCCTTCGCTGAAAGCCCAGGTCTGCCCGCCGCCCCATCCGGCGGCAGTGGTCAGGTGGACGGTTTCAGGCTGGATATCGATGCTGAGATTGCCCAAAACGCCGTAAGCGCCGAAGCTGCTGATCGAGCCGGTGACCACTTTCGCATCCACGTCTGTGGATACCGCGCTGCCCTGAACCAACTGCCAGGCTCCGCCGACCACTTTGTACAGCTTGAGACTCTGCTCGGGAACCCCGGCAGGGATTTTGCTGGCATCGTATTTGATGGTCAGTTGCACCGGTTTGAGGGTCTGAAGGCTGGCCGGTTTGATTTCGAATATCGTTCCGGGCACGAGGCCGGGGTTGATCGGATAATTCAGGAACGGCTCCACGGTGATACTGGTATCCGCGGGGATTGCGCCGTCCGATACAGCCAGTTTCACCAGCCCGCCAGCGAACGGGAACGTCACGGCTCCGCCGCCGGTCACTTCGCCCAGGAGACCGTAAATGCCGAGCAGCATCTTCTTGTTGTCATCGGTGATCTTCAAGGGCACGAAGACCGTCCGGGCGGCGGTATCGACCTGTTTGGTGTTGGTGGGATCGACAGAGACCCATGCCCCCTTGTCGAGTTTGTAGACTTGCAGCGAGGCGGCGTCCACGCGCTCCGGGAGCTTGGCAGGGTCGTATTTGATCGTCAGCTTCAGGTCTTTTTCGAAGGTGGTCGCGCCGGGGCCGTATTCGTAGACCGTGCCCGGAACCACCGCATATAATCTCTCTTTGCCTGTATTGTCTTTGAATACCACAGGGGCGCTCGGATGAATGGGGTTCGCCTGCACGATGAGGGTCGTGTCCTGCTTGACCGCCTCTTTGGGCAGCGTCAGAGAGGTTCCCCCTTCATCGAAGGTGACCGTGCCGCCGTCCGCTCGAACGGTGCGGCTCTCCGGGGCCTTGGGAGGGTCGCTAATGCTCCCGCCGTTATTCGCGCCGCCTCCCCCGCCGCCGCAGCCGGCAAGCAGAAGAGCGGCGATGGCCGAAGCCGCCGCCCACCCGGCCCTGCGAGCCTTTCTGATAGGATCCATAAAAGACCTCCTTGCGTTCTCGGCAGAGGCGCTCTTAATTCCCCTGCCCGATGCCAACCCTGGCGAGAAACCTGCCTCTTCCGGTTCGGGATGATCGGAAGAGGCAGGCTGTCGTATCGATGTCCGGCTTTACTCGGTGGCGCCGGGGATGCCTATGGATGTATCGCCGTTGCGGCTCTTGACCCGTATGATGACGGTGGCGGCAGTCGCTTTGACCTGCTGCTCGTTCGGGTCGCTGAGGGCGATATTGAGGATGATCTTCTGGCCGGGAACCGCCGTATCGGCGACCACCACATTCACGTCTCCCGAGACGGCCACCCCGCTTCCGGTGACGCTAATGGTGGAACCGGCAACAATAGAGTTTCCGAAGATATCGGACACCTCCGCCATGAAGCTGGTGGATTCGCCGTTGCCCAGATCGAAGCTGGTGAAATTGCCCAGAATTTTGATCGGGGCCGTCGGGCCGCTCCAGAGCATCATCTGCGTCTTCTTCAACTCCACACCGTTTTCTTTGCGGGTGCTGGCCGTGATCGGTACCAGGCTCTTTTCCGGATGGGCCAGGTCGGGGAAGGCGAAGTCGTTCCTGGGCAGCGGATCGCCGGAATGGACCACTGTCTTGAAGATGCCTCCTGCGGTCGTCGCGGATGCATTGATCATACCGAAGGCGGTCGTGAAGTAAACGGTCGTGCCGTCCGGGACGGGGTTTTTGTAAACATCGCTCACATACCCCGTGAGGTCGGAGGTTTCGTTGACATACACCAGACCGGCGATATTGAGAGGCAGCAGGCCGAAGTCCAGATAGTAGGGCGGACCTGCGTGGATCACCACGGAAGTCTGCGCCGCCGTCACGGTCGAGTTGCCCTTGACCTCCGCTTTCACGCGGATGGTGCCGGCCACTTTACCGCTCTTCAGTTCGGTAGTGGCGACCCCGTCCTGAGTGCCGACTTCGAGCCGGGTCAGGGATGCCCCGTTCGGAGCGCCGAGGATGGAGAAGGCTACCGTGGTCTGGGTGGCAATCGAGTTGCCCTTCACATCCTTGACAGTGGCCCGGATGGTGGCAAGCTCCGTCCCGCCTGTCCGTTCGACCTGGATCTGCTGCGGGCTGGCGGCCATCTCGATGACCGCAGGGGTCGCCGCGCTGAACTGGATCTCGGCCAGCTTGTTGACCGAGCCTGCCGTAACCGTTATCGAAGCGACTCCCGAAGCGGTTCCGCTGGTCAGCACCGCCTGCACCTTGCCGTCAATGGTGGTCGCCTGGGCGGGAACGATGGAACCCAGGGTGGTTCCCAGCTTGACCAGGGTGCCGTCAGGGACGGGGCGGCTGAGCGAATCTTCCACCGTCACATTGATGAGAACGGTGCTTTTCCCATCGGCCAGCACGGACGGGGCAGACGGCTCGATCCGGATCGTGGCAGGCTGGCCGGGCGGGGTAACGGGCACGAATTGAATCGCCAGCGTCTGGCTGATATTCCCCACCGTCGCCTTGAAGGTGGCCGTGCCGGGCGTGGCACCGCTGGTGAGGACGGCCTGAACCTTGCCGCCGGAGGTGGTTCCCTGGGCCGGGATGGAGCCAAGGGTGGTGTCGAATTTTACCACCGTCCCGTCGGAGACCAGATGGTTTTCGCTGTCCGTCACCGTGATATCGATGATGGCCGCGCTCTTTCCGTCCGCCACAATGGAGGTGGAGGAGGGAAGCATCTGGAGGACATATGCACCCGACCCGACGAACTGGACGTTGAAGGTCTGATAATCCTTATCCACAGACACCTTGACGACAGCGGTTCCCGCCGTGGTGCCGCTGGTGAGGACGGCCTGAACCTTGCCAGCGACCGTAGCGGCCTGGGCTGGGATGGAGCCGAGGGTGGTGTCGAATTTCACCACCGTCCCGTCTTTTGCCAGGTGGTTGCTGGTGTCCTTGACGGTCACATCGATGGTGACCGTGCTTTTCCCGTCGGCTGCGACAGAGAGGGTCGATGGAAGCGGCTCGATGCGATATGTGCTGGAAGAGCCGCCGCCGGGCGGGGGAGCGGCATCGCCGCCTCCGCCGCCCTTGCCGCCCGCCGCACCGACCAGAGCCGCCAGGAGGAGAAGGCCGAGAACGGCCATCCCGTTATTGCTCTTTTTGACCGTTTTGACGGGAGTGGGCGGGTTGTATTTGACGCGAATCTTGTCGTTGGTGTAAACCTGCTTGATATCACCGGAGGAGATTTTTGCCTCGGACTGGGCGGTATCGACTTCGGTGACGACCAGGATGGCGACTTCCTCTTCCCCGTGCATCACCGCGATCTCTGCCCCGACATGAATATTGTCCTGCTTGCCCAGGTTGATACGTGCCTTGTTATCCCGGACCATCAGGATAACGCCGCTGGAGGTGAGGGCGGTGGCGATTTCCTGGGACAGGTTCAGGGCCGCATGATTGATCGCCTGCTCATACAGCGCCTGCGCCTCCCCCCGATACCCCACCTTCTCCCCACTCGTGCCCCCCACCT
>JADLDR010000204.1 GCA_020846535.1 Armatimonadota bacterium | reverse complement strand
GGACGCGATGCAAGTTCATATACGTCAGTTATCAGAAGGTTTGATAACAGGTTTATCCAGACCTACCCGACAGATCCAGGTCACAGGGCCAGTTTTAGGAAACTATGCCTCGGTATTAAGAGGTATTGCCACAGGAGGCAATGAGTTTTTCTTTATGACCAAAAAGCAAGCATCGCTCCTTGGTATCCCTGCTGAGTTTTTACGGTCTGCTGTCGGCCGTACACGTGATGTGGATGGTAACGAACTTACAGAAGAAACGATGGCTGCTTTGGATGCAGCGGGAAGACCGACCCTCCTGCTGTCCCTAGACGGCAGACCGATGAATGCCTTTCCTCCCGCCATTCAGGAATACCTTCGAGAAGGCGAAAAGGCCGGACTACCAGAAAAAGCATTGATTAGCCAGAGACGGCCCTGGTATAAAATGGAAGTACGTAGAGTTCCCCCTTTTCTCTTTGCTTACTTAGGTAGGCGCAATACTCGCTTTATACGCAACCTTGCTGGAGTTGTTCCATTGACAGGCTTTTTATGTGTTTACCCGCATAAGGAAGAAACAAGTCATCTTCAGGCGTTATGGAGGATACTGCAAGACCCCGAAACCATTGAGAATCTTTCCTATACGGGTAAATCATATGGTTCAGGTGCAATCAAAGTCGAACCTCGGGCGTTAGAGCAACTACGCCTCCCCAGCACTCCACTCTTACAATCAACTCATCATCAACTGGAGCTATTTTGACGCGGACATCAAACCCCACCGCAGACCATAAGAAACCATGGTATCCTCTGCTGTATTGAAGTATACAAAACACAATCCCCCTCCAGTTCCAATCTGAAGGGGGATGCTCACTTCTCTCTGGCGCCCTCGAGAGGAATTGAACCTCCGCGCCCGGCTCCGGAGGCCGGTGCTCTATCCACTGAGCTACGAGGGCACGATTTTGTCTATGATACCATATTCGCGCGCTTCTGTCAAGTGGGGGAATCCGCTTCTCGAAGGCAGACTCCCCCGAGCGTTTACAGCAGAGCGATTGTGATGTGCAGCCCTACCCGGGGATCTTTGACCTCCACAAGCGTCAGGGGGCCGCAGGCGCGGAGTTCGCGCAGGCATTCCTTGAGGGCTTGAGAGAGCGCCTTCCAGTCGCAGGATCGGAGCGATTCCGGCAGCTTCGCCCGACAGCGGGCTTTGATATCCGGGGCGAGCATGCCCCAGACCACCGCCGCAGCGGAGGCGGCCTGCGCCACATCCTCCAGGAAAAAGAGGGGCAGCGGGATCACGATCCGCCTGCCGCTTTCCCACCTCAGAGCGATCAGCACCGCCCTGCTCCAGCGGAGACGCCGCCGCGCTTCCGCGAAGGGCCGGAGAGAAGGCGGCTCGGAAAGCAGGGCCGGAAGAGTTTTCATAAGCCCCCCTACTCTATAGAAATCTTCACCTGGGTTCCGTCGGCTTCTTCGATATCGACGATATCGCCTTCAGGCACATCGTCCTTGAGCATCTGGAGGAGGCTGTCCGCATCCAGGTTCCGGTCGTGAAGGCTCTCCAGGGCGTCTGAGGGCATGAATCTCAGGGCGATGCTTGCCAGGGCGACCGGGATATTGACATTGACCCGGCTGCCATCGGCGTCGTTGACCCGGATTTTGAGCAGTTTGGCTTTCCGCCCCGCCGGAACCGGGGCTTCAGCGCCGACGCCCTTGTCCATCGCCCCCATGAGGCGCACAGCCTCTTCGGCGGAGACTTTGCCGGAAGTCAGCATCTCCAGCACCTGCAACCGGCTGGCCGCTCCTTCCGGCCCGGTTCCCATGGCCCCCAGCAACCGCTGACCTTCCTCCGGGGACAGGACTCCGGATTCGATCAATTTCAGCACTTCGATTCGCTCGTTCATGATATCTTTCCTTCCTCGCTGCGGATGCGGATATCGCCGCTGGTGGTATTGATGTGAACGGTCCCCTCGCCCGCCCCCACCCTGCCGGAAAGAGAGCGACGCCCCCGTTCGGTCTGGCCGGAAGGCAGATCGCAGGACAGGTCTCCCGATTGCGAGCGCAGCGCGAACTCAAAAGAGGAGGCTTCCGGCAGGACAATCGTCACATCTCCGCTGACCGTATTGCCCGACAGTTTCCGCGAGAACGGCTCCGCCAGCCGAAAAGAGGCGTCGCCGCTCACGGTCGCGAACTCGATCCCGCCCGACCTGATCCCCTCGGCCCGGATATCTCCGCTGACCGTATTCAGGGCGATCTGCCCATCGCCGTCCCTCAGCGCCACATTCCCGCTGACCGAGCGGATCGTCATATCTCCATGAATCCTCTCGGCGGATACATCTCCGCTGGTGCTGACCGCCTGGAGCCGGGCCGCGTCGGCGACTTCCACATTACCGCTCATGGATTGCAGTGAAGTTAGCCCGCCTGACACCGACTGTACTCGAACGTCGCCGCTCAGGGTCTGGGCGTGAAGCTCGCCCTCGACATTTCCCGCGATGATGGAACCGCTCTTGCTCTCCAGCCGAAGCGAGCCACGGTGGTGGCGGGCCGTCACATCGCCGCTGAGTGAGGCGGCCCGGACCTGACCCGACAGCCCTTTCAGGTCGATGCCGCCTGCGGTATTGTCGAATCGGGCGTCCAGCCCTTCCGGCAGGGCCACTTCGACATCGACGCGGATGTTGTTGACCGTCCCGTCCAGGCCGATGTTCAGATAGGCCCCTTCGGGCAACTCCTCGGAGGTAAAGGCGATCCGCTCCAGCATCCGGACGGCTTCTTCTTCGGCGGCGGCCCAGGCCCGTTTGACCGCCTTGACCGAAATCTGCCCTTCCCCGCTCCGGACGCGGATATCCCCGAACGGATTCTTCAATGCGAAGGCTTTACCGGGCTGCGAGGCGAAGGCCGCATGGTATTCCTCGGAGTGTTCGGGAAGGTTCTGCGTGTTCTCGAAATTGAAGTTGATGTTCCTGCCGAAGCCCTCGAAAGACTTGCCCAGCCCTTCGAACACCTTCCCGATACCTTCAAAGGGTTTTCCGGGGCTTTCGCGCCAGGCGCGACCTGCTTCGCGAGCGTCCTCCATCGCTTCCCGCATGATCTTGCCGGGATCGATATCCTTGAAAACATCGCGGATGATTTTGCCCGGGTCCACCTCTTTCAGGACATCGGCAACCACCCGGAAAGGATCTTCCCGCCTGACGCCCGCGTGAGGCTGCCGTTCGTCCGCAAGCTCTTCGAGATCCTCCTGCATCTGCTCCAGCCGTTCCTGGGCTTCCTCCAGCCGATCCTGGACGCCTTCCACGCGCTCCGCCATCCGCTCGTGCATCTCATCCAGCTTTTCGTGCAGTCCTTCCAGCCGCTCGCGGGCGGCCTCGATGCGCTCCCTGCGTCGTTGGATCATCTCCTCCGCGGAAAGCGGCACCGCCTTCGGTTCCGACCCGGGCGCGGGTTGCGGCGAAGCAGCCTCCCCCTGCCCGGCCCCCAGGGCCTCCAGCAACTGGTCGGCCTGTTCCGGGGTAACCTTCCCTTCAGCCAGCATTTTCAGTATCAGTAACCGCTCCTCATTCATCATGCTCCTCCTCACGCGACTTGCGGGCACTTTCAGGCGATCTGTTTCAATCGGCGCACGGCCTCTTCCAGAGCGATCTCGCCGCTATCCAGGGCGGCAAGCACCCCTTTCTGGCGGCTGCTGACCTCCTGCGGCGAGGCCGTGGTGACCGCCTCATACCCCAGGGCGGTCAGCATCGCATCGAGCCGCGCCCGGACGGTGGGATAGGACACGCCCAGTTCCTTTTCCATATCCCTGATAACGCCCCGGTTCTTGATAAACACCTCCAGAAATTCCAGATGCTCCGGCTCCAGCTCGCAGAACCGGCACATCTGGAACCGGCCCTCGATTCTCACCTCGCACCGCGTGCAATTGAGCCTGGCAATCTCCATCGCTCCCCCGCAGACCGGGCAAGCATGGATGTTACGCCTCATAACAACCACCTCCATCATGATTATAAACCTTTACTTTAATTTTGTCAATCGTAGACTTAAAAATTTTTATCAAAATTGCCTATAAGATTGAAATTCCAATATCAAAGAAAAAGACAATGGGGCGGAACCCAAAAAAGCCTCTTGATGGACCAAGAGGCTTCTCATTTGCGGGGACGCAATTATGCACGAAGATTGTTGCTGCTCACATAATCTTTCTTCAAAGACGCTTTGCTCTGTGCCGCCTTGCCCCTCCCTTCTTAGACGCCTATCCGTCACCCATTTTCCAAAACGCCTCTACCATTCCCGATACTTGTTATGATTTTGCATGGCATGTAGTGGCGTTTATGGAGCCATTCACTTCTCCACCCTCACCGCCGTCACGTCCCGACCCGGCAATGTTATCTCTATTGCCCCTCCCCTCGCCGGATAACTGCCGCCTGTAATCATATCCGCCGCCCGGCTCAAGGATCTCTTTTCAAAAGCGATCCGGGCGGTTTTCGCCTGGGCGGAGCGGTTATAGATGGTGAAGCAATCCTTTCCGAAGCGTTCGAGCGTGATGTCGGGATCGCTGCTGCGGGCATCGGTCACAGGCTCCCAGCCCGCCTCGGAAAGCTGGCGGATCACCGGGACGTATTTTTTCATGGCCTCGCGGTTCAGAAGCGTCCGGTAGTTGGCATAACCGCCGGGGAAGAACCCGTAGCGGATGTGCGCCTTGACCCATTTTTCGTCCTTGTGCGCCTCCTGGACAGGCAGGGTGCAGACCGGCTTGTGGTAGGCCATCGTGCGGGCAAATGGGCTCAGAGATTCGATATTCCATTCGTACCCGTGAATATCGAGTAGGGAGAAGGTAAAGGGAAACTGCGCGCTGCACGTGTTTGCGATGGTCAGTTTGCCCGGATGCCTGCGTCTGAACGCGCTGGTGAACTCATAGGTGGTGAAATTCTTCAGGATGACGGGCCGGGCCGTTCCTGTCTCGAAGGTCAGGGGAGAGGCCGCATAGGGGAAATGCTCCCGACGGTAGTCGAGAACCGTATCCCCCACGTGGTAATTGTCCTGAGCGATCCCGTCCACTCTGCCGCCCGCTGCCTCCATCGCCTGCTGCGCTCTGGGGAGCCATATATTCAGGAAATATTCCCCCAACCCGCCAGGCAGCGCGGGGTTGGCGTTGCAGGGGATGTATTTGGCGATCAAGAGATTGAACTCGGTCTTGGTGGCCTCCCCGTATATCTTTCCCTGGCTGTCGTAGAGGAGCGAGTTCAGATAGACTTGAGCGGTCTGCCGCAGGGCCGCGTCCCGGTCTCCCAGGAATTCGCTGTAAGGATGGTCGTACTGCCATTTCGGAAGCGGCTCATTGCGCTCCGGGTCGGCGACCCACTTCAGGCGATTGACGACATCCTCGCCGGTGGCGGACTGAAATTCCTCCATCGTCTGGTGCATGTTGGTGGCCTCGACGTAGGGGAAGGAATAGAGGCCATGGTCGTTATCCCATTCGACGGCTGCGGCGCTGGCCGGTCCCCAGTGGTAGGCGTAGCCCAGTTCCTCCACATCGGACACGTCGGCCACATTGCCCCAGCAGACCCAGCCGCCGTCCTTTTGGGCGCGCTTGGCGAAAAACTGAGGGTGAATCCTGTAATACTTCTCCGCGCACGCCCGGAATCCCCAGGCCGGATCGTGTAAAAAGAGGCTGAAATCCACCGAAGCCGAGGAAGGCCATCGCTTCACCTCCGGCAGCAGGGCCAGATCGAAGGCGATTACGAACTGGCCTGTATCCGAATTGTAGAACATGCGGCATACCCGCGGCCGGTCCATCGGGACGCCTATTCCCAGCCCTGCGCCCGGGCCGGTGACGCTGGCGAAGGGATAGCGGGAGTTGAGGCCGTTGGCCCCTGCCGTCATACTTTCCGCGGAGGCGATATATTCGTCCTCCGGCGCAATCTCGCGGCTCCGTTCGAGGTCGTCATGCCACTGCCAGCCCTTCCCCGCCCGGACGGGAAGGGCGTAATAAAGCGTCACCGCCCTGTCCTTGCCGGCCAGGTCTTTGAGGTCGCAGTGAGCATCGATCCGGTCGGGCCGGGCGGTATAGGAAGCTCTGACCTCTACATCCAGGCATCGGGCCGAGTGTTCGACCCTGTCGCCTGCCTGCCGGATACTCCCCCCCACCGCCTTCGGTTGCGACCGGGCGGCATAATCGCGCAGCAGAAGCCCGCTGAGATACCGGCTACCGCCCGAAAGCGCCTTCGGGCCGACCCGCACCCCGGCGACCTGCCCGGCTTCGCTCAATGCCAGGGAAAAGCCGTCCTGAGTGGCGAGCATCGCGGCGGGCGCAGGCGTTCCCTTCCGGGTAAACGCCTTGCGCGAAAAGGTCTGAGCGTCGAAGCCCATCCGGTCGGGTTTCAGGCTCCGAATTTTCCGGTGTACAGCAGCCACCTCCCCCGGGTTCCGGGCGGTCATGACGGCAAAGTCGACTTCATGGGCCGCGCCTTCCGTCAGATAGGCGGTTCGCTGCCTGCATATCAGGTAGGGAGAGCCGCCGGACTCACCGCCGGCTAAATCGCCGCCCGATACCGGCGACCTGCCGACCTTGCCGTCGGTCATGACGCCATAGCCCGCCGCTCCGCTTTTGGCGATATAGACCCAGCGGTAGTGGGGCAGGACATGCCATTCATTCAGGAATTCGCGAGGGCTGTCCCCGGGGACGGTATAATGGGAGACTGGATTCGGGAGGCCCCAGTAATAATAGGAATTTCCTCCCCCTTCGCTGAGCCGCCGGGCGCGGCTTCTGACGAGCAGGGCAGGCGCTCCCCGGCGCACCTCCAGATCGAGTTCCAGGGCCTGCCGGGGAGACCCTTCGGACAGTTCCCAGATAGCCCGAACCGTTTTCACGTGGGCCATATCGGCCACGATCTTCGCTTCCCTGATCCTGACCGGAACCAGCCAGACGTCCTTCCCCTCTGCCGATGTGCCTGAGATATTGGGAAACATCCCCAGCGGCTGGATATAACCGTCGTTTCCGATAGAATAGATACGGTCTCCGGTTTGCAGGGTAATGCGGCCCGGCTCCATCCGACAGGACAGGCTGGAAGCCTGCGCGGGGATAAGGAACATCATCCCTAAAAATGCGAACCATGCTCTCAATGCGATCACCTTTTCGTTTGGGTTATATAGGACTTGGCATGCAGCAGTCGTCATCTCTGTCATTGCGAGGAGCGCAGCGACGAAGCACTCTCCAGGCCAGCGAAAGAGCGCGAGGGACGGATCACCTGCGCTCTTTGCGCCAACATATCGGAAAGCGTCAAGGCTTCCAGAGGATATCCGGTTTTTGGCCCTTCCCGGGAACAGCTCTATCCCGCCGGATCCATTTGGCGTGGCCGTCGGCGAAAGCGTAATTATCCCCGCCCGAATGCCTGGGCTCCGGCGCGAGGGCATGATGGTCGCCGGCGGCGTTGCGTTGATTGAGGTCGCTTTCCATGAGCATCACATAATCCGTGGGATCGCTCAGATCGTTACAAGATTTACGATTCATTGCACGGTTGAATGCGTACGCGCGATCGACAGAGGATTCCGGGCAGCGAAATACATCCTCTTCCCAGGACACCCTCTTCTCGGTGATGCCCTGTCATCGGGACGCCGGGAGCAAGGTATCGTCCCAACTCTGAGTATACATGCTGATCGCCATACCCGTTCTCTTGATATGAGATAAGCAGATAATGCCATGCGCTTTCTCGCGGGCGCAGCCAAACTCTATCCATATGCCCCACAGCGCAGGATAGCCGAAGACAGCGTTCACTATCAGAGCGATCATCCATTTGGGCCGCCTGGGCCAGCGGCTTTTCCGGAACCAGAACAGGATACACAACAGCACAACCAGCTCGATGATCAGCAATCCCAGCGCAAATTCATGAACGAATGCACGGAACACGCCGGCAGCCTCCTTCCGGGCTTTATGTCTTATTCGTAATGCAGGGCGGAATTCCTTGTAGATGCGGAGGACGGAAAGATGGCTTGCGCCGGTAGGTGTTCACGATACGGGCGGAGGTAAAATCAAAAGGTGTGTCTATGGATATAAAAGGCAGGCGGTGTTATCCCTTCCTATGAAAACGAAAAGCCGGTGGAGGCCGGAGAAAGGATACCCCATAGCGATCCAGAGAAGGATGACTGTCCCGCCGGGGCGGGGGGCGGGACTTGGGGAGACCGTTCCCTAACCCCCCGGCCCTCTTCCCGAAACGGGCAGGGGGAGAGATTATCCCTCAAGCACCGCACACTCTGTCCCCCTCTCCCCGGAGGCGCTCCGGCGCATCCCCTGGGTTTCGGGGAGAGGGGCTAGGGGAGAGAGGTAACCCATCCCAGGGGAGAGCGGTCCCCCCTCCCCCAGGAGCGGAGGATCTTTCTCCTTCTCTGGATCGCTATGAGGCCGGAGAAAGGGGACCCCTATGCAGAAAGATACCACAAAGCGAGCAGAAGCGCAAGCGGTGTGTTAAGGAGCCGACTCAGGAGGGAGCCGCCACCTGAGTCGTTTTTTTCGATACACCTCTTGCCATCCCGCCCCTGCTAATGGACAGTCTGCCGCATGTCGTTTGCGCCCGATGCGCTGGCCTTTATGATGTCGGCGGTCGGGGCGGATGGCTGAATCGTATCGGTGTGGTGAAGCATCAACCTCAACGCTTCCAGGTGGCTTCGGAGAGCAGCGGGGCGGCTTCTTCAGCGGGCAGATCATCGTCGGAGAGGTGGTCTTCGTCATAGGATACCAGGATTCTTTGAGTACAATGCCGGAATGGCTGTTGGAAGCCAGTCGCAGCGCCCACGGAGCGGGCGTCAGCATTGTATTTATTCTCTATGCGGCGGGTTTTGTTCCAATAAAAAAGCCTATCCTTTCAGAGGCCTCTGAAAGGATAGGCTGGTCAATCGAAACGGTGGTGATTATGAAGCGACCTGGCGGACCAGCCGGACAGCCTCATCGCAGATGCGCTCTCCGAAACCCTTGTGGAAGCGGAAAACGCCGTACAGGGTTGCGGACAGGTGGGAGGCGTAGCCCTCCCGGTCGAACTCGTCCGCAGTCGGGATGTAGCCGATCACCCCGTTCGCCGTATTGACTGTCACGATATCGAGGCCAGAGAACTCCGCCCGCAGCCTGTCCCCGAAAGCGGTAAAGACCTCCCCGGGGAATGCGATGAATGCTGTCTTGTCGACCAGAATCGCCTGGACGTAGGTTTTCATGGAATCCCTGAAATCGGGCTTGAGCGGCTCCAGGACGGCGGCGGCGCTGGCGCTCAGGTTATAGGCGGCGTATCTGTCGGTCGGGTCTTTGTCGAACGCCGCAACGGCCGCCGCCAGCCGCTCCATCCGGGCGGATTCCGACGGGACATCCAGCGGCAGGGCGATTTCGCGGATGCCGGAGCTAATTGTCTCCCCCACCGGCTCCGCCTCCTTTTCGGCGGCTAAAACCGCGTCCGCTATTTTCTGGCCGTGGGCGGCGATAGCGTCATAGCTGCGCGGGCCGGAGGGGTCGATATCGCCGCAGAAGCCAGTGAGGAACAGCCCTTCAAAACCCTTTTCGGCCAGCCGGTCCAGGACCTGCCCCGGGTAATCGGCGGAAGCCCGGTCGTTCACGCCGTTGGCGACCGGATGGCAGGCGTAATTCACCACCGCCAGGGGCGCGCCCTCCTTCCGGTAGATGAACAGGGCGCGGGCTGCTATATCGACCGGGCCGCTCTCGCCGTACGTCCGGTTGTAAGCGATGCCCGCGCACTCCGGGGCCGCATAGGCCATCCGCTCCACCGGAACCATCCCTTTCAGGGCTGTCCGGCCCGCCTCGATCAGCTTCGAGGCCAGCGCCTTCACGTATTCCTCATCCATCACGCCGCAGCCCCGCAGCAGCAGGGGGGCCGGGCCTGAGTGGGTGTGAGTGCAGTGGAGCATCACCGCTTCCGGCTCGATTCCGGGATCCTCGCTCAGCGCGCTCTTGACGGCCCCGGCCATCGTATCGCTGAACCCCAGCAAATCCGCGCTGATGAAAAGGGCTTTCCGCCCCTCGGCTTCGAGGGCGACAGCCCGGGCGTAGAGGGGATCGTGCGCCCCTTTGGCCGTCCTTTTCAGATAAAAGCCGTACCCGCACAATTCCACTCCGGCGGGCGGCGTCACCTCGATTTTCGCATAGCCTGCTTGCACTGATATTCCTCCTTTGTGGTTTTGAGAGCTATTTTTTGCTGGATCTGCGATTACATGTCCTTGCGAGGAGCGCAGCGACATGGTAATCTCCAGCGTATCACCAATAAGCAGCCGTAAGTCGATGCAGTCTGCGAGGGGCTTTAGCTTTGCGGCAACCTCCAACGTACCAAATGACGAAGGCTCTGCCCGTTGGCGTGACTCTGGAGATTGCCGCGCCGCTTGCGCTCCTCGCAGAGTGCATCGATGCTTTATATTGTCATTCAAGCGAAAGTGCAAATGAACCCCTCTCACCCCGACGCCCGGATCCGGTGCAGCAACGGCTTGAGGGTGGGATAGAGATCCCGGTAGAGAGCGTAAGTTTCCGTATAGCGGGCGGCTTCGGCGGGGTCCGGATCGTATACGTCCTTGATCCGTACGATGATTCGGGCCGCTTCGGGCAGAGAAGGATACATGCCCGCTCCGACCCCGGCGAGCATCGCCGCGCCCAGGCAGGCCGCGTCGGGACAGGCGAGGGTGGCGACCGGGCGGTTGAAGATATCGGCCTTGAGCTGCATCCAGATGCGGGAATCGGCCCCGCTGCCCACTGCCCGCAGCTCTCCGACCGGAATCCCGGCTTCCTCCAGGCAATCCAGATTCAGGCGCATCTCGTAGGTGACCCCGTCCAGGATCGCCTTGATGATCTCGTCCTTTTCGGTGTTCAGGGTCAGCCCCAGGATGGCCCCTTTCGACTTCGTATCCGACCAGGGGGTTCCCGCCACCGTGAAGTGCGGCAGAACCATCACATTGGCCGGGCCTTTCCGGGCGTTGCCGATGATGATGTCATAGACATCCAGCCCGGTGACCTGGGCTTCCTCGATCTCTTTGGCCCCCAGGGTATCCCTGTACCAGCGCAGCAGTTGCCCCGCGCTGAAATTGAAGGCCAGGGTGATATAGAGGCCCGGCGACACATGGCGGTAGCAGCAATAGTGACCTTCCAGCATCGCCTCGGTCAGGCGCGGCTCCTCGAAGGCCGGGGCGACGCACTCCACCGAGCCGGTCGCATCCAGGGCCATCCCGGCCCGGGTGACGCCCGCTCCCAGGGCCGCGCACGCCTGGTCGTGCCCGCCGGCCACCAGTAAAACGCCCTCCGGCAGCCCCAGGTCTTCGGCTACCTCAGGCAGAATCTCGCCGATCACCGTCCCAGCAGAGGCCACATCGGGGAGGCGTTCCGGCGGTATTCCGGCCTGGCCCAGGATATCCCCGGACCATTCCCCTTTGAGAAGATCGTATGCCATCGTCCGGCCGGCAAGGGAGGGATCCATCACGGGCCTGCCGCCCAGCCGGTAGAGGGCCAGGTCGCCGTAGCCGAGAAACTTCCAGGCGCTGTCGAACATCTCCGGCATATTCTCTTTCCACCAGAGGATCTTATGGATGGAAAACATCGAATGAAGCGGCATTCCGGTTATCTGGAACAGGCGCATCCGTCCCGGGGATTCCTCCCACCGGAGGGCCTGCGGCATGGCCCGGGTGTCGAAGGCAGCGATGCTGTTTGCCAGCGCCTCCCCTTCCGCCGAAATGGGCGTCACCGTCTCGCCTTGGGAGGAGATGCCGACCGCCTTCACCGGATCGCCGTCCCCCGCCCGGTCCGCCGCCTCCCGCACAGCGCGCTCCACTGCACTCCAGACCGTATTGGCGTTCAGCTCGATCAGGCCCGCGCCCGTCAGCACCAGCGGGTATTCGCGGTAAGACCGCCCCAGGATCTCCCCATCCAGCCGGAAGACAATGGCCTTACAGCCGGTCGTTCCGATATCGATTCCCAGCAGGCTCATTCCAGCCTCCTTTGCGCCGTTACAAAGTATATTGCCGCGACTTGAGCCCGGAAGGGCGCGCTTCGGCGCTGCCCTGGCACAAGTCCTGTTTACTATATCCTTCGCCCTGTGCGGCGGAAATCCTCCGCCTTGACAAACGGCTCTTGAGGCGGTATAATGCCTGCACGAGAACATCGACAAGAGGATGCGGATGAAGCTTCATATTGCAGTCGTTCAGTTCATGCCGAAGAAGGGAGATTACCTTTTCAACATCGGCCAGGCGGGGGATGTATTCGAACAGATCGAGACGGACGGCCTCCCGGCGGATGTGGTCGTCTTTCCCGAAACGGCGCTGACCGGCTATTTTTTGCAGGGCGGGGTGCGCGAGGTGGCCCGTACCCGGGAGAGCGTCTTCGAGGATCTCCAGGCCGAATATTCCCGGCGGCTCGGGAAAAGCGCCCCGGAGCGCGATATTGCAGTCGGCTTTTACGAGCTTTACAACGGCAATTACTATAATTCCTGCCTCTATACCACCCTCGGAGGCGCTTCCCCGGGCATCCGGCACGTCTACCGTAAATTCTTCCTGCCCACCTACGGGGTTTTCGATGAGGAGCGATTCGTCACCCGGGGCCACGTCATCGAAACGTTCCCGACCCGCTTCGGTCAGGCAGCCATGCTGATCTGTGAGGACCTGTGGCATTCCATCACGGCCACCATCGCGGCCCTGAAGGGCGCGAAGATCCTCTATGTGGGCGTCGCCTCTCCGGCCCGGGGCTTTTCCGGGGAGCGGATGGACAACCTGAACAAATGGCGCAGCCTCATCACCGCAACCGCAGACGAACACGGCCTTTTTGTGGTCAGCGCCAACCTGGTCGGCTTCGAGGGGGGCAAGGGCTTTATCGGCGGCTCGGCGGTAGTGGGGCCTTCCGGCAGCATCCGGGCGGAGGGGCCTGTGGGGAAGGAGGCCATCGTCCTGACGACCCTGGACACGGACGATATCGCCATCGCCCGCGCCAACGCCCCCACCCTCGCCGACCTGGAATCGTGCCTGGGCGATATTCTTCTGGAGATGGATTCTCTGAAACGGAGGATGGAATGAGGCGCCTTGAGGTCGTCCGTCAAAAGGATTTTTCCCCGGAGGACAGCGCCATCCTGAAGATCAATCCCCCGCTGGTCGCCGGATGGCTGGTCGATTTTCTGAGGGATGAGATCATACGGCGGCGCGGCTTTCAAAAGGCTGTGGTGGGACTGTCGGGAGGCGTGGATTCTTCCCTGACCGCCTTCCTCTGTGCCCGCGCCCTGGGGCCGGAAAATGTGGTCGGTGTCCGGATGCCCTACCGCACCAGCAGCCGCGAAAGCCTGGACCACGCCGCCCTGGTGGTCGAGGCGCTGGGGATCCCCTCCCTGACCATCGATATCTCCGATGCGGTGGACGGCTACCTGCGGCACGACCCGGGCGCGGATGGCAGGCGGCGCGGCAATGTGATGGCCCGGATGCGGATGATCATCCTGTTCGACCAGTCGGCCAAGCACCGCGCCCTGCCGGTGGGGACAGGCAACAAGACGGAGCGGCTTTTCGGCTATTTCACCTGGCATGCGGACGATTCGCCCCCTGTGAACCCTCTGGGCGATCTCTTCAAAACGCAGGTGTGGGCCCTGGCCCGGCATATGGGCGTCCCGGAGGTCATCGTCTCCAAGCCCGCCTCCGCCGACCTGGTGGCCGGCCAGACCGATGAAGGCGATTTCGGCATCCTCTATGAGAAGGCGGACCGCATCCTGGCCCAGCTTCTGAAAGGCTACAGCCCCCAGCGCCTTGCCGACATGGGCTTCGAACCCTCCGACATCGCTCTGGTGAAAGGCCGCCTCGATTCGACCCACTGGAAGCGCCACCTGCCCACCGTCGCCATGCTCTCCTCCACCTCCATCGAGGACTACTATCTGAGGCCGGTGGATTATTAGAAGCTATGGATATGACGCAACCGCCCTCGAAAAAGCTAACCGCCCCTGCCTTCCTCAAGAGCCGACCGCCCCAAGTCCGCACCCCTCGCCGGACTTCGACGGGGGGTGCTTTTCAGCGCCATATCTCTCCCTACGTCCGGCCATCCCTTCAACTAAGCAGGGCGCTGGAGTCAAGGTTAAGATTTGGAATGACCTTGCCCGATCCGTAGGGGCGAACCTGGTGTTCGCCCTGCCCAGGGCGATCTTCGGAGGCCTAGGCGAACACCAGGTTCGCCCCTACGGCCTTGTCTCAGGGGAAACGGCACCCTGACTCCGTCAGGCTGCTTAGCAGGAGCCGAAGCGTGAACATAGAACTCGCTGACCTCATGGAATCGTCGTCCGAATTCCTGAATTATCTTGCTTCCTGGCACGCCGGCCTGCCCTGCATCGCCATGCGGGAGATCGTGGCGGAGTCGGGCGCTCCGGATCGGGTGGCGGTCATGTCGGTGGATATGATCCGGGGCTTTTGCTGCGAGGGGCCGCTGGCAAGCCCCCGGGTGGGCGGTATCATCCTCCCCATCGTACGCCTGTTCCAGAGGGCGCATGACGCGGGGGTTTCGGATTTCGTCCTGACCCAGGACTGCCACCCGCCCGATGCCCCGGAGTTCGCACAGTTCCCGCCGCACTGCATGGAGGGCACGCCCGAAGCGGAGACGGTTTCCGAACTGCTCGCCCTTCCCTTCGCCAGCCGGTTCGTGACCCTGACCAAGCGATCCATCTCCTCGGCGGTCACAACCGGGCTGGACGGCTGGCTGGACGCCCGGCCCGGGCTGAAGACATTGGTCGCGGTCGGGAACTGCACCGATCTCTGCCTGTACCAACTGGCGATGCACCTGCGCCTGCGGGCCAATGCCCTCGGGACAGGGCAGCAGGTGATCACGCCCGTCGACTGCGTGGAAACCTACGATATGCCGGTCGAAACGGCCCGGACCGTCGGGGCCTTGCCTCACCCCGGCGATTTCTTTCATCTCGCCTTTCTCTATCACCTCGCTCTGAACGGGGTGCGCGTGGTCAGGGAGGTTCGTTGATGCTGGAGAACGACAGGCTATGAGCGTTTTCGACGGCAAACGGCTGCCGGTCACGACCTTCAAACTGGATGTGGACCGGATGCGCCGGGGCTGGTATTCGGACAAATATTTCTACAATATCGTGGCGATCCTGACCGCCCTGGCCCGGCAGGGCTACCGCTTCGGGGGAACCTGCCCGGAGCTTTCCGATATCGGGGTGGACATCTCTCGGGTGGATACCGGCAATATCGAGGTGGAGATGCAGTGGTTCACCCGGCGGAGGCCCTTTTCGGTGGCGGTCGGGGTCGATAAGGCGCTGGCGATCCTCAAGGAATGCACCGGCTATTACGACGAGGAGGGGCGGTTCGTCTCCACCTTCGACCGGATGGAGGTGTCGGCAGTCCATGACGGCGTCCTGGCTCCCTATGCGGGCGATCCGATGAATGTCTTCCCCGTCATCAAAGTGCAAGGCCGTTACCGGGATTTCGCGATGCTGGAAACCCCGACCCTGGGGGCGCTGACGCGGGGATCGCGGATCGCCACCAATGTCTATGAGGTGCTGGAGGCCGCCGATGGCAAGGCGATCCTCTTCTTCCCCGCCCGCTTCGACGCCTATGAGGTGCAGGCTGCCGACGGATACGCCTACCAGATCGCGGTGCAGGCGTACAACGCCCATCGGAACGAAAGCCTCAGTCCCTTCATCTCCACGGACGCCCAGGGCGACTGGTGGGGCGGGGCGGGCGGAGGCACCGTCGCCCATGCCGCCATCGCCTGCTTCCTGGGAGACACCGCCGAAACGATGATGGCTTTCGCCTCTATCGTTCCCCCCGAGATTCCCCGGATCGCCTTGGTCGATTTCAAGAACGATTGCATCGGGGAATCGCTGAAGGTGATGCACCGGATGTTTCATCACTTCATGGAGCTTGTGGCGGCGAACCGGATGGAGGAGGCCCGGCGCTACAAGCTCTACGGCATCCGCCCGGACACCAGCGGCAACCTCCGCGATTTCGGCCTGGAGCCGTCCGGGGATGCCAGAGAGGACTGCGGGGTGTCGCCGCGCCTGGTATTCGCCCTCCGGGAATCTATCGACCGCGCCTGGGAAAGCTGGAACCTCCCCCCGGAGTGGGTGAATGTGGCGAAAATCTGGTGTCAGGAGATCAAAATCGCCGTCACCGGCGGCTTCACCCCGGAGCGCATCCGCGAGTTTGAGGAACGCGGCGTCCCAGCCGACATCTACGGCGTCGGCTCCTACCTCCTCTCCGACTGTGCCCGCTGCGGAACCTCCAACGACTACACCGCCGATGTGGCGCGCGTCAAAATCAACGATCACTGGTACGATATGGCGAAGGTAGGCCGCCGGAGCTGCGACAACCCGCGCCTTCAGCGCATCAATGCCGGGGATTTGAGGTAGAGGGCAGCATCCAGGCCCCCTGAGCAAGGGAAGGGGCTTTCGTTTTCGGAGAATAGAATGCGTCAATTGAAAATCGGAACTTCCTGGGTGCGCGGGGTGGTCGGAGATTCGCTGACGCCCGAACTGATCGTCAATCTGGGCTGCGCGTTCGGTACATACTGCGATGGGAAAACGGTGGTGATCGGGCGGGACACGCGGCAGTCGTCCGATATGCTGCGGGCGGCGGTGGTTTCCAGCCTCCTTTCCACCGGCTGCCGGGTGGTGGACCTGGGCTTCAGCCCGACCCCACTGGTCTCGTTCGCCGTCCGACAGCTGGAGGCGGCGGGCGGGCTTTCCATCACGGGCGGACATAACGACAGCCGGTGGAACGCCCTCAAATTCATCGGGGCCGACGGGGCGCTCCTCAATGCCATCAGCAGCGAGGAGGTGCTGGACATCTACCATGCGGCGGAATTCGCCCGCGTTCCCTGGGACGGCCTCAAGGCATGGGACTGCGCCCCGGACATCCTGGGGCGTTATCTGGATCACATCACAACGGCCCTGGATGTGGAGCGCATCCGGTCGGCCAGGCTGCGGGTGGCGGTCGATTTCTGCAACGGGACGGGCGCAGCGGTGGCGGCCCCTCTTCTGGACGCCCTCGGCTGCAAGCTGATCCTCCTGAACGAAGAGCCGGAGGCGGAGTTCGCCCATCCCCCCGCTCCTTCGGTGGAGAACATGCGCCAGCTTGCCGCGCTTCTTCGCTACCTGAGCGCCGATCTGGGGGTGGCCCTCAATATCGATGGCGACCGGATCGGGTTCGTGACCGCCGAAGGGACGCCTCTGAGCGAGGAGGATTCCTTCCCCTTGGTGGCCGATTATCTCCTGTCCCGCAGCCCCGGGCCGGTGGTGACCAACCTCTCCACCTCCCATATGATCGATGAGGTGGCCCGGCGATACGGCCAGCCTGTCATCCGCACCTACATCGGAGAGGGCTATGTGGTCGATAAGGGGCTGACCGCCCATGCCGCCATCGCCGGGGAAGGGAGCGGAGGCATCGCCATCCTGCCGACCGTCGCCACCTTCGACGGCTTCCTGGCCCTGGGCCTGGTGCTGGAAGCGATGGCCGCCCGCGGAGAGACTCTCGCGGCGCTTGCAGGCCGCCTGCCGCGCTATGTGATGAAAAAGGGAAGCCTCTCCTGTCCGCCCGACCGGGTTCATGCGGTCATGGAGCATTTCCGGGCGCTCTATCCCGACCGGGAAACCGACCAGACGGACGGCCTGCTGGTTCGATGGGAGGACGCCTGGCTTCACGTCCGGGGGTCCAACACCGAGCCGATAGTCCGGATCATCGCGGAGGCGAAGGACGCGGCGCGGGCCGAATCGCTCTTCGAGGAGGCTATGACCCGCGCCCACCGGGTGGTTTACGGTAATGTGGAGAGGCCGCAATGAGAAAACAGCTTTCCCTCAAAATCGGGATTTCCGGGGTGCGGGGCATCGTGGGCGAGTCGCTGACGCCCCAGCTCGTGACCTCCTTTGCCGGTGCGTTCGGGGCCTACTGCGGGGCCGGGCCGGTGCTGGTCGGCACGGACAGCCGCCCCTCCCGTGAGATGGTCAAACAGGCCGTGATCGCCGGGCTGCTGGGCACGGGATGCGCCCCTATCGATGTGGGCATCGTGCCGGTCCCGGCGCTCCAGTGCCATATCCGGGCCGCCAAAGCCTTCGGGGGCATCTGTGTCACGGCCAGCCACAACCCCATCCAGTGGAACGCCCTCAAATTCTTCGGAGCCGACGGCATCATTCTCAGGCCCGCCCATGCCACCGAGCTGGTGGACCTCTATCACCAGGGCGTCTATACCCGCGTGGCCTCGGACCGGATCCGCAAGGTCGCCTCCGACACCTCCACCCTGAAGCGCCACCATGAGGCCGTCTGCGCCATGGTGGATGTGGAGCGTATCCGGCAGCGCCGCTTCAAGATCGCGGTGGACTGCTGCAACGGGGCGGCCTCGAAGGCGACCCCGGCCTTCCTGCGCGGCCTGGGCTGCGAGGTGATCGAACTTTACACCGACCCCGACCTTCCTTTCCCGCACAACCCGGAGCCGGTCCCGGAAAATATCGGCGACCTCTGCCGCCTGGCGCGCGAAACAGGGGCCGACCTGGGGTTCGTGCAGGACGCAGACGCCGACCGGCTGGCTCTGGTCAATGAAGAGGGAGAGCCGATGGGCGAGGAGGCCACCCTGGCCCTGGCCGTGCGCCATGTCCTGAACAGCAGACCCGGTCCGGTGGTGGTCAATGTCTCCACCAGCATGATGATCGATAACGTGGCCGCCGAGTTCGGCTGCCCGGTGATCCGCACGCGGGTCGGGGAGGTCAATGTGGTGGAAGAGATGCTGGCCTGCGGCGCTTCCATCGGGGGCGAGGGGAACGGCGGGGTCATCATGCCTGCCGTCAACCCCTGCCGGGACAGCTTTGTAGGGATGGCCCTGATCCTCGAATCCCTGGCCTCCGAAAAGATGCCGATCAGCCAGCTTCGCGCCCGCATCCCCGCCTATACCATCATCAAGGAGAAGGCCGATTGCCCCGCCCGCGCCATCGCCCCGGCCCTGGCCCGCCTCCAGGAAGCCTATGCCCGTGAAACCATCGATCTCACCGACGGCCTAAAAATCCTCTGGCCCGACCGCTGGCTCCAGGCCCGAGGCTCCAACACCGAACCGATCATCCGCATCACCGCCGAAGCCCCCTCCGAACCCGAAGCCCGCGCCCTCGTCCAGGAAGCCTTCGGACACCTGGAAGGGATTGTGGGGAAAGGATGAGGTTGAGAGATCGTTTCTAAATTCTGCTCTAAAGTAACGCATGGCATGAAGTGCGTGTTAAGGAAGTTATGTTATTTGCCATAGAATATGCAGCGCGGTGAGCTGCCAACGGAGGAAGAAAGTGCTTATAAGGGATTGGAAGGGAAGGGACGTCCAGGCTGCTCGGAGTAGAGGTGGTGTCTTAGTATTGTCAGACCCTCTTATAAATCTAGTGCGTGGCGGAACGGAACCATGGCCCTCACCCGAGATTGTGCAGAAGCTGTATAAAAGTCGACAGGTCAGAGCCTTCAATGGTGACGATCTAAAAGCTGCCACCGAGACACTCGGTTATTATTCAGACCTTCAGTCTGTGCATAGCGAAGATGCCCTCATATGGAGTGTGTTTGGCACAATAGCATATATGGATACTTCCGTACGGCGCAATTATTGCATGTCTCTCTTCAAACTACTCGACCTTCCCTATTCAGAAGTAAAACAAGCGGATATATGGCTGTGGAGACGCATCCCCCATCCAGACACCCTATGCCCAGGAGGGCCAGAAATCGATTTTGGCATCCATGCTGATGATGTTGTCATCTTTGGCGAAGCCAAGTGGTTCTCTAAGGTGGCTAGACAGCAAGGTAAGAAAGGCAACAAAGATCAGCTTGTTCTTCGTCGTGAGTTTATTCAGAATTATGGCAATAAGTTTCATCCAGATGTGAAGAATTTTGGCTTGGTTTGTGTTAGTTATGACGGTGGCCTGCAGTGCAATAAGGATGTTGATCTCGGTTTCGGCTGGCTTCGTCTTCGCGACGTTAAATGGGAGGCAGTCTGCAATCTAAACACGCATCCACTTTAAAAAGAACTGGCAAATTACTTGGAGTGGAAGGCGTGCAATTCACGGGCATGAAGTCATTTTCTCCAAAACGGAAATAAGGTCAAAGAAGAGGTTCCCAAGCCGCCATTACTACACTGTCGTCAAAATAAATTAACCCAAGTTGCCACCTAGCCCGGGGCCAGTCCCGTTTGCCGCGGTAGGGGCGCGATTTATCGCGCCCCATATGTATCAAGATCAGGCTGTCTGTCCCGCGGGGGCGGGGTTGGGGGCTTTGAGAGACCGTTCCCTAACCCCCCCGCCCCCTTCCCGAAACGGGCAGGGGGAGAGATGATCCATCAAGCACCGCACTCTCTGTCCCCCTCTCCCCGCTTCGGGGAGAGGGGTTAGGGGAGAGAGGTCACCCCTCCCAGGGGAGAGCGGTCCCCCCTCCCCCAGGAGCGGAGGATCTTTTATCTTATCTTGATACACATGGGGCGCGATTTATCGCGCCCCACGGCTTGGCAGGGCGAGATGAATCGCGCCCCTACCCCGCATCGCCCTCAATTCGGGTAGGTAGCAACTTGGGTTAATTTACTCGACTTTCCTACTCACCAAAACCTCACCTTGCTCACCGCCGCGGCCGTGGCGATAACGACGGCGAGCAGGAAGAAGCCGTCCATGAGGGGGGAGAGCGCCTGCCAGTAAGTGGGAGTCGCCCCCGGGGTGAGGATAGGGGCGGGAACGGAGGCGATCCGCCAGGCGGCCCAGCCGATCTGCCCTCCCAGCGCGCCCAGAGCCACCGATGCCCCGGTCAGGATTTCCATGAGCGTTCCCCGCTTCTGGCCCGACACTTTCAGCATCAGGCTGCCGAGGCCCAGCCCGACCGGAGCGGACAGCCAGATGACGGCGATTATCCCGAGCTGCAAGGCGAACCCTGCCGCAGCGGATGCGCCCAGAACGGCCAGGACCGCCAGGGCAAGGCGGCCCGGAGCGATTTGATAGACGTGGCTCGATCTCGTGGAGGCACACTCGCGGCACTTCGCACCCACCGGGCCGTAGACCATGCATCGGGTGCAGATGGGCCGGTCGCATGCGCTGCACCGCAGGTGGGTTTCCTCTTTAGGATGCCGGTAACAGGTCAGAGCGTCGGGCATAGGACTCCTTTATCGAATCAGTAAGGTAAGCGGCGAACGGCCTTCCTGCCAACCATATATTTCTGCGTTATCGCGCCTTTCCCTTTCTGTTTTCCACAAAAAATATTCCGATTGTGTGAAATATCCCCACTTGCAGAAGGAAACGCCTGCCCGCCTGCCTAATCCATCTATTGAGATTCGCCGTTTTGTGAGAGATAACTCAATTCATAAAGGAGAGAAACCCATGTCCGACACCGAAAAAAACCTGAAGGAAGCGTTCGCCGGAGAGAGCCAGGCGAACCGGAAGTATCTGGCCTTCGCCAAAAAAGCGGAGCAGGACGGCTTCGCCAATGTCGCCCGCCTTTTTCGCACTGCGGCTGAAGCCGAAACGATTCACGCCCACGGCCACCTGAACGCCCTGGGCGGCGTCGGCTCGACCCTGGACAACCTGAAAGCCGCCGTCGAAGGGGAGACCTACGAATACACCGCCATGTATCCCCCGATGCTTCAGCAGGCGGAGGCCGACGACCACAAGGCCAAGCGGATGTTCGCCTACGCCCTCAAAGCCGAAGCCGTCCATGCCAAACTCTATCAGATGGCGCTCGATGCCGTGGCCGGGGGCAAAGACCTGGCCGAAACCGGCTTCTATCTCTGCCCCATCTGCGGCCACATCGAGATGGGCAAGGCCCCTGCCACCTGCCCCATCTGCGCCACCAAAGGCGAAAAGTTCGTGCAGGTGTAACGACAACCGCCCCCCGCCGGACCTCGGCGGGGGGAGTAGACTGTGGGTACTTTGGTCACGCCTCCAAGAACACGCACCATCTCAGCCTCCTTTTGCAGCTTCCCCGGCCTCTCCTCTTGGAAGTATATCGGCATGCGAAATCCCTTGCCGGATCCCCTCGACGTAATCCCGGCTGACGCGCTCGACCTCCGGGCGGCTCTGCGGCGACTCTGTGAAACTTGCGATGGTGCGGTGCAGCGCATCGAAGCCGAAAGATGTTGTATTCCCCTTCCATCACGCGTACGGCAGGAGAAGAGGATTTCCCCTCCTGGAGAATCTGGCGCAAACAGCTTCACCGGATATCAGGGCTGATGGCCGACACCAGCAGGCGGCGGTCCGGAATCCTGCCTCTTCGCCAAAGCCTTGCCAGAACTCCCGTTTTTTGATACACTATTAAATGAGGAGGTGATCCTACTACTATGGGTAGAGTGCTGACACTCAACGAAGCGGCGGACATGCTGCGCGTCAACGAGGGAACCCTGCGCGAGCATCTCAAAAGGGGCGCGGTGCCCGGGCGCAAGATCGGCAGGCAGTGGCGGATATCGGAGGATGCCCTGAACGACTGGCTTGAGGGCGTGTCGGCGGGAGCGATTTCCGAGGCGGAGCGCCGGGCCAATGTGGATCAATTGGCCGGTAAATATGCCCATATCCCCGGCTCGGTAGAGGATTTCCTGCAACACCGGCGTCAAGAGGCGGAGCGAGAGGAGCGACAATGGAAAGAACGCCAGACTCAATCGTAGACAATCTTGTCTTCGATGCAAGCGCCCTGCTGGCGTTTCTACGCAACGAACAGGGCATAGATACGGTAAGGGATCTGCTGAAAGACCCTTCCAATAGATGCTTTATACATGCCGTCAATCTCTGCGAGATCTACTATGATGTTTTACGAAACCATGGGGAAGCGATTGCTCGCCAGATGATTGATGACTTGCTGACCACTCCCTTATTGCTGCGCGACGATATGGACCGTCCCTTCTGGGAGCAGCTTGGCCGCTATAAAGCCGCTCACCGCATCGCGCTGGGAGACTGCTTCGGATTGGCCCTGACGCATCGCCTGTCCGCAGCCTTTGTGACCGCCGATCATGAAATCGATCCGATTGACCAGAGGGGTATCCTGCCGATCCGCTTCATTCGCTGATCGGGCTTCTTGCAGGCGGTTTTTTACCGGAGGTTTTCTTTGCGCTTCATCCTCGCCTCGAT
>JADLDR010000203.1 GCA_020846535.1 Armatimonadota bacterium | reverse complement strand
TGTATGGGTTCGGCTGGCGCTGTCGGTATTGATCGGTTTGCCGGTGGCGGCTCTGATCGCCTGGCAGTCGCGCCGCCGCCTGTATCTGCCTTTTTACTACTGGATTCAAGGCCAGCCAGCCGGGCAAGCCATCGCCTTTCAAAGAGCGAACCAGGAAAGAGAACTGCCCGGCATCGCGCTCAGGATCAAGCGGATGGGCAAAGAGAAGAAGGTCCGGTTCGATCCCGCGGACGGAGTCGCGCTGCTGACCGGAGACGGGAAAGAGTTGCCTTATCTGGAAACCCATGAGGACGGGCGCATTCTTGTCCAAGGCTCGGGCGAGCCAACGAAAGCGATGCATTTCAGTTTTCACAACCCGCCGCCCCCGCCGGAATCTTACAAGCCACAGGCCACTCTTGACGAAACGGCCGAAGAGGGGCCTGATAAGGAAGAGTTCGACTGGGGATTTGGGAAAACCGCGCCATAAGGCCAAAAGGAGGAATCGCAGGGTGCCAAAAGTGGAACGTGAAGTCCAGCAGGTCAACCTGCAAAGAACGCTGGTGATCGGATTGGGAGGGTCGGGCGCGGAAGTGATCAAGCGCCTGAGGCGTTTGCTGACAGACCGTTTCGGACCGTTCGAGAACATACCGATTGTGCGCTTCCTCTACATCGATACCGATCCGAATTGGCTCCGCCAGATGGATTCTGAAGTCGAAGACGACATTCGCCTGCCCGACTCGGAGCGGCTGGATGCCCGGTTCCCGGATGCGGCGGGTCTGTACCGGAATATCCGGGAAGGACTCAATCCCAATTATACCTGGTTTTCCCTGGAGAAGCTACAGCATCATACCAGCATTATCGAGGGAGCCACGATTCGCCAGCTGGGGCGACTGTGCTTCTGGCATCATGCCGCTGAGATACGCCAGAAGATGGAATCGCTGTTGAGCAGCCTGAACGATGACCGGAACGCGCAATTCATGGAAGATAAGTATAAGACCGTGGTGGATCCCGGGATGAACATCCACATTATCGCCGGGTTAGCAGGGGGAACGGGTTCAGGGATGTTTCTGGACATGGCCTATACCGTCCGCCACGTGCTGCAAAACCTGGGGCTGGCCGGCGCGCACCAGTTCCTGGGTTACCTCATCCTGCCCGGCGCTTTTCGCGACCTGGCCGGAGCCAATGCTATCCCCAACGGCTACGCTGCGCTGAAAGAACTGAATTATCACCAGTATATGTACGATCCGGACAACCCTCTCGCCCCGATATTCGGAAGACCTGGCTGGGACGCGGATTACACCCGCTCGGAGAGGTACCGGACGCGCTTTGAGGGGCAAATGCCCTTTGATTTTTGCTATTTACTGGACTCACGCAACTCCCAGGTCCAACTGCGGCGCGAGGACATCTTTGCCATGATCGCCCGCTCCCTATTCCACGAGTTTACCCTGTCCTTTGCGACATTCAAGCGATCCCTGCGCGCCAATATCCGCAATCGCATCATGAGCAATGACGGGCGCGATTGCCCGAGAGGCTTTATGAGCTTCGGGCAGTCGGCGGTGTTCCTGCCTCACGATGAGATCAAGCAGGTGCTGGGGTATCAACTGGCCTTCAGAGCCGTGCAGCAATGGATCGATAAGGCCACGGATCCCATAGACGTGTTGGCGACAAATCATGAGACGGCGGATGTTGAGGAGACCGCTGCCACCGTCATCAACTCCGTGAAACAGCAGGCTGGCGAACCCCAGACCGTCGGCGCGGTGCGCAACTTTCTGGTGCGCCAGTTCATTCCGAATACCAGGCTCAACCCCGAAGATATCTTGAGCGCCATCGTTACCGAGCAGCAGGAGCGTCTGGTCGATGTGCCCTCCAGCCTCAAGGAGGCGGAGAAGCAGCGGTGGATTGTCGAGAAGTGGCCCATCGATGCCTTCATCGGAAGAGTGACCGAAGCATGGCGGCGATGGAGGGCCGACTTCAGCGATGAAGGCCCGGACCCGATGGCCTGGGGCCAGCAGATCCGCAAGCTGAGCGCCAACAAAGACCGCGCCCAGAAGAGCTATCGCCGCAACCTGCACGACCGCATCTTCGAGATGTTCGAGGATACCGCCGGTCACGGCCCGGCCTGGGCGCTGGCGGTGGCGCAATTGCTGCCTCTGGCATTCGACCAGATGAAAGACAAGATATTTCTGAGCCAGGCCAACGACCCGGTGGCTATCGCCAAAGAACTCGGGGATATGCATGTGACCGGCGTGGCCCAGAGCGGACAGGGGCCATCTTTATCGACGATCATCGAGCCGCGCATCAGCATCGAGCTGGATAAGCTGGACAAAGCCGTCAAATCGCCATGGCCTGCGGGCAAGTGCGACCGGGTGGAGTCCCGGGCTTATGAATACCTGACCTGGTGCGCCCACTGGTGCCGGGCCCGTGTGGAGGAGCGCGCCCGCCTGCTGGCCGCCGAATTGCTCGATAGCCTCCGGAGCGCTCTGGAAGACGCGGAGCGCGAGCTCCTGGACTATGCCGGTATCCTGGCCCGCCTGCAAGCCGATTTGCTGACCCATGCGCGCGAGTGGAGCCAGAAGGCGGCGCGCACCGAGAACATCGGCACTCTGCTTTATGATCCTGACATGATGCAGGTTCTGGAAAAGAATGTCCGGCTCCGGCAGGGAGACCGGTACGACCCTTCCGTGGTGGCCCGGCAGGCGCTGCAGCGCCTGGGCAAAGCCTTGAGGAATCTCCGCCAGGAGGACGTGCCCGCCCTAATCAACGCATTGACAGAGGCTGCCAGGGACGCCATTGGAGATCTGGACGAAGCCATGCTCCTGGAAACCCGCTTTGCCGCTCACGACCTGCTCTCCGCCCGGTGCAGCGGAGATAACAATGCCCTGGACCAGACGCTGCGCCGCGCCACTGCCAGCGGGGCGCCCTTTATCATGCTCAACTCCTCGCCGCCGGGAGGCGTCTGGGTCGAGAGCCAGGACCTCCTGGAGATCCGGGAGGCAGGACTTCGCGGAGGCTACCATCCCCAGGACACGGACCCGGAGCGCGCCCGTATCGTCGAGAGCCTGGCGCGGACCGGCTGGAACGCGGCCAACGAAGTTCAGGACATCGATGACAGCAGCCAGATCATCTTCTTCCAGGAGTGCGGCGGCTTCCCCTTGCGAGCCCTCCAGGGCATCGAAGAGATGAAAAAAGCCTATGAAGAGTACCGCAAAGGGAACGGGCCGCCGCTGCACATCGTCCGGGACGAGATGGC
>JADLDR010000202.1 GCA_020846535.1 Armatimonadota bacterium | reverse complement strand
GACCTGTAGGGGCGATCCTTGTGATCGCCCGCCCTGCCGGTAGGGCCGTTTTCAGGGCGAACACGAGGTTCGCCCCTACCGCCTGGTCGGAAGGAAAACTGAACCCTTACTCCAACGGGCTGCTTAGGTGCCTCTTAGCAAGAGGGGATTGGGGGTGCTTCCCCCACCCTTCAATTATACCCGAAGCCCCTTCCGGCGCTGCGGGCCATTTCTTCCAGGCGGCGGATGCGCTCCTCAGTGGGAGGGTGGGTGCTGAAGAGGGCCATCACGCTCTGGCCGCTTTTCAGGGGGTTGACGATGAACATGTGCGCTGTGGCGGGCTGGGCGTCCATGGGGTGGGCATGGGCGGCCTGCTCCATGCGGCGCAGGGCGTTCGCCAGTCCTGTCGGGGAGCCTGCGATATGCGCTCCGGTTTCATCGGCCACATACTCGCGGGAGCGGGAGACCGCCATCTGGATCAGCAAAGCGGCGATAGGCGCGACGATCATCATGAGCAGCATGGCCAGCGGGTTGGGGCGCTCGTCGTCGCCTCCGCCGAAAAAGAAGGCCATGCGGGCCAGCATGGTGATGGCCCCGGCCATGGTGGCCGCGATAGTGCCGATCAGGATGTCCCGGTTCTTGATGTGAGCGAGTTCGTGGGCGATCACCCCTTCCAGTTCCTGCTCGCTCAAAAGATTCAGGATGCCCTGGGTGACGGCGACCGCCGAATGGTCGGGATTGCGGCCCGTGGCGAAGGCGTTCGGGGCGGCCTCCGGGATGATATAGACCCTCGGGCTCGGGATGCCTGCCCGCTCGGAAAGGCGGTTGACCGTCCTGAAGAGCATGGGGCTGTCATGAGGCCCGATCTCCTGCGCCCGGTACATCCCCAACACGATCTTATCGCTGAACCAGTAGGTTCCCAGGTTCATCAAAAGGGCGAACATAAACGCCGTTATCATCCCCTGCTGACCGCCGAGCATTTGGCCGACTATCACGAAGATAACGGTCAGCAGCCCCATCAGTAGAAAGGTTCTCATGGTGTTCATATGCGAATTTCCCTCCTTCAAGGGTGCAGAAGATGCTAAAAAGACCCTCACCCGCACAGAAAGCGGATGAAGGTCTTGCTCTCATTTGCATAACGGAAGAGGTTCCGGTGCAAAGGGCCGGGCCGAGCCAACGGCTGTCCTGACGACCCGGCCTCTTCGGGTAAAATCACCCGGAGGGCTACTCCCCTTCAACATCAGCTATATAATACCTCAACCGTGGGCGCTTGTCAAGGGCTTTCGGGTGCAGTTATATCGGCCCACCTCAGATATCGAAGAACCACCTGCTTGTTCCGCTCGGACATCGTTTCCTCCTTTCATGGGAAGGGCGATCCGATGGGTCGCCCCATACGCATCCAGGTAAAGCTGCCTGTCCCGTGGGGCGGGGTTCGGGCCTTTGCGAGACCGTTACCTAACCCCCCGGCCCCCTTCCCGAAACGGGCAGGGGGAGAGATTATCCATCAAGTACCGCACGATCTGTCCCCCTCTCCCCGGAGGCGCTCCGGCGCATCCCTTGGGTTTCGGGGAGAGGGGTTAGGGGAGAGAGGTCACCCATCCCCCAGGAATAGAGGATCTTCCCCTTATCTGGATACCTATGGGCCGATCCAATGGGTCGCCCTCTGCGCCACCTGAATCTATAAACGCACATCCTGGTGGAGATGGAATTCCGCCTGGCCTGCAAATTCGTTTTGAAGCTTTTCGCAGAGGCGCTTCATGCCGGGGAGTTCGGTTTCATGGTGGCCTGCATCGATGACGGGGAGGCCGAGTTCGAGTGCGTGAAGCCGGTCGTGATGGCCGAGGTCGCCGGTGACGAAGGCATCGGCTCCGGCGCAGGAAGCCCGACCGATCAGGGAGCGCCCGCTGCCGCCGCAAACGGCCACCCGCCTGACCGGTTTTTCTTCGCCTTCGACGCGCATATAGCGGCACCCGAGCGCCTTTTTTGCCTGCGCGGCGAACCGCTTGAGGGACAGGGGGCGAGGCAGTTGGCCGATGCAGCCGAGTCCGACGCCGCGGCTCCGGTTTTCGAGGGGGTAGAGATCGTAGGCCACCTCTTCATAGGGATGCGCCCGCAGCATCGCGGCAACCACCTTTCCGGTCAAGTGGGCGGGCAGGAGCATTTCCAGGCGGGCTTCCGGCTCATGGTTGAGGGCAAGGCGCTCTCCGCTGTAGGGGTTTGCGTCATCCAGAGGCAAGAATGTGCCGGTTCCGTCGGCCTGGTAGGAGCAAAAAGCGTAATTGCCGATCCGCCCGGCTCCCGCTTCCGCCATGGCGGTCCGGACGGCCTCCAGCGCCTCCGCCGGAACGAAGACCGCCAGCTTCAGCAGCCGGGCCTGCTCGGAAGGGGCCAATGGCTCCACCTGCTCCAGGCCGATAGCGGCTGCCAGGGCATGGCTGATCCCGCCCGGGGCGGCATCATAGTTCGTATGGAGCGAGTAGACCGCAATTCCGGCGCGGATGAGGTTTCCCAGCAGCCTGCCGGAAGGGACCGACAGGTCCAGCCGCTTCAGGGGCTTGAAGATAAGGGGATGGTGGGCGACGATCAGACCGGCTCCCCGGCTCTGAGCGGCCCGGAACGCCGCAGGCGTGACATCGACCGTCACCAGGGCGGAAGATATGGGCTGAGACGGATCGCCGACCTGAAGGCCGACATTATCCCATTCCTCGGCGTAAGCTTCCGGGACGGCCTCCTGCAAGAAAGCGGTGATGCGTGAAAGTGACAGGCTCATGGTGTCGGCAGGCGGGATGTCATCAATTTCCAGGCCGTACGGTCCACCGGCAGTCGTCCGAAGGCGGCGGTATCTGATGAAATGAAGAGGGTGTCGGACGGGGCGATCCAGTTCCGGGGAATCGCCACCTCCAGCACGTTGGCCCGCCAGGCATATCGCAGTCCGGAAGGATTCGTTCCTTTGGGAGCGCCGACGGTAAAGACCTGACACTCCTCCAGGCCTTTCTCCAGAGAGCGGAGCCGGAAGCGGTATTGCACCCGGCGAGAGAAGCTCTTCCGCATGTCGGCCCGCAGGTAGAGGAAATCGCGGTCCCGGGCGGCAAAAACGCGCTGAATGTCCGCGCTTCCCTCCCAACCCCGGGCCAGGTTGTCCTGAACGGGGTCGAGAATGACCGCCTGAATGCCGTACCAGTCGCTCCGGTCGCCGTCGATCTTGATCGCGCCTTCGGAAACCCTGGCGAGAGCGGCTGCCGGGCTGCTGCCGAACACTTCGCCGGAGCGAGTGAAGCTGAGCATGAATCGCTTCATGACGGCCATCTGGCTTTTATACCGCTGTGTGGCGCGGTATTTGGCGATCACGGCCTCCTCGCCGATGGGCCGGTAGCTCCACCGGGTATCGAGGCCGACGAGCCGGGCGGGAGGGGCGAGGGGGTGACTGGCATTCAGGCCCTGCGGGACAGGCCAATCGCCGCGGTGTACCAGATAGGTTCTGATATCGATCCCCGAGTCGGCCTTCACCTGGGTCAGGGCGGTTCGGACGAAGCAGGAGGCGGCCCAGTGGTCAGGATGATCGTCATTGGGATGCGGCATAAAAAGGCGCGTCGGCCTGAAATCCCGGATAATGGAGGCGATATCTTCGGTGAGAGCCTGCCCGCAGTAAGGGGCTTGAGGCCGGTAGGAATCGGCATAAGGGGATGTCGTCCGCCGGGTATAGGGAGAGCGGAAGAGATCGTTCATCCCCCAATTGCGCGTCCAGAGGGCAGCCAAGCCGCGGTCCGGGTAGCCGAGAAAGAGGATATTTTCCTCCGAAATGCCCAGTGATCTCACGGCCTCCACGGCTTCCCGCTGTCGGCGGTGGGCGAAGGCGATATAATCCTCGGGTTTCAGGCGGAGTTCGCCGAGCTCGCGCTCCAGCGCGAAACGGAAGCCGTCCCCGTTGGTGAGCATCACCACCCGCACCTGCGCCCCGGCGCGAGCCGCTTCATAGAGATAGCCGCCCGCCGCTAGGGTTTCATCATCGCAGTGCGGGGAGAAGAAGAGAATGCGGTCGCTTTTGGCCGGAGGGGGAAACAGGGGAAGCCCCAGCGTTTCCTCTTCCCGGTTGTCCTCATGGATGCGGTAGATGAGGCGGGCGCTGGCGCTGCCCCACCAGATCAGCCCCAACAGAAAGGTCATCAGGATAAATCGAGCCAAGCGGCGGCCTTTCAACCGGTCATCCTCCTGTGGTATAAATAATACTCGCCGGATCGGAAACAAAATCGTCCTGCTTGCAGTCATTATAACATAGGCGAGTTTCGGTGTCAAGTGTGATTGTTTTCACAATAGAACCGGATACTCCGACCGGTGGCCGGAAGAAGACGGAAAGCGATAGCTAAGTGAGGAGGCTGAGCGATTGATGGGAAAGGGCAGGGAAGTGAGCCTGACGGACAGGGAGTTGGAGGTGTTGGTATACATTTCCGAAGGATGGACGAGCCATCAAGTTGCGGACAAGCTGAATATCGGCAAAAAGACGGTGGATTACCACCTGTCCAAAATATATATCAAGCTGGAGGTCAGTTCCCGAATCCAGGCATTCGCCAAAGCGGCTAGCCTGGGGCTGATTCCTCGAAAGCCCAGATCGCTGGAGAGCCAGGAGGAGGGCCAATCTTCATAATTGACAAATTCACCCCGGACACTTATAATGGAATCAAATCACTCTTCTCAAAAGGAGAAGCTATCGATGGACGAACAGGCCAAAAAGACGGCGCTCCGGAAGATTCCTTATGGGCTTTATGTGGTCGGGGTTACGAGCGGGAGCGAGGTGAACGCTTTCACCGCCTCGTGGCTCTCACAGTGTTCATTCCAGCCGCCTCTGCTGATGATGGCAGTCAAGGCTGGCACATCGTCTCATACGATGATCCGGGAGAGCAAAGTTTTTGCCGTGAATTTGCTGGGGAAAGATCAGAAGAAGCTGGCGGAGCATTTCACCAGGCCGGTCTCGCGGATCGGGAACAAATTCGGAGAGGTGGCTTTCCGCACGGAGGTGACGGGCGCGCCCGTTCTGGAAGAGGCCATCGGGAACCTGGAATGCGAGGTGCGCCACTTCCTGGAGGGAGGCGACCACAGTATCGTTGTCGCTGAGGTGATTGCCGCCAGCGTGCGCGAGGACGCCGAATTACTCGATCTGGAGGAGACAGGCTGGCACTACGGAGGCTGAGAGCGAGTCAGCTACTGTCCCCTAACCCGGATTATTCACGAACGCGAATTTGATCTCGATTCCCATAACGGAGTGCGCGCCTTTTGATCTCATCATGAATAATCCGGGCTAAAGGAGACAGCTTGTCCCTGATTGGAAGCATGTGCTTCTTCTCGGAACATTAGGCCAGCCGACAGGGTGGCCCGTGCCTTCAGGTTCAACGCGGCATTGAAGTCGGCGTTGGTCTGAAAGCCACAGCAGCGGCATTCAAACTTCTCCTGTGTCTTGCGATTGGCACGGTCGCAATGTCCGCAACGGGAACAGGTTTGCGAAGAGTAACGGGGGTCTACCTCCATCAGAAGGACACCCGCGCGACGTGCTTTGTACGCCAGAAACTGCCCCAGTTGGTAGAAGGCCCAGGCATTGAGTTCGGTTCTTGCTGCCCGATTCAAACCGTTTCCTCGCTGTCGAATCCCTGTAAGGGCTTCCAGAGCGAGTGCCTTCTGTCGGTCTGTTGCGAGGCAAACCAGTTCTTTGGAGATACGGTGGTTCTCATTCTTGACGAAGCGGCTTTCTTTGCGCCGCGCTTTCTGGAGATGTTTGCGGGCCGAACGGGTCTTTTTCGGCTGCAAGAGTTGACGCAGGCGGCGATACTTTCTGCGAACACGCTGGACAGCTTCGCCTGTATGGGTGTTGCCTTCGCTGTCGGTGGCAACGTTGACAATGCCCAGGTCAACGCCGATAACGCCCTGGGGAGCAAAAGGCTCTGCCTCTGCGACCGTGACGGCGACCGAGAGGTAGAACTGTCCATCGCGCAGGAGAAGGTCGGCCTGACCGCGCTTGCCGCGCAGACGTTCTTTCTGTGCTGCCGAGCAAAGGAAGGAGATTTTCAGCCGACCGCCAACGGCATTGATGCTGACCGCCTGCTCTTCTACCTTCCAGGCGAGAGTGTCCTTATTGAGTTCGATGCCGCCGAGGGGCTGAAAGGTGCGGAGGGTAGCGGTATCCCGTTTGTAGGCGTGGGCGACTTTGGCGATGGCGCAGACAACATGTCCCGCTGCCAGTTGGGTTTCGGCACGAACGGGATGATAAGTCAGGTGAGGCAGGTCGTACTTGCGAAAGGTCTGGCTGTCAAAAGCATCTCTACTGATACGGTCGCACGCAAGATTGCACGCCCGCAGGGTTTGCACCAGAGCGGCGTGAATAGCGGGCGTGGTTTGCAGTTGGACGACCGTTGTGAGTTGCATGACCGTTCTCGACTCTCTTCTACGGAGAGAAAGCGGAAACCTACTCGCGGGTCTTTTGTGCTTCGATGTAGTTTGGGATGACATCGGCAGACACATGACCCGCTGAACCAACAGAGTAGGAGCGTGACCAGAGGGACGGCAGTCGGCTTCGCAGAGGCTCGAACTCCTGTCTCAGAATGCGGGAGGGGTAGCCCTTGAACGGGTTGGCGTAATGTTGAGGTGCATCCGTAGGCGGCGCGGCGACGAACAGATGAACGTGGTCGGGCCTGATGTCCAGACCTTCCACGTCCAGAGCCGCCGCTTTCTCCAAGAGCAGTTCGCGAAGGCGCGTTTCTACAGCATCCACCAGCACAGGTTTTCGGTACTTGGGACACCCCACCCCACCAGATGCAAGTGCAGATTGAAGACACTGCCAGAGTTTTTGCGGTATCGGGGTTCACTCATCCCTTTATTATACCGCAAAACTTAACTGAGTGTCAACCATCTAACAGAAAGGAGCGCGGGGCAGGAGGTTGCAGACGGCATGACGCCTGAGAGCGCAAGCCTGATGCGGAGGAGGCTTCCCCGTGTCGCCTGAAGGCGACAGTCCCCCCGTCATGATTCTTATGGCTGTCTTCGAAAAGCATTTCACCCTGGAAGAAGCCAGCGCCCTCCTGCCCGAGGTCCGTTCGATCTTCTCCGAAATCCATGCCATCCGGCAGTCTCTGGCAGGCCGCCAGGACGAAATCAGCGAAATCATCAAACTCGCTCCGAGCAACGGCGGCGGCCCTGCTGGGGCCGCATGGGTGGAACAGATGGACCGGATAGGCCGCCTCCTGAACGATATCATCTCGATGGGAATCCAGGTTCAGGATATAGACCGCGGCCTGATCGATTTTCCCCACTGGCAGAGAGACAGAGAAGTGTTCCTCTGCTGGGAACTCTGCGAAGACCGCATCGCCTACTGGCACGAACTGGAGGCCGGCTACGCCGGGAGGATGCCGCTGGATTAAGCCGAATTAATGCATGATATATCGTAGGGGCGCGATTCATCGCGCCCCCATAGCGATCCAGAT
>JADLDR010000201.1 GCA_020846535.1 Armatimonadota bacterium | reverse complement strand
TCGCGATTCGGTTATGCAAGTCCTATCTCTAACCGATGAGATCGGAAGAATGCTGAACGCTCTTATACGAAAGCTGAGGGAAGGAGTGGGATAGGAATCAGGGCGTAGGGAAGAGGGTGTAGCAAACTGTTATAAAGCCCTATCCCCTGCACCCTTGCAGGGAGGTATGCAATGGATACAACGTCCCTAGGACGCACGGGTCTGAAGGTAAGTGAAATATGCCTGGGCACGATGACCTTCGGGAACCAGGCGGATGAGGAAACCTCGTTTGCGATCATGGACGAGGCGGAGCGGGCAGGGGTGTTCTTTTTCGATACCGCCGATGTCTATCCGCTGGGGGGCGGGCCGGGGCAGGCGGGGCGTACCGAGGAGATCGTGGGCCGCTGGATCGGGCAGCGCGGGGCGAGAGAGCGGATCGTACTGGCGACCAAGTGCCGGGGTGCGATGAGCGCGGGCCCCAATGAGGAGGGGCTGAGCCGGAAGCACATCCTGCGGGCCTGCGAGGAGAGCCTTCGGCGGCTTCAGACCGATTACATCGATCTCTACCAGGCGCATTCGCCCGATCCCTCCACCCCCATCGAGGAAACGCTCCAGGCGTTCGATGATCTGGTCCGGGCGGGCAAGGTGCGCTATGTTGGCTGCTCCAACTACCCGGCCTGGCAGTTGTCCGAGGCGCTGTGGGCCAGTGACAGATGTCGCCTGGCTCGCTACGACAGCGCCCAGCCGCGCTACAACCTCCTTTTTCGCATGATCGAGGACGAAATCCTGCCCCTCTGCCGCGCCCGCGGCATCGGGGTCATCACCTACAACCCGCTGGCAGGCGGGATGCTGACTGGCAGATACCAAAAAGGGCAGGATGTCGAAAGCGGAACCCGCTTCGGCCTGGAATATGCCGGAGACCTCTACCGCCGCCGCTACTGGCAGGAGGCCGTCTTCGAGGCGATGGCCGAACTCCAGGAATTTCTGGAGCCGCGCGGCAAAGCCATCCACCATGTCGCCCTGGCCTGGGTGCTGGCCCAGCCGGGCGTCACCAGCGCCATCCTGGGAGCCAGCAAGCCGGAGCAGCTTCAGGACAGCCTTAAAGGAGTGGATATGACGCTCGACGAAGATGAACTGCGGGCCTGCGATGAAGTGTGGTATCGGCTGCCCAGAGAACGGGACCGGGAGATCGCAAGGCGGTAGGATGTTTGATATTTTCTGACATAACATAACCCAAGTTACTACCCACCCGAATCGCGCCCCTACCGCGGCAAACGGGACTGGCCCCGGGTTAGGGGGCACCTTGGGTTATAGAGGGATTTCCCAACTCTTGTCATCTGCCTCAAAAATGAGCGAAGCATGAGTCAATATCAGAGATAACAGTTTGTATACGCCTCTCCACCTGGCAAACGGATCTATTGATATGGTCCGGCTTTTACTTGAGAACGGCGCGGATATTCATGTCTGCTCACGCATAGGGACGACTTCTCTTCATCATATAAGGTTACGCCGGGGCCGCAGACCTCCTCGCCAGGACGAACAAAGGCCAAACCGCTTTGAAGCTGGCCCGCAGGGAACAGCAAAAAGCGATGGCCCGGTGGCTCAAGAAGGCGGTTTGCAACCTGGCGTGCTTTTCAGGCCGTGTCCGGTGACTCAGCTGAAGTGAATCCCATACGTTTTAGTGACCGGGTGGCCGAAGCAGCCGAGGAGTCCCCAGATGATGCCGGTGAAGAGATACCGCCCGAAGACGATACCCAGAAAGAAGGGGATGAGGCGGCGGTAGCCCTTGCTGCCCCCGAAGCGCCAGACGATGGATTTGAAGACCCAGACTACCATGAAAGGCATCCAGAGGTGGCCGCCGTAGGCGGAGGCGACGGCAAAGCCCAGGGGATGCAGAGGAAACCAGAAGAACCGCTGGCGGAGGGCGCTGAAGATCAGCACGATCCCGCTTCCCAGGAGCGTCTGGAAGATCAGGCCGGGCTTCGGGCCTTCGGGGGAGCTGAACGTCCGAATCAGGCCGTTGAACTGCTCTGTCGCCAGGTAAGTGGAATAGCCGCCGTGGCCGGTCCCGCCTGCGATCTGGTTCATTCCGTATCTGTAGGCGGCTCCGATGAACCAGTAGCCTCCCAGAATGAGTCCCAGCGTCAGCCCGATAAAGACCGCGCCGGTCACCCGGCGCTGGGGGAAGGGAGCGCGGGCCGCAAGGCTCATTCCTTCCGCCCCGTAAGCCCCTACCTCCGGGTAGTAATTCCTCGAAAGCCCGCCCAGGGATGCGAAAATCGTTAGCGCCTGATCGCTCGTTCCCGCAAGGAGGCGGGATCCCAGAAAGTTGGTCAGCATATACTGCTGCTGCCAGAAAGGGAAGAGGGCGATTGATGTGGCCCCCGTCTCGGCGCGGACGCGGGAATAGACCACGGCCACAATGATCAGCAGCGACAGGTGGGCCGCTGCCAGCCAGACCGGCAGGCCCGCCTGGTGAAGCAGGAAGATCATCGCCGCCGGCCCCAGCAGCAGAATCCCCCAGGCCATGCGCGGGGACATAGGCTCGTTTTGCCCGGCAGTCCGCGCTTGAAACCCCAGAGCCTGACGGAAGCTCTGCCCGAGCGGAACCCTCGCCCGCCAGACCAGGAGCGCGAAAAGCGCCAGGAAAGCCCCGATGCCGAGTTCCTGGTAATCATAGGCCGTGGAAGCGATATCCTCCCCCAGCGCCGAACGCGCGACGGAGCTGAGGCGCAGCAAAATGTAGGAAAGACTGGCAGTGAAGATCACGTCGCTGGGCATCAGGTAAGCGATGCCGAAGATCTCCGGGCGGTAGCTGATCCACATCGGGTCCAGGGCGTTCCAGGGCCGGTTGGGGAACCAACTGCTGATCATCACCGAGATATCGACCGCTGGGACCGCCGGGTAGAAGGCATGGAGCATATTCAACGCATCCAGCCCGCCGGAGATCGCGAGCCCGGCCCACAGGAGAGGGCTGCGCCAAATGCCGCCCTTTCCCCCTTCGACAATGCGGAGCGGGATCTGCACGATGGGGTAGGAGAGCCTTTCATGCTCCATCCAGCACTGCCGGAAGAGGGCCAGGATGGCGTAGATGGTGAGCATCAGGAGGAAGATCAGGACGAACCAGTTCAGGAGAGGCAGCAGCCATACGCCCCAGGGAATGGGGCCGTCGGGGTTTCCTTCATACAGCTGCCGGATCGCCTCACCGGGCGGAGGGGCGTACCAGGCGGGGAAATGCCGGGCGACCCGGGCCATATCATCCTGGGTGGCTGCCAGATATTGAGGCAGGGTGGCGTGGGCGAAGAAGGCCACCACGCCCGGCGTCGTAGCGGAAGCGGCGACAGAGATCAGAAGAAAGACCCACAGGATATAGCCTCGCCTGGCGGACACGCCCCGGCGGCGGGCTGCCACGTAAGCCCCTCCCAGCAGCAGAAGCAAAGCCGCCAGCGCCGGAATGGGAGGAACCGCCGCGCCGACCTGCATGCAGGTATAGACAACCTCGTCCCTGTACACCCACCAGACGGCCAGAGCTGCCAGCGCCAGGGCCAGCAGAAGCTTTCCCGACGGCGCGCTCCATCGCTTTCTGCCGGAAACGCCGGGCGGCTGGAGGATTTTTCCGGTCAAGGGCTGATCGGTCGATTCGGAGGGAACTTGCTTTCCGGTGGGATGGAACATGGCATCTGCCTTGGAGGAATTTACGAGAGAACAGCAGGCGTGACTGTTGTTTATTTTCACTGGAGCCGGTCGCAATTCCTGCTTTCCACGCGGATGCGAGGTGTTTGCGAAGAGAAACCGGGATGGTTTCGAGCGTGCAGAAGGCGGGGGTCTCCGAGGGCGTTGTGTCATAGGTGTTATATTGTCAAGTGTGCCATACCCTTATGACACACTTGAACCCGCAGGGTAAGATCGCCTGAGACCGAGCCGCATGGCTCTTCCCCTTTAACAACCATTTAATATAAATAAACCTCAGTCTTGGGTTGAAAAAGGAAGGAGGAACCCCTCCTGAGAATCGTGAGACAGCAGTCGCAAGACCCATCTCACCCTCAGGAGGCGTTCCATGGTTCCTATCGTTGACCAAATGATTGAACGATCCCTTTTTGTGTCCGACTATCTGCGGGATCATCCCCACCTGGCTCAGTGGCGTACCTCCAATAATGCTGCGCTGGCCTTCACGGATGCGGAAGTCATCACGATGGGGCTGATGCAAGGGGGCTTGGGCGTGGATACCCTGAAGAAGACCTATAGTCTCATTGCCGCCACCTTCCGGGAATGGTTTCCACGGTGGATCGCCTACCAGCAGTGGCTGGCCCGGTTGCATGCCCTTTCTGAAGGGATCGGGCGCCTGGTGTGGGCCTCCGTACAGATCACGGGGCAGGCCCTGCGGGTCTATGTCTTCGACAGCAAGCCGATTCCGGTGTGCCAGCCGATTCGACAGGGACGGGTGCGTCTGCTGCGGGAGGACGGAGCCTACTTTGGCAAAACCAAAGCCGGCTGGTTTTTCGGCTTCAAACTCCATGCAGTGATCCACATCAGTGGCGTCGTGCTGGATGCGGTCCTGACGCCGGGCAACTGGGCGGATGGGAAGTTGGCCTTGCGCTTGTGTGAGGCCATCGACGGGGGCATTGGCTTGGGGGATACCAGCTATGGAGGACAACCGGTGCAAGCCGAATTGGCCGAAGAAGCCGATCTGCTGGTGATCACCCCGGGGGCCGCGGGGAAGCGTCGGAAGACGCTGATCAGTTGTCTGAGGGAGCGCATTGAGACGGTCTTCAGCGCGCTGTGGAGTCTGTTTGTGGATCGGGTCTTTTCCCGGTCCTGGCACGGGTTGTGGAACACGATCAAGCTGAAGGTGTTGCAGTATAATCTGTGTCATCAAGGGATTGTTTCCCAATAGTCAACCCAAGACTGAGGTTAAATTAACCCAAGCTGCCACTTACCTGAGTTGAGGTCGATGCGGGGTAGGGGCGCGATGCATCGCGCCCTGCCAGGCCGTTGGGCGCGATGCATCGCGCCCCTACCACGGAAAGCGGCACCGGTCCCGGCGAGGGGCACCTTGGGTTATAGCGTGGCATTCTCGTCTCCCATCACTCTATAGCGAATCGAGTCTTCGGATATGAGACCTATCCCGTGATGACCCAAGGACACCGCTGGTCTTGACGGGCCGGGGAAAGGCCTTCAAACCGACTCACAACCCCCTTCCCGAGGGATCCAAGGGTCCCATTTCAACAACTGCCTTGAAAATGAGCGAACCGTGAGGTTCGTATCATCATTTTCCTTGAAAACCAACTTTTCCGAATCGCAGCTATCCTACTTTGTCGCAGGAGTCCGTTTCGGCCCTTCGTTGAGCCACAGGTCGAGCGCCCCGCCGGTGGGGGACCGGTCGTTCCAGTTGGCCCCGAACACATCCGGGCGGCCATTTCCGCCGATGTCTACAATCACGATATTGTGGCTGCCCCGGGTGGAAATGACTTCCTTGCGCCAGCCCTTGCCGCGCCCCGGGTTACGGAACCAGGCGACTTCCTGAGGCGCGATGGCCTGGTGCATCTTCGCCACGACAAGATCGATGTGGCCGTCTTTATCCATATCGGCTGCGGCCAGGGCATGGGCGTGATCCATCGCCGCCTCGACGATATGCTCCCGCCAGAAGCCGGAGCGGGGATCTTCGGGGGACTCGAACCAGGAGAACGATCCTTTGCCCTCGGCGGGCGTCAGGATGATTTCGAGCCGCCCGTCGCGATTGAGGTCGGCGGCGCAGGCGGTCACATCCCCGCCGGTCCAGCCGGTCTCGAAACGCCGGGCGGGCATGTAGAGATGTTCCTTCCATTCGCCTTCCTGAGCGTTCCCCGGATGCTCGTACCACCGCCCGCCGATGATCACATCCGGCCTGCCGTCTCCGGTGAGGTCGGCTGCCGCCAGCCCTTCGCCGTGAGGGCAGGGGAAGGAGCGGCGCTTCCACACGGTCGGGGATTCCTGGGTCCACAGGTGAATCAGGTTCCCGGCCCCGGAGCCGAAGCCGGATTGTCGGCGTGTGATGAGATCGGGCTTGCCGTCTCCGTTCAGGTCGGCCACGCAGACATCGTGCATCCTCGCGCCTTCCGGGCCGATATTGACGACAGGCCAGGGACCGGTTTTCGGATCCCGGCCCAGAGAGCGGGGGTTTCTGAAGAGGAGCAGGCCGTCATCGGAGGGGATCACGATATCCGGGAAGCTGTCGCCGTCGATGTCGGCCACCGCCATATCGGTGGTGAAGGATCCGTCCGCGATCTTGTGCTTCGTCCAGTCAGGGTAGCGGTACCAGTAGAGGCCGCCCCCGGAGGCGCTGGCCGCCACCAGGTCGGGGTAGCCGTCTCCGTCCAGGTCGCCCGCGCCCTTGCAGTGCGGGTCCGCCGGGTTGTCGGCATCCACCACCACATGCCTGAAGGAAAGGCTGTCCGCCCGCAGCCCTGTCGCCCATAGGATCGCCACCACAGAGATCGTCCATAAAACCATGTCAGTCCTCCTTTTCCGGAAAGCGCGCAATACGCAAAAGGTCGGGATTCTCATTCGGGCTTCCGGCGGGCTTTCCTGCCCGGAAGAAAAACCGCACTTCCGGGACAACCCAATCGAACAGGCTCAGCAGAGAACTGTAACGCCTGTTTGCCGGTATCCAAGATAAAAACCGGCGAAAATCGTGAAAGGAGCGAACCCATGGCGCGCGACGCGGATATCGAGAAATGGCAGGAGTGGTATTACCAGGCGCTTAGCATGACCGATGAGGGCGAGAAAAGAACGAGACTTTCGGAGAACGGCACTACAGCGTGAAAGCGCCTCTCTGACGGCAAACAGGCCTGCTGCAACAGAAAAACAGCGCCTTTACGCTATTGGCACGATGGGGCGATTGCTTCTCCAATCCAAAAGAAGCGGGCCGTGGCTTTTAGCCAACGGCCCGCTTCGTGGGTTCGTATATCCGCTTTACTCCCCTCCGCCTGTGGTCGCGGTGGGGGCGGGTTTGGCCGGAGCCGGGGTCCCGGCTGCCGCGGGTTCGGGTTTTTCCGCAGGGGCGGGTTCGGGTTTGGCGGCGGAAGCGGGAGCCGCGGGCTTGGCTTCCGGCTTGGAGGCCGGGGCGGCTTTCTTTTGGGCCGCACCCTTCTTGCCGGGGCCGCCGACGGTGGCGGTCTGGGGCGCGGACGCCTGCTGGCGGGCCATCATCTCCGCCTGGTATTTCTTCATCCACGCCTGCTCTTTGGCGGCCAGGTCTTTCTGGCCCAATTTCTCGAAAGCGGCCTGAAGCTGGATGTGGGTCATGAAGTCGTCGTAGGCGGCATCCGAGGCCATCTTGTAGTGCTTGACGGCCTGGTCTTTTTGCTTGGCCTGCTCATAGAGGGAGGCGAGGGCCATGTGGATATCCGCCGAATCGGTGGACTGGAGGGCCTTGTTCAGCATGGCGATAGCCTGCTTGTTGTCCTTCTTCTGCTGGTAGATGGCCGCTATGGCGCAGTAGACGCTTGCCGTGTCCCCGAACTTCTCCAGCGCCTTGTTGAAGGCAGCCAGGGCTTCCGCTTCCCTGGCGGAGGCGGTGGTCTTATCGCCTTTCATCGAGGCTTCCATCGCCTGCTGCATCGCCCGCGCTCCCTGAAGCTCCGGGTCCATCACTTCCACCTTCGACCGTTCTTTCAGCGCCTTATAGTAACCGGCCAGGGCTTTGTCCTGATTTTCCTTATAGAGCGCGTCCAGCTCTTTCTGCTTGTTTTTCTCAAAGTCTTTGGGGAACTGGACCCGCTTGTCCTCGGTTTTGATGATATGGTAGCCGAATGAGCTCTTCACCAGATCGCTTATCTGGCCCGGGGACTGGGCGAAGGCGGTCTTTTCGAACTCGGGAACCATCATGCCCTTGCGGAAATAGCCCAGGTCGCCGCCCTTGACCTTGCTGCCGGGGTCGTCGGAGTAGTCCTTCGCGAGCCTGGCGAAATCGCCGCCTGCCTTCACTTTGGCAAGCACCTCGTCAGCCCGCTTCTTGGCCTGCTCCTCGGAGCGGCTTTTGGTATCGATCAGGATGTGGCGGGCGCGCACCTCGGTGTATTTTTCCTTCAGGTCGGCCTCGGTGGGCCTGGGAACCTGGGCTTTGATCTTCTCGTCCAGCTTCTCCATCATCACCTGATCGCGAAGGCCCTCATCGGAGATGCTGCTGCGGATATCCTCGGTCAGCACGGGAAGGGTCTTGCCGTAGCGCACCTTCACCTGTTTCTCGAAATCGGCCTGGGAGAGCGGCTTTCCCTGCTCCAGCGACTGCCGTACCTGCTGGAGGGCGTTCTGGATTTCACGCTCTTTAGCCTGTTTCAGATCCTCCCGGCTGGGGCGGATGCGCTCCTCGCGGGCGGCCTGGAGGCGCACCATCTGCTCCACCAGTTGATCCAGCACCTGGGCCTTCATGAAGGTCGCCTGCATATCGGAGACAGGGCGGTAAGAGGCTTCGGTGTAGTGCTGGTATACCCGGTCGAACGCCTCCCGGGGAATTTCTTTCCCGTTCACCTTCGCCACCGTCGTCTCTTCGGGATTGGCCGCCTTGTTGTAGACCGAAGATCCGTATCCCATAAAACAACTGATGACGAACAATCCAGCGATGAGCCACAAACCGATCTTCAGGGTATGCCCGAAGCGGTCTCGCATCTTCGTCAGCGACATCGTACAAAAACCTCCTCTATTTCGCCCGTGCGGGCCAGGGCAGGCGCAGCCCCGAAACCAAAACGAACTATTCGGTATGTTTTGCGAAAAGACATTTGTTAAGGTTATCATATCCAAAAGGAGGGTCTTTTGTCAAGTGTCCGCCTGTTTGGAGCGCAGGGGCGGCCCCTGCCAAAAAAACCAGTATTTTTCCCAGTTTACATTTATACGGCGGCGTGTTATGATAATTGACGGATAATAAACAGCCGTGCATCGAAAGCCCTACATCATTATCCAGGGGGTGGTAACCATTATTATAGCACTTTCCATGTTATTCTGCGCGCTGGTCGTCGTGTTCGACCGATGTCTGATCGTTTCGGAGGAGGCGGCTCGCAGCATCGAGGTGGCCCGCCGGTATCGCCCCGAGCCGGAGGAAGAGATGATGGAGCCGCTGGTGGAAGAGATCGGCCCCGAACCCGTTCTCCAGCGCCCGACAGTCAACTGATATTTGTAAGCCTTCTGAAGCGTCCGGACGTGGAAAAGCCCCGCCGTAAAACGCGGGGCTTTTTGCGTGCGCCTATCCGTTGCGCTTCCATTTCTGGGCGGCGAGCCAGGCGAGGAGCGCGAAGGAGCCGATCACAAAGGCCGTGCCCCAGGGGTTCCGTGGAAATTGTTTAAGGGTTAGCCGGGAGCGAATCTCCTCCGTGGCCTTCGCCTTGATCCGATCCGCTAGAAGCTGGATGTCCTGCGGTTTCACTTCGCGCGATATCTGTTTTTCGCTGTCCACTCCGCATCCCCTTTCTGAAGAGGAAGAAGCCCGCCGCGCCGAAGAGGGCGGCTACAATCAGCATGGCGATCCACCGCTGCCCGACCGCCGTCTCCAGCAGGAGAAAGAGGCCGTTCCCGGCGAAGATCAGCGCCACCCCGAACGCGAACGCGGCGATGATGGTGAATACAACCCGGTTTCTCAGGGCGTCGAGGGGCGCGATGACCGAATCCTGGACGCTCCGGCCCACCTCCTGCCGTATGTAGCGGACAATCAGTTGGGCCAGGTCTTTGACCATCTCGGAAAGACTTTTCGGCTCGTTCATGAAAGAACTCCCTTGACATTGCTGCTGGAATCCTGCGGGAAAGGAGCCGGGAACCGGAGAGACAGACCGCAAGCCGTTCCGGCCCCTGGTCGGCTTTTGATCGCAAACATTCATTCACCCCTACATACCTTTAATACTACGCCCCTTCCGATTAAGTTCCTTCTGCGGCTGAGATTGTTCGCGCCCGCCTTGACAAAAGCCCGCATACGCTTTATATTACCACAAGACTTGATTTTCAGGAGGCTCTCATCATGCTTACCGACAGCAATCTTGCCGTCAACGGGGGAACGCCGGTCCGGACGAAGTCCTTCCACCCCTGGCCTGTCTGGGACGACCGGGAGGTGGAATCGCTTAAGGATGTCTGCACCAGCGGGCAGTGGTGGTCTATAGGCGGCCGCAAGTGCCCGGTCTTTGAAGAGAAATTCGCCCGATATCAGGACGCCAAATACGGGGTCTGCGTGCCCAACGGCACGCTTGCCCTGGAGGTCGCCCTGAAGGCGGTCGGGGTGAAGGCCGGGGACGAGGTGATCGTGCCTCCCTACACCTTCATCGCCACCGCCAGCGCCTGCCTCACCGTCAACGCTGTCCCCGTTTTCGCGGACATCGACCCGGACACCTACTGCCTGGACCCGGATAAAATCGAAGAGGCCATCACTGAGAGGACGAAGGCCATCGCCCCGGTACACATCGCGGGCTGCCCGGCGGATATGGACAGGATCATGGCAATCGCCCGCAAGCATGGCCTGAAGGTGGTGGAGGACGCGGCCCAGGCCCATGCCGCCGAGTGGAAGGGGCGCAAGGTCGGGGCCATCGGGGACGCCGGAACCTTCAGCTTCCAGGCCAGCAAGAACCTGAACTCCGGCGAGGGCGGCATCATCCTCACGGACAGTGACGAGGTCTTTGATCGGGCCTGGTCCATCCACAATGTGGGCCGCGTGCGCGACGGGCGCTGGTATCAGCACGAAATCCTGGGCGGCAACTACCGGATGACCGAGTGGCAGGCCGCCATCCTCCTGGCCCAGATGGAGCGCCTCGACGATCAGACGAAAACCCGTAACGCCAACGCCGCCTACCTGACAGACCGGCTCTCCCGGATCGAGGGCATTCGTCCCCTGAAGCGCCTGCCCGAAGTCACCCAGCATGCCTACCATCTCTATATCTTCCGGTACGACCCGGCGGGCTTCGGCGGCCTGAGCCGAGCCGACTTCCTGAAAGCGGTCAGCGCGGAAGGCGTTCCGGTCAGTTCCGGCTATGTGCCCCTCTACCGCGAGGCGGCCTTCCGTACCGATCTGGAAGCCTGCCAGTTCGCAGGCCGCCGGATCGACTACAGCAAGGTCTACTGCCCCGCCACCGAAAAAGCCTGTGACGAGGAGGGCGTCTGGCTCTTCCAGAACATGTTCCTCGGCTCCCGGGAGGATATGGACGATATCGCCGAAGCCATCCTGAAGGTGCAGCAGGCGAGTAGAGGGTAGGGGCTGCGTCGAGTCTAGGGGTGTTTTTTTGAACACGGATGAACACGGATCAAGGCAGGATGGACACAGATGTTTTTGGGTCTGCTTTTATCGGTGTTCATCCGTTCTGATCGGCGTGCATCGGTGGTGAAAAAAAGCATCCCCGGCGTTCCCGTGCCGAAGCGTCTCCAAGACCGTCTATCGGGATAGGCTCTTAGTCGCTGTCATTGCGAGGAGCGAAGCGACGCGGCAATTTCCAGCGTACCAAAGGCACGAGAAGGCTCTGTTCGTAGGCGCTACGCTGGAGATTGCTTCGGGCTTTGCCCTCGCAATGACATCGATACTACGGCTGTGGTTGTATGCTACCCTGGGGATTGCTTCGTCGCTATCGCTCCTCGCAGACTGCATCGATGATGGCTCCTTACCGTCAGGCTAAAATCCCGTATTTATTCCGCCGGGCACAGGCGTAATCGGTTTTATATTCGACTCTCACCATTCCTCACGATCCCCCCACTGCCGCTTTTTTATCCGACGTTTCCGGGTAAATAAAGAGATATACCAGAAGGATAACCGGCCCGGACGGCGAATGTCTCCATGAAAGGCCGGTGAATATTCCAGATGGGAATGAACGAAGCGGATACCCGCGCAAAGCTGATCGATCCCGCCCTTCACGCGCAGGGATGGATTGAGGATTTGATCAAGCGAGAGGAGACGGCAGGCGCTGTCGAGATCGTCGGCGGGCGGCCCCGCAGGCGAGCCGGTGGGCGCATCGACTATACGCTGCGCGTCAGGCTGAATGACCATACCCAGCCCGTGGCGGTCGCTCTGATCGAGGCCAAGTCCGAAGACCTGCCGCCCGCTCACGGTCTGGAACAGGGAAAAGCCTATGCCGACTCCAGGCGGCTGAACGTTCCCTTCGTCTTCTCCACCAACGGCCATCTTTTTGTGGAGTACGACCGCTTTTCGGGGATGACTTCGCCCCCGCGCCCGATCTCCGCTTTCCCCACCCCTGGCGATCTGCGCGCCCGCTATGAAAAGGGAATGGGGTTCAGCCTGGAGGCCCCGGCGGCCCGGCCCCTGCTCATGTTCTATCCCGGCGGGGAGGCGACAAGGCGCTATTATCAGGATGCGGCGATCCGGGCCGCGCTGGAGAGGCTGGCCCAGGGCCGGAAACGGATGCTGCTCTCTCTGGCGACCGGCTCGGGGAAAACCTTTATCGCCGTGAACCTGCTGAAGCGCATCAGCGACGCCGGGCAGATGAAACGCGCCCTTTTCGTCTGCGACCGGGACGAGCTGCGCGCCCAGGGAGCCGCCGCGTTTCAGGCGGTGTTCGGGGCGGACGCCGCCGTGGTTTCCGGAAGCAACCCGCAGAAGAACGCCCGCATCCTGATCGCCACCTACCAGACGCTGGGGATCGATACCGAGGAGTCCGACGCCGGCTTCCTGTCGGCCCACTACCCCGAAAACTATTTCAGCCATATCGTTATCGATGAATGCCACCGCTCCGCGTGGGGCAAATGGTCTCTGGCGCTGACCCGGAACCCCGACGCCGTGCAGATCGGGCTGACCGCCACCCCCAGGCAACTGAAAGCGGCGGAAGACAGCGCGGCCTGCCAGACCGACCGGCAGATCAATGCGGACAACCTCCGCTATTTCGGCGATCCGGTCTATGAATACGAGATGAGCCAGGGGATCGAGGACGGCTACCTGGCAGCCTGCGAGATCGTCCGGCGCGATATCTTCCTGGATCGCAAGCCCCAGAGCGAGAGCGTCACCGGAGTCGTCCAGGCGGACCTGGAGGGGAAGACCCTGACGGACGCCCGCACCGGAGAGGCGATGGAGATCTGCGACGCCCGCGACCGCTACGAAGCCCCCAGCTTCGAGGACAGCCTGCTGCTGCCCGAACGAGTCGAGGCCATGGCGCGGGACCTGTTCGGCTGCCTGCTCCGGACCGGCGGCCCGGAGCAGAAAACCATCGTCTTCTGCGCCCGAGACCGCCATGCGGATGCCGTCGCTATCGCGATGAACAACCTCTATGCGGGCTGGTGTCAGGAAACGGGCCGCCCGCGCCTGGAGCCGTACGCCTTCAAATGCACGGCGGCCAGCGGGGGAGGCGACTATCTGGCCGACCTGCGTGGGGCCTCCCGCTCGCATTTTATCGCCGCGACGGTGGATCTGCTGACCACCGGGGTGGATGTGCCGGCGGTTCGCAACATCGTTTTCTTCAAGTATGTCCGCTCGCCCATCGCTTTTTACCAGATGGTGGGGCGGGGAACGCGCCTGCACCCGCCGACCGGCAAGCTGATGTTCAGGATTTACGATTACACCGACGCCACCCGCCTGTTCGGGCAGGAGTTCGCCACCCGGCCCGCTCCCTCCCGCGAGCCGGAGGAGCCGGGCGCAGGGCGGCAGACCGAAAGGGTCATCCGGGTGGAGGGGTTCGATATCCGGATATCGGACGCCGGCCAGTACATCCTGACGGCCATAGACGGCAGGGCGATGCCGGTCACGGTGGAGGAATACAGGGAACGGCTCTCCCGGAAGCTGGTTTCCGAAGCGCCCACCCTGAGCGATTTCCGCGCCCGGTGGGTCCGCCCCGGGCTGCGCCGGGAGCTTCTGGCAGGCCTGCCCGATGGGGAACGGTCCGCCTCGCTGGTGCGCGAGCTGTCCGGGATGCAGGACTGCGACCTCTATGATGTCCTGGCCGAACTGGGCTACGGCCTGATGCCGCGCACCCGCCGGGGAAGGGCCGATGCCTTCCTTTTCAAACAGGCGGCCTGGCTGTCCGCCCTGCCGGAGCCGTCCGCCGAAATCCTGAAAGCGATTGCGGCCCAATTCTCCCGCTCCGGAACGGACGGCCTGGAAAACCCGCGCATCTTCGAAACCGGGGAAGTGGTCAGGGCCGGGGGCCTGCCTGCCCTGCGCTCCCTGGGCAAACCCGCCGAAGTACTCCAGGAAACGAAGGAGAGGATGTTCGCGGCGTGAGCTATAAATGACAGGTGACCTGGAAGCAAGCTCAACTGAAAGGAGAACCTTAATGCGTTACGCCATCGTGATCGAAAAGGCCGATGGGAACTATTCCGCCTATGTCCCGGATTTGCCGGGTTGTGTCTCCACAGGCCACACCATTGAAGAGGTAGAACGCGAGATCCGCGAAGCGATTCGCTTTCATCTGCAAGGGCTTCGGGAGGATGGCCTCCCCATTCCTG
>JADLDR010000200.1 GCA_020846535.1 Armatimonadota bacterium | reverse complement strand
TGGAATGAGCGCGCTCATGCGTTCCTCTGGACCGCCAAGTCGTTCGAGAAGATACTCGCCAAGTGTGAGCAGACCATTGCCATGGCTGCCTGATTTCTGGCCCCTTATTCCTGGGAGATCATCTTAGAATATAAAACTATCCGCCTTTATCTGTGTTCATCGGCGTTCCCAAAAAGAGCCTATGGTTACCGTTTCCCCAGCGCCTCGTCCGCTTTCCTCAAAATCGCCACCGCGTCGGCTATCTCCTCCTGGCCCCAGCTTTCGTGAGGATAGAGGTTGAAGCAGGCGTCCATCACGGCATTGGCGTTGGGACAGGGGAACCGGCGGTTCGGGTCGCCCCTGTAGTCCAGGCTGGCCCAGGGATAGCCGCTTTCGCCGAAGACGCGGCGGTTGGCGAACCAGTCCATCAGGTGCGGCAGAGCGCCCCGGTAGCTGGTTCCCACCGGCAGCCCTTCGGCGGCCAGCGCCTGGCAGAACGCATCCTTATCGCAGGCGGCCTTTTGGGCGTAAAAGTGTACCCGCAGGAACCAGTAACTCGGCTCCGCGCCGGGGATCGGCTCGGGGACGGCCACCGTCTGGCATTCTTTAATCCCTTCCGCGATCCCGCGGGCGACCGCCAGCCGCCGCTCCGCGATGCCGGGGAGCTTTTTGAGCTGGATGCGCCCGATGCAGGCGGCCAGATCGTTCAGGTTCAGGTTGAGCGAGGCTTCGCTGTTGGTGGAGCCGGAAGGCAGGCCGAAGGGCTTGCCCCGGTCGGAGGCGCGACGGATGGCCCAGGAAAGGCTCTCATCCCTGGTAAAGACCAGCCCGCCCTGCCCGCCGGAGCAGTGGTGCTTCCCGAACATGGTCGAAAAGGCGGAGACATCCCCGAAGGTCCCGATCATGCGCCCGTTCAGGCGGGCGCAGTGCGACTGGGCGCAGTCTTCCACCACCGGCAGGCCGCGCTTCTTCGCCACCGCCACGATCCCGGCGATATCGGCAGGCTCCCCGGCGATGTGGGCCGCCACAATCGCGCTGGTGAGGGGCGAGATCAGGGCCTCCACCTGCTCCGGGCCGGTGTTGTAGGAATCGGGCGCGGTATCGGCCACGATGGGGATCAGGTTCAGCAAGGGGATGGGCATCATCCCGCCCGGATCGGTCACGGCCCCTACGATCACCTCGCTGAAAGGCGGCAGGTTCAACGCTTTCAAGGCCACATAGATGGCGGTGGTGCCGGAATTGACGGCATCGGTATAGCCTCCTCCCATAAACTCCGAAAACTCCCGGCAGTACGCCTCCTCTTCCGAGCCGTTGTACCCGAAGGCCGACCCGCTGGCAATCGCCTGGTCGAACATCGCATCCACCGCCGCCTTCTCCTCGGCCCCGATCAGGCCGCGCTCCGGCCAGGGCTTGCTCCGCACTTTCGGGCCACCGTTGACGGCAAGCTGAGATGAGTCCATGAATATCCTCCGTTCCTGTGATTTCGCTTATCGAGAGACGAGTGATGCAACCGGTAGGGGCATCCTTCACTGGATGCCTATGGGATGGGGTTGCCTAACCCCCCATGCACATCAAGACGAGGTCTCCTGTCCCGCCGGGGTGGGGTTCGGGGCTTTGGGAGACCGTTACCTAACCCCCCGGCCCCCTTCCCGAAACGGGCAGGGGGGGTGGATGAGGCCGTCAAGCAACGCACTTTCTGTCCCCCTCTCCCCGGAGGCGCTCCGGCGCATCCCCTGGGCTTCGGGGAGAGGGGCCTAAGAGCAGCTATCCTATATCAAATACAATTTGATATAGGATAGCTGTCTCTGGGAGAGAGGCCACCCGCTTAGCCCGCCCCTTGCCTGCTGATCCTGAAAGGATCCTCGCGCTCCAACTGGATGGGCCTGAGCCGGATGCGGAAGGCCGTTTCTTCCGGCTTCAGGATGTATTTATCCAGGGGGCGGGGGCCGCAACTGGCGCTGCCCAGGCCGCAGTGGGCGTGATCCAGGCTCAGGATGATCGTGTCCGCCGGTTCCAGGTCAGGGGTATGCCGGGCTTCGGTCAAGTTCTTGTCGGTGAATCGGCTGGCTCCGACGTGGATGAGGGGCATTCCGACAGCCAGGAGGCCGCTTCCCCGCGCATCGGTGAGGGCGGCCCACCGGACATCGGCCTTGCCACCGTTTTCCTGGGGGAAGACATAGGGAACGTACTGCGCTTTCACAGCCCCGTGGTAGACCCCCACCCTGGCGCTTTCCTTCCGGTCGATATAGTTTTCATGCGGTCCGCGCCCGTACCAGGTCATGTGGCCGAGCTCCAGCGGCAGGTCCATCTGGACACCCAGCCGCGGGAGGGCCTGGATTTCGGAGGCCGGGACGACGCGCTGTTCCAGGAGGACATCCCCGCTCCCCCGTATGCGGTAGCGGGCCTCTCCCCGGAAGAGAGGCGGCCTGCCGCTGGCCCCGAAGGCGTACGCCACCTCGATCACCGCCTCGCCAGGGGCTTCCTGAGACAGATGTACATCCCGGACGAAGGTTTCCGCATGATCCAGGCCCCGGTCCCGCCATTCGTGTTCGATCCACCGGTCGTTATCGATGGGCGCGCGCCAGACGTTCAGGCGCGGCCCGTCTTTAAGAAGGTCGCCGTTCCGGCATTCCCATTCGGCGATCCTGCCCTGGAGGGTATCGAAGGTGAGGGTGAAGTCGCGGCCCTCGATGCGAATGAAGCCCGCGACCTTCTCTGCCGTGAGTTCCGGCAGCGGGCGCAGGGGAACCGGCGCGGAAGGGGCCGCCGGAAGCTCGAACTGCGCCCAGGCGACCTCATGCCCGTCTTTGGCCCAGATCTCCCCCTGCGCGAGCCGGAAGCCGATATTGAGCCAGATGTCCCCGGGCTGCGAGACGGCGGGCAGGGGCGCGGAAACCTCCGTCTGCTCGCCCGCCCCGATTTCCGGCAGCGCCAGCGTTCCCTGCCCGATCAGCCGGTCGTCGCAGCGCACTTCCCAGGCAGCCGTCAGGTGCGAGAGGGAGAGGAAATCGTAGCGGTTGTGGATTCTCAGCCTGCCCTGCGCCGGATCCAGCATTTCGACATGGACCGGCTCGATCACCTTCTTGTATTCGATCAGGGAGGGGGAGGACATGCGGTTCGGGAAGACCATGCCATCGATGCAGAAGTTGCCGTCATGGGGGTACTCCCCGAAATCGCCGCCGTAGGCGTAGTAGTGGACGCCCTCCACCGTCTCTTGAAGGATGCCGTGGTCACACCACTCCCAGACGCAGCCGCCGATCAGCTGCCGGTGGGCGCGGATCGTCTCCCAGTATTCCTTCAGGTTGCCGGGGCCGTTACCCATGGCGTGGGCGTACTCGCACATGAAGAAAGGCCGGGAGCCGGATTTTCCCTCCCCTTCGGCGTTCAGGCGCTCGATAGTGGGGTACATGCAGCTCACGATATCGGTGACCGAGGAAGGATCGGAGCCGTTCCACGCCTCGCAATAGTGGACGGGTCGGGTCGGGTCGCGGCGGTGGATCCAGTCGGCCATGGCGTCGTGGTTGGGTCCGTAGCCCGATTCGTTTCCCAGAGACCAGATGATGACCGAAGGGTGGTTCTTGTCGCGCTCCACCATCCGCTCCGCCCGGTCCACAAAGGCGTCCTTCCAGTCGGGATGCTCTGCCAGATAAGACCAGTTTCCCATATAGCCCAGGCCATGGGTTTCCAGGTCGGCTTCATCGATGAGGTAAATGCCGTACCGGTCGCAGAGATCGTACCAGCGCACATCGTCCGGGTAGTGGGAGGTGCGGACGGCATTGATATTGTGCCGCTTCATCAGGAGGATATCCTGCACCATGGACTCGTAGGGAACGGCGTGGCCGTAGACCGGGTGGCTCTCGTGGCGGTTCACGCCCCTGAGCAGCACGGGCCTGCCGTTGATCAAGAGCGCTCCGTCCGCGATCTCCACCTGTCGGAAGCCCACGGCGACATGCTGGACTTCCAGCAGGTTTCCGCCGCTGCCGGTCAGGGAAACGAGCAGGTCATAGAGATAAGGGGTTTCCGCCGTCCAGGGATGGGGCGAGGGGATGGAGATATGCCAATCCGCTTTCTTCTCCTCCCCTGCGGCCAGCGATTCCCCGGCGATGACCCCTTCCACGACCGGAGTACCCGATGCGTCGAGCAGCCTGGCCCTGACCGCGTACTCCCCGATAGGGGCGGAGACATGGCTTTGCAGAGCGACGGCCACGTTCAGGACGGCATCGGTGTAGGAGGCGTCGAAGGAGGTTCCGACCTCGATATCGCGCAGGCGGACCTTCGGCGGGGCGTAGAGATAGACATCCCGGAAGATGCCGCTTAGCCGCCACATATCCTGGTCTTCCAGATAGGAGCCGTCCGACCACTTGAAGACCTGAACGACCAGCTCGTTTTCGCCCTCGCTCAGCAAGCCCGTGATATCGAACTCGGAGTGCATGTGGCTGGCCTTGCTGTAGCCCGCCTTTCGCCCGTTCACCCACACGTAAAAGGCGCTGTCCACGCCCTCGAAGGCCAGGATCGTCAGCCTGTCCCGCCAGTCTGCGGGGATCTCGAAGGCGCGGGCATAGAGGCCCACCGGATTCTCCGCCGGCACATAGGGCGGGTCTACCGGAAAGGGGTAGCGGACATTGGTATACTGAGGGGTGTCATAGCCGTGCATCTGCCAGTTGCTCGGAACGGGCAGCAGGTCCCAGCTTTCCGGGTCTTCGCCCGCCGGAAAGCCTTCGGACGCTTCGGCGGGGGAATCGAGCAGCTTGAAATTCCACATGCCGTTCAGCAATTGATAATAAGGGCTGGCTCCCGGCTCTCCCTTCAGGGCCGCCGCTTCATCGGCATAGGGGATCAGGGCGGCCCGCGAGGGCTGCCGCCCCTTATGGATCAACTTCGGGTTCATCCAGTCGGGCAACTCCGATGGCGAGGGTTGCATGATGTCTCCTTTCGAGGGGATCATTGGATATGCTCTTTGTAATCAGGGCTTTCGCTTGGAAGGGCGACTCATCGGGCCGCCCCTACACATCACGACAAGGGTGCCTGGCCCGCCGGGGTAGGGTTCGGGGCTTTGGGAGATCGTTCCCTAACCCCCCGGCCCCCTTCCCGAAACGGGCAGGGGGAGTGGATGGTGCGGTAAAGTACCGCACCGCCTATCCCCCTCTCCCCGCTTCGGGGAGAGGGGCCAGGGGAGAGAGGTAACCCACGCCAGGGGAGAGGGGCCACCCATCCCCCAGGACCCGAGTATCTTTCCCCTGATCTGGATCCCTATGGGACACGGCTGAACGATGCCCCTACCGGTCGCCCGGCAGATGGCCTGAAGCGAAAGCCTTGTAATAGTTGATCAGCCCGTTAGTGGAGGCGTCGTGGGAGGCGACAGGGCCGGGATCCTCCAGTTCGGGCAGTATGTTGTCGGCAAGCTGCTTCCCGAGCTGCACCCCCCACTGGTCGAATGAATTGATATTCCAGATCGCGCCCTGGGTGAAGATTTTGTGCTCGTAAAGGGCGATCAGGGAGCCCAGGGAGCGCGGGATGATCTCGGGGAGCAGGATCGAGTTGGTCGGCCTGTTGCCCTCGAAGACCCTGTAGGGGAGGAGCCGTTTGATTTCTGCCTTCGGTTTGTCTTTCATTTCCTCCCGCACCTCCGCCTTCGTTTTGCCTTTCATCAGGGCTTCGGTCTGGGCGAAGAAGTTGGCAAGGAGCAGGGCGTGATGGTTTCCCAGCGGGTTGTGGCTTTTCAGGGGGATAATGAAATCGGAGGGGATGAGCCTGGTTCCCTGGTGGATGAGCTGGTAGAAGGCATGCTGCCCGTTGGTTCCCGGCTCGCCCCAGATGATCGGCCCGGTGGAGTAGCGCACTCGCTTGCCGTCCCGGTCCACGCTCTTGCCGTTGCTCTCCATATCCCCCTGCTGCAAATAGGCCGGGAAGCGGTGCAGGTATTGATCGTACGGGAGAATAGCGTGGGTTTCGGCCCCGAAGAAGTTGTTGTACCAGATGCCCAGCAGCCCCAGGATAACCGGCATGTTTTCTTCCAGGGAGGCGCTGCGGAAGTGCTTATCCATTTCATGCGCCCCGCTCAAGAGGTTCTCGAACTCGTCCATCCCGATATAGAGGGCGATGGACAGCCCGACCGCGGACCAGAGCGAGTAGCGCCCTCCCACCCAGTCCCAGAAGCCGAACATATTGTCGGTCTCGATGCCGAAGTCGGCGACCTTTTCCTCATTGGTGGAGACGGCGACAAAATGCCGGGCGACGGCGGATTTCTCTTTCGCACGATCCAGAAGCCACTCGCGGGCGGTCTTTGCGTTCGCGAGGGTTTCCTGGGTAGTGAAGGTTTTGGAAGTGACGATAAAGAGAACGCTTTCCGGGGAGACCTTCTTCAGAACCTCGGCGATGTGCGTTCCGTCCACATTGGAGACGAAATGCGCGCTCAGGCCCGGCTTTCCATAGGGTTTCAGGGCTTCCGTCACCATGACGGGGCCGAGATCGGAGCCGCCGATGCCGATATTGACGATATCCCGGATCGGCTGTCCGGTATAGCCTTTCCAGGCCCCGCTCCGCACCTGCTCCGCAAACTGCCGTATATGGGCCAGCACCTCACGGACACCGGGCATCACGTCCCGGTTATCCACATAAACCGACTCGCCCGACCGGTTCCGGAGGGCGGTATGGAGGACGGCCCGGCCCTCTGTGTGGTTGATTTTTTTGCCGGCGAACATGGCTTTGATCCAGCCCTCAAGATTCTGCTGCCGGGCCAGGTTGAAGAGCAGCTTCATGGTTTTCCCGGTGATACGGTTTTTGGAGTAGTCCAGAAAGATATCGCAGGCTTTGAGCGAAAACTTCTCGAAGCGCCCCGGGTCTTCCTCGAACATATCGCGCATACGCTTATCGCGAACGGCCCTGTGGTGCGCTTCCAGCGCCTGCCAGGCCGGAGATTGAGTCAGCATAGGAACCCCCTTTACGGCGAAGTCGTTGCCCCTGTCCGAATCGCTATTCCACAAGAAGGGATTGTTTTCCTGTCTTTCGGGAGGGGCAGATATCGGCAGGCAGGGAACGGTCTTTCGCTGGACCGGTAAGGGGCACCGCCGCAGGGCGGGCGACCGGACAAGGGACTTTGGCTGCTTGACGTATCCGGCGGCCCGGTGTATAATGGGACAGCCGGATAAGGGAGCGAACATGAATGCACGGAGAGTATGCCTGATGATCGGTCTGTTATATTTCGCGAATATGCCCGCCTCAGCCGGAAAGAGCGCCCGGATCGTTTTTCCGAAGGATCGCTGGGAGGAATCGCCTCCTGAAGCGCAGGGCGTCTCTTCGGAAAAGGTGAAAGAGGCCATAGCGTATCTTGCAAGCAGCCTCAGGGGCTACGGCGGCGCGGACACAGTGGCGATTGTCCGTAACGGCTATCTCATCCACCGGGGCGCGGCCTGCGGACGGGAGTTCACCATCTTTTCAGCCACCAAATCGTTCACCAGCACGGTGCTGGGGCTGCTGGTCGAGGACAAGAAAATCCGGCTGGGGGACTATGCGAAAAAATACGCGCCCCACCTGGCGCATTATTACCCTCATGTCAGGATTCGCCACTTCGCCACCATGACCTCCGGATACGATGCGGCGGGCGAGGGCTACGAAACCGATGAAGCGGGCCGGAGCGATTCCTGGAACCCGGAGCCACCCGCGCCGCCGATCTTCCCGCCCGGCACGAAATTCAGGTATTGGGACGATGCCATGATGCAGTTCGGCAGCATCCTGACAAAAGCTGCCGGCGAGCCGCTCGACGCTATTTTCAAAAGGCGGATCGCGGATCCCATCGGCATGAAAGTCTGGCGCTGGGAGGAGGTTATGCTTCCCCAGGGGCGGGTTCTGGGGTGGACGGGCAGCATCGTCACTTCCGCCCTGGAGATGGCCCGCTTCGGCCACCTTTTTCTAAACAAAGGAAAGTGGGACGGCAGGCAGCTCGTCCGCGCCTCCTGGGTGAAGGCCGCCACCTCCGTCTAGCCCGGATTATTCATGAATGAGTAAAAGGAGCACACTCTGTCGAATAAAGAGGTAACTCAAAACCAAAGCGACGGAGGTACTCATGATGAAGAGTTCGGGATCGGAGATCAGATTTCCTGCGGT
>JADLDR010000199.1 GCA_020846535.1 Armatimonadota bacterium | reverse complement strand
CCTGCCCCTTCGGGCACGCCGCCGTAAAAAATCTGGAGCCGCACGTGGTTGGCCTTCCAGACCTTCGCCAGATGCTCCAGATCGGCCCGGGTGGGAGGGCTTTGATCCAGATTGACATTCACCCCGCGCAGCCGGTATTTGGGCCAGGTCAGGAGGTTGTACCGGACATCGGCCCGGGCAGGCAAGCACAAACCCGCGAGAAGCGCCAGAAGGGATAACCTGAGAAGCATGAGAATCACCTCTTGAGGAATGACGGGTTTCACCCGCATGAACGCCGAGTGCTAATCTTTCTTCCTGACGCGCCATAGGCGGTTGTCCGCCGCTTGCGCTCGATATGTTTTGCTTTCGCTTTCCTCCTGGGTCACTGTGCCGAAGACGCTTGCCAACACCTTGCGCGTGTTCTCCGACACCCCGTTAAGAGGCGATCTTCTTTCATATGACAAAAATAGCACTCTCAGAACTATCGCCCATATGTCATTACGAGGAGCGCAACGATATGGCAATCTCCAGCGTAATCAGGACTTTCGCTTGATAGAGATTCGGAACGGTGATCGAGGGCGACCCGATGGGTCGCCCTCATAAGCGAAAGCCCTTGTAATATAAATAAGCAGCCGTCGTCGCTGTCGCTCCTCGCAATGACATAAGGGCATAAGCCCTCGTAATCGTTACGACCCGGTTGCTTCCAGAACCAGCAGCCAGTCGCTTTTTTCGCCCTGTGAAGGGGCGGTGAACTCCATAACCCCGGTTCCGGGAACCTGCCCGATCTCGTTCCATATTCCTTCCCGAGGATCGTACCATCGGGCGAGGACGCTCTGGCCGGAAAGCCGATCCGTATGGATGCCGACGGGCTGGCCGTGCGGGGGGTAGGCGATCAGGAAGCTGCCGTCCCGGGCGAGGGCGGCCTGGATATGGTCTTCCCCTTCCCCCTGCCCCGATGCGACCACCGATAGATCGGGAACGAGCAGGTGCCAGGGGTACTTCTCGAACAGGCGGCGCATCAGCCCGACCTGGCGGGACCCCTCATAAGCGATGGCCTGCTTCCAGGGGAGAAATCCGTTGCGGGGGAAAGGCCCCTCGTCGTCCTTATAGAGATAGAAGAGGTCCAGCGCCCCGTAACCGTGCCCTGCCGCGCCTGCGAGCATGTTCCGGTAGGCCCCTTTCCGAACCTGATGGGCGTCGATGCGCGGGGTGTCGGGGCCGGTGGGATGGTTCTCGTAGGGCGGCTCCATATCCACGGTCGGCTTGGCCGGGATGAGATGGTAGTCCCGGGTGATATAACCGTGCGTGTTGGCCGCCCACCCGTGGCCGGACTGGATCGAATTGAAATCGAGCCACTGGGCCTGATGGAACCAGTCCGAGGAAGAAGTGCCGCCATGCCCGTGGTAGGAAACCAGGTGACTCCCTTCGCTTCCGGCCTTCAGGCCCTTCGCCATCGCCACCCAGGTTCCGCCGTCGCTGCCCGGGGCGGAATCGCCTCCCACATACCAGATAACCGCATTGTTCCGGTATCGCCTGCCGAGAAAGCGACCGAATTCGAAACCGTTCGAGGCGTCGAAGATCCTCTCGGGATGCTCGTTCACATGCCAGGACTTGGCGACCACCAGCCCCATCACCAATCCCATCTCGTTGGCCCGGTTCACCACCCAGTCCACGTAGCCGAAGTAGCCTTCATTGGGCCGGGCCGGATCGCGGTCGTGAAAAGGGGTCTCTCCGAGAAGAGAGACCGGGCCGTCGGGATGCCGCAGGCCCAGTCCCCGGATCACGTATGCCTGGATAACGGTGAATCCCTTGACGGCCCGATCCTTCAGGTACGCCTCGGCTTCCTCACAATCCAGCCGTTGGAAGAGCAGCCAGGCCGTATCGCCCAGGTAAAAGAAGGGCCTGTCCGCCTGATCGACAAAGTAACGCCGGTTCGGGCTTATTCGCAGTTTCATGGTTTCTCCTTTATCCTCGCCCCGATAGAGTCAGCCCGCTCCCTACTCCAGATCCACCCTTCGCCCTGTCCGGCTGCTTTCGACGGCGGCGTGGTAGATCTCCTGGGCCTTGCGCCCGTCTTCGGCGGTGGCGCGCGGGGTTTCCCGCCCGCGGATGGAGGCCAGGAAGTTTTTGATCTGACCGCAGTACCAGGTATCGGGCGTCCAGACCGGGCCGAAAGGATACTCCTCGACGCCGCCTGCTTTGGAGACCGGATAATAGAGCTGCCCGTCTTCCGATTTGCGGGCCGAGAGAACAGCCCCTTCCGGGCCGATCACGTCCAGGCCGCCCATGCCCGCCGATGCGCCCGGAGGCAGCGCCCACGACCAGAGGCAGAGCATCTGGTCCCCGCTCTTGAAGTCGAGGATAACGGTTCCGGTGTCGTCCACATCGCCGATCCTGCCGTACCGGCGGACGCTGGCGGTCACGCTCTTCACGTCCCCGAAGGTGTAGCGCACGAAGTCGAAGTCGTGGCTGCCGCTTTCGGTCAGGGGGCCGTCGCTCATGGAGGCATCGCTGTACCAGGCCCCGTAGGGCGGCTGGGGCGGGCATCCGACCACGATCCGCCGCCACATGCAGGGACGGCCCACCGCGCCGGACTGCACCAGCTCGCGTATCTTAAGCCACTCCGGGTTGTATCGCTCCACGAAGGCCATCGAGAAGACCGATCCGGCCTCCTCCACCGCCCGGATCATGGCATCGCACTCCACCATCGCCCGGGCCAGGGGTTTTTCGCACAGGATATGCTTGCCCGCCTTCGCCGCCGCGAAAACCGCCTCCGGGTGGAAGCGGGTCGGTATCCCGACGATCACTGCATCCACATCCTCCCGCTCGATCAGCTCGTGATAATCGGCGGTCGCGAAGGAGATGCCGTATTTCTCCGCCTGCGAGCGAGCCTGTCCGAGATTGATATCGGCAATCGCCGTCACGCAGGCGTCCTGTTTGCCTTGAAAACAGGGCAGATGGCACTCGCTGATCGAGCCTGCCCCGATCATCCCGACTCGTATGATGTCCAAGAGAAGCCTCCTCGGTAGGGGATAGGGCTAGGGGATAGGGGATAGGGGATAGGGTGTAGGGTGTAGAGTGCCGCGTAGGATGATGCATGCCGCGCGCAGCCCCATACCCTATACCCTAATCCCTATCCCCTGACCCTATTCCTTACATTCGCGGTAGGGCGGAAATTTCCTGCGGGGATTCGCTGGATTGGCGCTTCCAGCGGCGGGTAAGGGCGATGAGCCAGAGGGAGAAGGTGAGAGAGACGAGGGCGGCTCCGGAGAAGTTTTCCAGGGGGCTGGGGTTGTTTTGCTGCAAGCCGCCCAAGAAGATCCAGGGAGTGATGATTCCGGCGGCCCAGTATGCCCGCACATAGACGGCAGGGCGGGCGGCCTCCAGATGCCTCAGAGAGCGGGCAAGGAGCCAGAAGGCTCCGGCCCAGACCAGCAGAACCACTGTCGCCGGGAGGGGCAGGCCGCCTTCGACCAGGCCGGGCAGGAGAAAGCCGCAGAGAGCGAAACCGAGGCTGGCGAAAAGGCCGCTGCGGTAGGGGCGAATGCGGACAGGAGCCGATTTCTCCGGTTCCTTCTGATCGAGCGCCAGACGGGAGAGGAACAGGATGGTCAGGATCGTTCCCAGGGTGAGGATCCAGGAGGGACGGAACGGGTCATGCGCCCGGCTCGCCAGCATGCCCGGATAGGCGGCCTCCAGCAGTTGGCGGTTGGCCCGGATGGTATCGTCGCGGTTCAGCCGCTTCTGAAGGCGCATCAAAAGCTCGGGAGGGACGGAGATGCCTGCGAAGCGGTCCTGCCGGTAGAGAACCGGGCCGACCAGAAGGCGGTTCATCTCCCACGAAAGCCTTTTTTGCAGGTCATAGGCTTTGGGGGGCCGGGTCTGCATCAGCTTGATTGTCTCCGGGGCAAGCTGGTTATAGATGCTGCGGTCGAGGGGCCTTTCCTGCCCGGTCAGCCGGGCGGACAGCGCAAGGGGGTCCCGGATTTCGTGCGGGTTGAAGGGCATGGAATCCATCACGGAAAAGCCCAGGAGGGTCACCAGGGTGAGGCAGGTTCCCGCCACCCGCCAGCCGCGCCGGGAAAGCCAGGGCCTGCCCGCTTCCTCCCGGAAAAGCGCCTGGGTCAGCAGGATCGGAGCCATAATGGAGACAATGGCATGATAATAGGTCAGGGCGACGCTCCAGACCCAGTTTACACCCCCGTTCCGCCCGTAGACGGCCAGGAAATTCAGGTCGCCCCAGTTCTGGTTGAAGAAGCTCTTACAGGTCAGCCCTTCCTCGATGATCCCGTAGGCGCACCCCAGCAGCAGCATACCCACCAGGCTCAGGCGATACCGGAAAACGATCTCGCGCACCAGCAGCGCCCCGCATCCGTACAGTCCCAGCATCAGGGCCAGCGAAAAGGGATTGAAAAAGTGGACGAAGGGAAGAGAGGCCGACAGCAATTCGGCCACCATCGGGGATAGGAAGAGCAGCGCCACCACCGACCCGATTCTCCGGCGGTGACTGGCGGTCATTGATTCTATCGGAACAGTGTTCATCGCGGTTCACCTCTACCCCCACTACGAAGCGGGAAGGACAAGGGTTGCACGATGGAGGAGGAGATTTCAAAGCCGTTCCGAAGAGGAAGGCGACCATGTTGCATGATCGCGTCGCTGTCCTTGCGCTCCTCGTAGGGACAGCGCCATAGGAGGGGCGCTTGTGATGAATATTATCCTGATCGTTTCCGATACCTTCCGGCGGGATCATCTGGGATGCTACGGCAACCCGTGGATCAGCACGCCGAACCTGGACAGGCTGGCTTCCCGGTCCTGCATCTTCGACCGGGCCTACACCGGCTCCTTTCCGACCGTTCCCGCCCGGACGGACCTGCTGACAGGGCGCTATTCCTTCACCTACTGTGACTGGCAGCCGCTTTCCCCAAAGGAGACGGTGATCGCAGAGGTGCTGGGCCGGGCCGGTTACACCACCATGCTCATCGCGGATACGCCGCATATTCTCCAGTCAGGCTACCACTTCGACCGGGGCTTCACCGGCTGGGAGTGGATCCGGGGCCAGGAAAACGACCGCCTGGTGACCGATCCAGTGGATGCGCCCCTCCCCTGCGCCCCGCACAAGCTCCGAAGCCCGGATGAAACCGTGAGGCAGTACCTACAAAACGTCTCCGAGCGCCGATATGAGGAAGACTATTTCGTGGCCCGGACCATGAGCCGGGCGTCCCGATGGCTCGAAAAGAACGCGCGAAACCCCTTCTTCCTCTATGTCGATACCTTCGACCCGCACGAGCCGTGGGATCCTCCTCGCTACTACACCGACCTGTACGACCCGGGCTACACAGGGGAGGAGGTGATCTACCCGGCCTACGGCCCTGCCGATTACCTGACCGATGCGGAATTGAAGCACATGCGGGCGCTGTATGCCGGGGAAGCGACCCTGGTGGACCGCTGGGCCGGGGCGCTTTTGCGGAAAGCGGAAGATATGGGGATTCTGGACAACACGGCTGTCATTTTCACCACCGACCACGGCTTCTATCTCGGAGAGCATGGACTGATCGGCAAGGGCATCATCCGGGACGGGACATTCCAGACCGTTCCCCTCTACCCGGAGATGGCCCACATCCCGCTCCTGATCAGCGTCCCGGGCGGGCCGCAGGGCAGGCGCACCGGTGCCTTCGCGCAGTTTGCCGACCTGATGCCCACCATCCTGGAACTAACTGGCGCTCCCGATCCCGGAAGCCTGCACGGCCATTCTCTCGTCCCGATCCTGGAGGGAAAGAAACGCTCCGTCCGGCCCTTTGCCGTCTCCTCCTGGTCGATCATCCACGGCCCGGCGTCGGGCCGCCAGAGTACCATCACCACCGACGAATGGGCCTTGATCTGCGGCGGAGGCGCGGAAGCGGGCCAGCCTGCCCATACCACCGCTGTTGTCGACAGCATCGCCCGCTCGGAGCGCCCCGCCGGCAAAGGCGGAATGGCCCTCTTCCACCTGCCCTCCGATCCGGGCCAGACGCGCAATGTCGCAGCCGAATATCCTGAGATCGCCCGAAAGATTCACGAACGCTACATCGCCTTTTTAAAGAGCGTCAAGACACCAAAGGAATATGTGAGGTGGAGGAAGCTTCACGAAATGTAAATCGAATTACGGCAGCCGGGCGGCCTCTTTCCCCGTGCCAGTGAAGGAAAGCGAGGTAAGTAGGGCATGCTAATGTACTTCAGGTGAATGATTTTTCGCAAAATGATGCGTACCATAGGAGAATAGCTTCACTTCACTGGCATCACTTTTGCGAGATGCTCTTCCATCCTTCATCCGGATCACTCCCGCCGCATCCGGGCAAGGGTTTCGCGGAGGTGGAGTTCGGTGTGGTAGGCCAGGATTTCCTGGGCTTCGGCCTCGGTGATGAAACGCGCCGATTTGCCGGCGGTCAGGGCGGCCAGTTGCATCCGGGCCGATTCCTCCAGCACAACGGCCCGGTAGTAGGCGTCCCGGAGCGTTTTTCCGACTGTCACCGCGCCGTGGTTTTTGAGGACGGCGGAATCGCTTCCCTCCATGATATCACAGAGGGCGAGGGCCAGTTCCGGTGTGGTCGGGGCGATATAATCGATCACCGGGATGGAGGTTCCCAGGTAGAGGGCGAAGTCCGGGAACATGGCCTGGACCGGGATGCCCGCAGCAGCGGCAGCGATGACCATCGGAGGATGAACATGAGCTACCGCGCCGATATCGGCCCGGGTGCGGTAGAGCTCGATATGCAGCAGCACTTCCTCGTTCGGAAGCTGCCCCTCGCCGGCGACATACCCTTCGGGAAAAGACATTTCGACCATCTCTTCCGGAGCGGCCTCATCGAGCGCGCGGCCATAGGGCGTGATCCAGAACGCCAGGCCCTCCCTGGCGCTGACGCTTCCGCCCGGCCCGACCACCAGGCCCTTGTGGGCGATCTTGTGCCCATAGACTGCCAGCGACTGTCGGATATTCTCACTCATCGCTTTCGCTCCTCTCGCCGCTTCCGGTCAGGATATCCCTTACTGCCTCCATCGCCAGCACCCGCTCCGCCAGATCCGGGACCGGAGCCAGGAATCGCTCGATGACCGGAGCCAGTTGATCCCGGACGCGGGCCTCGAAGCGGAGGGTCACGGCAGGCTCTGTGACCGATGCCCGGAGCAGCCCCCACCCTTCCGCAAATCGGATGCGGATGCCATCCACAGTGGAAGCGGGGTAGCGCGGGGATAGGGCGTCTCCGACGCGGCGGATCAGGTCGGAGGGGTTTTCGCCGGATAGCGGCAGGCGCAAATCCGGGGTGATGCAGTATGAGGGGACGGTATCGGCCCAGGCCGCCAGCCCTTCTGGGTGCGATTCCAGAAGGCGGCCCAGGAGAAGGGCGCTGTACAGCCCGTCATCGCCCCCGTCCAGGGTGTGGTAGAAATAATGGCCGCTGACCTCGCCCCCAAAAACGGCCCGCAGCCGGATCATTTTCGTTTTCAGGAAGGTGTGGCCGGAGCGTTCCATGACCGCCTTCCCGCCCATCGCCTCCACCGCCTCTGGCACGGCCTGGGAGCATTTCAGGTCGTAGACCACCGTTCCGGGCCTGGGCCGGAGAAGCTCGCGGGCCAGCAGCACGATGATCTTATCGGCAGGCAGAAAGCGCCCCCGTTCATCCACGAAAGATACCCTGTCTCCGTCCCCGTCGAAGGCAGCGCCGAAGGATGCGCCCGCTTCCCTTACCTGCGCCCGCAGGCTTTGCAGGTGTTCCGGGATGGCCGGGTTCGGGTCGCGGTTGGGGAACCGCCCGTCGATATCGCAGTAGAGTCTGTCCACCCGATACCCCATCCGACTCATCAGATCGGGGGCGGTCTCCGATTCCGAGCCGTTTCCGGCGTCCACGACCACCTTTTGTGGCGCGGCCAGCGGGGGGAAGATCGTCTTCATATACCGGATGTACTCATCCATCATATCGATGGAGATTGCTTCTCCCCGTCCGTCGGCAAAGGCCCGGCTCTCCAGAAGGGTCTCCATCTTCCGAAGCTCCTCCGGGGAGGCTGGCAGCGGGCCGAAAATCGGCTTCAGGCCGTTATAGGGGGCCGGGTTGTGGGAAGCAGTCACCATCGCCCCCCCATGTATCCCCAGAAAGTGGCGGGCGAAATAGTAGACCGGCGTGGGCACGATCCCCACATCGTAGATCCGGCAGCCTGAAGCGAGCAGCCCTTCGATCAGGGCGGCTTTCAGGGCGGGGGTGCTGAGGCGCACATCGCCCGCCACCACGCAGGCTTTCCGGGGGAGCATCGTTCCCATCGCCCGCCCCAGTTCGAAGGCGGTCTCCTCGGTGATATCCTTCCCATAGAGGCCGCGCAGATCGCATTCCTTGAAAAGAGACATAAACCCCTCGTTTCCGGGCGTTATTTCAAAGCGTTCTGTAGAGCGAGAATCTGGCGGGCCGCGATCCGCCAGTAGACATCGAAGGCCTGGGGAGACCACAGGTTTTCGTCCTTATATTTCGGCTGCGCCGCAATTGGACTTGCCCCGATTTGGTGGACACGAATCCCCCAGTCATTGCCGGGAAAATTGAGATTCGACTTGGGCCGGGCTGACATAGCCTAAGGCGCTATGGAGCCGCTGTCGGTTATCAAAGCTTTCGATGTAGTCAAACAAATCCCTCCGAGTCTCGGCTCGGGTGGCATCCTGGCGATGATGAACCCACTCCGTTTGCAGGGTCGCCATGAAACGTTCCATCGGCGCATGGCCCCAGCCGTTGCCGGCGCGGCTCATCCTCACGTGGAGGCTATCGGGGCCCGCACGCGCTGATCGTCGGCACAGGCGTCCGGCACTCCTCGGTCGCTGTGAGGCCGCCATCCTGCCGAGGGCGGGCGTGTTGCCAGGGCCATCGAGAGAGCATCGAGTCCCAAGGTGTGGGCCAGGATGCGGTCCATCGCCCAGCCGATGCTCTGGCGCAAGCCCCGATCCAGCACGGGCGTCAGATTAGGGCCAGCCTTCATCGGTCGGAATAGAAGGGATCTCCCGCCACCAGACCGGATCAGGCTGAGCCACGACAAACCGCCGCTCCAGGCGAGTCTCGGCCACCGGCTGAGCGAAGCGGCTCTCGCCCAAGAGCGCCAGGCGGACCGCTTCATCTTGGAACGCTTGCGGATCGGGCGGATGGGATATCGACATGGCCCCCTCCAAACCCTATGATACGGGTGTCCACCAAATCGGGGCAAGTCCAATCCAGGTAAGGGTGCCTGTCCCGCAGGGGCGGGGTTCGGGGCTTTGGGAGATCGTTACCTAACCCCCCGGCCCCCTTCCCGAAACGGGCAGGGGGAGTGGATGAGGCCGTCAAGCACTACGGAGTCCTCCCCTCTCCCCGTTTCGGGGAGAGGGGCCAGGGGAGAGAGGTAACCCCTCCCCATAACGAAACAGCCGCCTCTCCCTACCGCGTCACTGCGAACCGGAGCGCGCGCTCCCTGCCGGCAGCCAGTTCGCGCACTCGCAGCGTCCAGCGACCGGGCAGATCGTTGCGGGCCAGATCGAGGGTAAGGGCCAACCGGCCGTCCCTGGCACCGTAGAAGCCGCTTTTCTCCGCTGAACGGCCCAGCGGATCGAGAACGGCCACTTCCACGGGCACGACCGCCGGCACGGGCCTGCCTGAGCCGTCCACCACGGCGGCTGAAACATGAATCGGCCTTCCGAGCTTTCCCTTCGCCGGCGCGGTCAAGCGCACCCCGGCGATCCTGCCGGGTGTGATCAGAAAGAGCCGCCCGCCGCCCGGAGCGAAGGCAGCCGAGAAGCGCAGAGCGCCCCGCCCGGCCTTCGATGGCACGGGCCGGTGAGAAACCAGATCGTAGACATAGCCGCCGGAGCGCCGGACCAGAAGGCCGCCCGAATGGGGAAGTCCCTTCTCCATCACCAGGCCGTGGCACCCGACATAATTCCCGAAGGCGCGCCTGTCGTTCAGGGCGAAGAGATAGTCGGAATCCCGGTATTTGCGGAAGCGAACGACAACATCGGAGCTGCCGGAGTCGCCGTACCGGGTATAGAAGGGGTCCAGTTCCCTGCGAAGGCCGGAGGCGCGAGCCTGGAGGGCGGCCTTGTCGGCCCGCGCCCTGCCGGTGCGCGTGTAGGCCGGAACCACGATATCCGGGACCAGCGCGGGGGTCAGGTATTCGTCGGCGACGACGATGCCGCCGCGCTTCTGGAAGGCTTTCACCTTCCGGGCGACGCTCTCGGTGAGGACATCGCAGTAGGGCATCACCAGCACGCGGTAATCGCCGAGGCCGTCGCGGAGGACGGTCTCTTCATACAGAATTTTCGGCTGGATCCGTGCCCACTGGAGGATAAGGTGCATATCCGCCTCCCAGCCCTCGCTCCAACCGCTCGCGCCGCGGCCTGCGAAGACCTGAGAGCTGAAGCTTTCCAGGAGCGCCACATCGCTCTTGCGGTCGGGAACCTGCAAGAGCGCAGGCCCCAGCGGGCGCACGACCGTGCGGATCAGATCCGCAAGCGTTGCAGCGGTCTGCGGGTGGGTGAAGCGATAGCCGCGCGTGCTGCCTGTATCCACCAGAGACTCCCAGCCATGGTACATGATGCCCCGGATAGGGCGGGACATCTTCGACCAGAAGGCTTCGCGCAGGTGGTCGGGCGCGATGGTAATGAATTCCGCATCGGGCTTCTGCTTCTCCCAGGTCGCTCGCCTCGACGCCTCCAGGGGCAGCTTTGGGGCAGTGCCGGAGCGGTACCAGATGATCTGGGTCATCTTCATGACCTGCTGCCCGGGCCTGCCTGCCGCCATCGCAAAAAGCTCGTCGGTCGCCTGGCCGATCTTGATCGGATCGGGATAGGAATACGTCCACTGTGAGAGGACATCGACTCCTCCCCCGCTCCCCCAGACGCTCGGAACGCGCACCGCCGGATCGAAAAATGTCCACAGGTCTTTCCGGCCCGTCGATTTCAAGCCTTCGTGAACGCGGGTGTGCAGCCGGTTCCAGCCGTCGCCGTCCTTCCAGAACCAGCGGTAAAAGCGCAGGATGCGGTCGTTGTCCGGCAAAATTTGATTGTCCGGGAAGCCCTTGATTCCCGACCGGCTCAGGCCCGCTTTGCTCTGGATTTCGAGGGGGATATCCTCGCCGGTCGCCTTCCAGCAGGCGGCGCGGTCGTGCGGGTGAAAGCAGAGATCGGTGGCGTCTCTCACCTCGGAGTGGATGAGCGACGACTGAAGGGCCGGGAACGTCCCGTAGGTACGCGCGATAGAGGCTCCCACATTGTAGCCGAACATTTGCACCTCCGGGAAAGAGGCGCACACATTGTCATGGCCGCGCGGCTGCCCGAAGCGGTCGATCCGGTCGAAGCGCGACTTCAGGGCCGGATTGCTCGCCAGCCATGACCCCGGATAGGTGTAAGCGACCGCGCCGATGCCGACGCCGAGATATTCGTCCAGCATCCGGGCGCTTTCCGCGACATCGCCCGCGCTCTGGGCCTGCACCGGCCTTCCGGCCTCCCAGATGCGGCCGTAATCCTGAAGGCTTGCCAGCACATGGGTAAAGCCGATCTGCTTCAGGCGGGGCAGGTCGCCGTAGCCCCACATCACCACCGGCATCCGGCCCGGCAGCGGGCGAGGGGCAATCACCACGGAAAAGCTCTCGCGGGTCCGGTAAGAACGCGCTCCGGCTGAAATTGAGGCAGCGACCTCCATCGGATACACGCCCGGGCGCAGGGCCGTGTCGACCGGCACGGACAGGACGCGCTTCCCCTTCGATGGCAGGGCAGGGATGACGAAGGAGCGATGCTCTCCGGCGAAGGCGATCCGCACGGACCCGGCATCGAGCGCCCGCCCGGTATCGTTGCTCAGAGTGAGAGACACCGCCGCGTTTTTCTCCATGCGGACAAAGGCTGTCCGCCCGCCCGCCGGATCGATGTCGAGGCCACCGGAAAAGTCGGGCACGATCCCGCCGGAGAGGCGAACCTGAGCGATGCAGCCCGGGCATCCGCTGTGGACGCTCCCGTAGCGGTCGCCGATCACCAGGTCGTAGCGGCCCGGGGCGACCGGCCCGCGGCCCTCGTGGAACATCCTGCCCGCCGGTCGGCCATCGACGAAAAAGCGCGCCGTGCCCGCGCCGTCGTAGGCGAACGCCAGATGCCGCCACCTGCCTGGCGGCAGTTCGATCTCGGAGGAGGAGTAGACCGCCGAATCCCTGCCGTATCCCAGGTGGGCCTGGAGGCGGAACCGGCCCTTGCCCGACCGGACCAGGCAGAGACAGTAATCCCAGTTGGCTTCAGGGATATCTTTAGCGTAGTTGTAGTATTTCTTATCGATGAGGAAGAAATCGCCGGCCCGAGCGATCTCCGGCTTGGGCTTGAACCAGAGTTCCAGGGTGAACGCCCCCGCCGGAGAGAGGCGCGGGTCGTATTTGGCGACCGCGCCCTGGGGCCGGTCGCCGGATTCGCCCGCAGGGAACGACTCCAGGCAGCCGCCGAAGGGGCCTTCGGTCAGGAAGCGGGCCTGGCCCCGGAGCGTCAGGTCGTGACCGCGACCGGAACTGTCGCGGCCCGCCTGACTGGGAGCGAACTGCCAGAGCGCGATCACCTCCGGCCCGGTGGCGTCATCGCCGGTATAGGCTTTTTGCCAGGCCGGGACGGCCTCCTTCCCGTCGGCCGCCGCATGGAGGCACAGAGCCGCAAGCGGCAGGATCGTTCGCAGAAAACGGGAGATCTTTCGGGTCATTTCAGCGCCTCGATTCGAACCGGCTTCCAAATGCCGCCCGCCTGGGCGCTGTCCTCCACCCGCACGGCGATCCGGTTTCTCTCGCCCCAGCGCACGTCCCCGGTAATATCGAGCGCAAAGGGCTTGTCCCACCCTTCCGGCCCGATATCGTGCTGCCCGGCGAAGCGCCCGTTGATCCAGACCCAGGCGCACTCATCCACTCCCTCGAATCGGATCTCCACGGCCAGCAGGTCGGGCTTTGCGGGAAGATCGAAGGCTCCCCGGTACCAGGCGACCCCGTCCAGCCCCGGATGCCCCTGCGATTCCCACGCTTCCTCGATATGAATGGGCGTCCAGGCAGTATCGTCGAAATCCGGCTCGTACCACTTCCTCAGGTGGCCGTCCTGCTTCGGGTCGGCCTGGAAGCGCCATCCTTCTTTCGGCAGCGGGATCGTCCGGCTCACATGAACCTCGTGATCCCAGTCCTTGCGGTCGCGAACCAGGATCGTCTCTTTGGTGAAGGGCCAGAGCGCCCGCGCCGCCGCCGACCGGATGGCGGGCATCCTGTCGGCGCGCGCCCTTTCGAGCGCCCGGGTGACGGCTGGGGCGCGCGGCTTCATGCGGATCAGGAGGTTCACGGCGGCCAGGCGCATCGCGGGGCTTTGATCCTTCATCGCCCGCTCCAGGTAGGGGAGGCTGCCGGGAACAAGGGGACTGCATACCGCCCGGAGCGCCGCCTGCCGCACCACGAAGTCGCTGTTGCCCAGCGCCCGAGCGAGGGCCGGGCGAGCGGGCCGCCCCATCACTGCCAGGATGCGGGCCGCCGTGCGCCGCACGACCGCATTATCGTCTTGCAGGGCCGCCGAAAGCTGCGGGATCGCGGCAGGCCCTCTCTCCGCCGTCTCGAGCAGGGCCGCCCTGCGGCTGGCGGGCGCAGGCTCTTTCGCTCCGGCCGCAGAGGCTAGGCTGAGGCCGGAAAGCGCCAGCGACATGGCAAGCAGGCGAGGCCATGTCCGATGGATGTGTCTTCTCACAGGAATCTTCCTCCACTCCTTCCCCGGACCGGGCCGACGGGGATAGCCGGAAAGCGTGCTGGCATCAGATCAAATATCCTTCCGGGTTTTCGACCCCTCGCTTCAAAGTCCTTCCGGCGATAGAGGAAACCGGCCTGCTGTCCTTTCCGATAATTGGAAAGCCCGGATAGAGCATTTGCATTAGGACTTTCGCTTCATACCATCTGCTGTTCCTGGGGGATGGGTTCCCTCTCTCCCCTGGCCTGGATTACCTCTCTCCCCTAACCCCTCTCCCCGAAGCGGGGACGGGGTTACCTCTCTCCCCTAACCCCTCTCCCCGAAGCGGGGAGAGGGGGACAGATAGTGCGTTGTTTTACAGCACCATCCACTCCCCCTTCCCGTTTCGGGAAGGGGGTCGGGGGGTTAGGTAACGATCTCCCAAAGCCCCGAACTCCGCCCCGGCGGGCCAGGCAGCCTTATTATGAAGCAAAAGCCATTATATACTGAAATCTGTAGATAAAGACAATTCGATTCTGCCCCAACCGGCAGGAAAGCTCCGCCCGCCTGTAGAATCGAAGCGCGAACATTCCGATATCAGGAGGGGAAGCGCCATGCCCGGCACGCTGACACTGCTGGGATATCGGCTGCGAGGGCGGCCCCAGATCGATCCGAACTTCTTCGTCGGTCAGAGCTGCGAGGCGTGGTTTCAGGAAGCGGAGCGTATCATGGCTGAGGCGATCCGCCCGGCCATGGATGCGGCCCGCCGGGCAGGGAGAGTCGTCTGCCATGTGGAGCATCCCCTGATCTGGGCCAGGCATCCGGACGGCCTGGATGCGCTGGACCCGCCCGGCCCGACCCTCCCGGAGGGGCCGCCCGAGGTGGTTCCGGGCCACCGGGCGAAGATTGTCGCTCGCAGCCACGGCCCGGATTTCGAAACGGCGTCCCCTTACGCCCGGATGGACCGCACCCGGGTGGTGGCCGCGCTTCCCGGCAAGCCGCTTGCGCTACAAACCTCTCCATTCGACCGCATCCTGCGCCGGCGCGGCATCGAAAACCTGGTCTACGCCGGATTCGCAGCCGATATGTGCATCCTCCGCGCTCCCGGCAGCACCGAACCGGTGGCAGGATCGGGGGCCGGGTCAGCGCGGTGCATAACGCCATGCCGCTCCTGGAGGTGTTCGGAGAGCGCGTGGCCGAAGTCTACAGCTACGGCCCCCGCACCATGCCCGGATACGCCAAGCACGACCGCGTAACCACGGTCGGGAAGCTGCCGTCGGGCCGCATCCTGGAGTTCGTAGACGATGTCTTCTCCTGGCGTCCGCCGCAGCCGGGCTACTGCCTCCAGGGCGCGGGCGGGTGCTTCGAGTTCGACCGCGCCGCCGTGGTGGAAGACGGAACGCTTTCGGCCTGGAAAGACCTGGACACCCTGGAACGGGAATGCGGGCTGGCAGGCATGGAAGCGGACCGGGGCGGCCACCGGTCCGCCTGGGAGGGCTGCCTGCGCGCCTTCCTGTCGGCCATCGCGCAGAGCGCAGATCCGCCGCAGGGCCTCTGCGATGCGCTCCACATCACCGCCATCGGCTGGGCCGCCAACGAGTCTTTGCGTACCGGCCTTCCCGCCCGGGTGGTTCGATTCGATGGGCCGGGGCCGGAGAGCGGTTCCGGACGGCCTTTACCGGGGATCTCTCCGCCGCTCTGTCACCGCAGACTGAGCGCAGGCAGGACATCCCCATCCCGTAAAGAATCTGCTTACACCCGCCTCCCTGAAAGGAGAACTCCATGCGCCGCCTGCGCCGGTGGTTCCTGCCTGCCTTCAGTCTTTTCCTGGCTTTCCCCGCATGGGGCGGGGAGCCGGGCCTGGTCGCCCATTACCCGTTCGATGAAGGCTCCGGCTCCGTTGCCCGCGATGCGAGCGGCTCCGGCTGCGACGGGCGGATCCATGGGGCGCGCCACGTCCGACAGGGAAGCGGCTATTGCCTGGAGTTCGACGGCATCGGCGATTTCGTGGACTGCGGCAGCCCGCCCGCGCTCGATTTGAGGAAGCAGGCCACCCTGGAGGCATGGGTGCATCCCCGATCCCGCGTGCAGGGAGAGCCGGGCATCCTGGGCAAGCATTTCGAGAGCTACCTCCTCAGCTACTATGCCGACGGAAAGTGCTGGTGGTATATCTCCGGCGGGGGGAACAGCGCCAAGAGCCTGCTGACTCCCGGCTCCTGGCATCACCTGACAGGCACGTTCGACGGCAGAACGCTGACCCTCTATGTGGACGGCAGGCCGGTCAGCGCCCGGGCTTCCAAAGCGGCGGTGATCGAGGCGGGGAAGCGATTCTTCATTGGCTGCGTGGCCGGGGATCCCGAGGCCGACGATCCGGCGTATACCCGCACCGCCTATTTCCCCGGCAAGATCGATGAGGTGAAAGTCTACAGCCGGGCGCTCTCCGCAGCCGAAGTCCGGTCTCACTTTCGCGCAGGCATCGCCAGGCTCTCCCTGGCCGCCCCCTACCGGCCCGCCCGGCCTGTCCGGGGCATCCGGGCCGGGCGAGCGGCGCTGTCGGTATCCCGGCAGGGGCAGATTCAGATCAGGACCGGCAGGGGAGGCCCCTACCTCATCGAGAGCGCCTATTCGTATCCCGGCGAGCGGATCGGGTGGAACCACCTTGCCGGTGAGGCCGGAGGCAGCGAGACCAGATGGCGTCCCCGAATCCGCGCCGCTTCGAGCCGCCTCCTTCGGATAGAGGCTCAAGGCAGCCGCCTCCGGCTGCAACGCAAAGTCTTTCCGGAACCGGGCCGGATCCGGTTCGAGGACCGCCTGACCAACCATAGTCGCGAGCCGGTGGGCCTGCTCCTCCGCCACACCCTGACGGCTCCCGCCCCCTTCCGGAGCGCCTTCTCCCCTGGCGTGGCGGAGAACCCCACCCTCTTTCTGGCAGGCTCCCGGGAGCGCCTGGGCGTGCTGATCGAAGACAATCTCTTCCGGCTCCGGTTCGAGCCCGGGCTGGGCCTCCCGGACAATCAGGCGCGGCTGGCGATGGCGGGCATGACCCTCCAGCCCGACCAGGGCCATACCTTCCGGTGGAGCCTCTATCTCCTTCCCGAAGGGGCGGGCTACTTCGATTTCATCAACCAGGTCCGGCGGGACTGGAAGGCGAACTTCACCGTAGACGGCCCCTTCGCCTTCTTCGATATCGCCTCCCCGATCCTGAACGACCCTCCGGCTCTGCGGGCCTATCTGAAGCGCAAAAAGCTGAGAATCGCGGCCCTGACCCCCTGGCTCGATTACGACCCGGGCAGTTTCGACCGGGTGTGGCCGCGCCCGGAATACAGGGAACGGATGCGAAGGGCGATCCGCGCTTTGAAATCGGCGGATCCCGCCATCCGGTGCGTCGGCTGCATCGAAACCGACTGGGTGACCATCGTTCCGAAGCGCATCCCGGGCGGAGAGCAGCTGCCTCAAGCGGGCGGAGCGGCGACCGGCAATGTCCGCCTCACCCCCGAGCAGACGAAGATCATCGACCGGGCGCATCTGCCCTGGCGGGACAGCGTGAAACGGGACGCCGACGGCAATCTCACCCTGGAACTCTATACGCGCGGCGGCAGGCCGCAGACCGCCCTGAGCGTCTATCCCGCCCCCGGCAACGCTCAGGATCGCTTTCTGATGGGTCAGGTGAAGTTTTTATTGGATGAGGTGGGCTTCGATGGCTTCTATATCGATGAATTCAGCCAGGGCTGGTTCGGGTCGGCCCAGCGCGCCTACGGCGTCTGGGATGGGGTCAGTGCGGAGATCAACCCGGGCGATGGGAAGATCGGGCAGCGCTATACGGATTGCAGCCTGGCCGGGATCGGCTCCCGGGTTCGCCTCTGCCGATACGCTCTCCGGCGCGGCAAGATCGTGGTCGCCAACACCTACGCCACTTCCGGCGAGGAGCAGGCCCTGCCGGTGCAGCGGTTTTCGGAAACCCAGGAGTCTTTCGACCCCTTCGCCGTAAAGGACGGCCAGGAGCCGCCCGCCGTTTCCGATCTCTTCAACGGCCACCTGGCAAGTCCTATCGGACTGGGCATCGTCTCCTCCGGCCAAAAGGACACGGCTCGGAGGATCATGAAGGCGGTGGTGGCCTATCTACGGCATGCGACCCTCTACTACCACTACGCCATCGAGGATATCCCGCAGACCGGCGAAGGGAGCGGCGCATACGGCCCCATCAACCGCATGTTCCCCATCACTCCCGTCAGGCTCGGCAAAGGATGGATCGAAGGCCGGGAGAAAACCATCACCTGCGTCTCGGGGGTTTACCTCCGGAAGGGTCGCGCCCGGCCCGCCGTCCGTCTCTTCGGACTTGACGGCAGAGACAGGCCGCCGCAATGCACGGTCAGCCGCACCGGCGGCGGGTGGAAAGTGCGGATCCGCCTGCGCGACTGGGCCGAGATCGCAGTCATGGAAGAATGACGCCGCCTGCCGCAGGAGGCCGATCCGGGCCGGCTCACCGCAGGAGCGAGAGGCTCTCCGGTTGGAGGCAGGCCGCACCCTGACCGAGCCACCCTCGTCCGATCCGGCGGATATCCTCCAGGCTCCGCGCCGCGCCCAGCAGCACGGCAAAAAGGCGGCGCTCCGTCCATCGGTTAAGGGCCATATCCTCGCATAGAGCCGGATAATCCCGGGCAAACGAGCGGATCCGCTGCCCCGGCGGCACGAAGAACTGGCCCACCGATCCGAAGCTGTAGGGATAGGGCGACCCGAACTGCCAGCAGGAGGTCTGGGAATTGAGCCAGCCGATGGGCCAGTGTGATCCCAGCGCCCCGCGCCCCAGGCGCAGCCGCCCTCCGCCGCCGGAGTGCAGTGGTCTACAAGCTGGGTCCGATCCGGCGGGAACCCGCTGGCCGCGCCGAGTACGGCAAAGAGCCGCCGCGCCCTGAAAGGCATGACCAGGGCGCAGCCCGGCGACCGGGCGATGGCCGCAAGGGTGGCGTCGTCACCGCTGCGCCGGACGCCGCCCCCTTCGTCCCAGTAGAGGTCGTACCGGCGCGGGCTATAGAGATCGAGAACCGTGTGAGTGCGGAAATCCCCGCGACCCGGAGCGCGGGGGAAGATATCCGCTAGAGCCGCCCCGGACGGAGCCACCCCGAAGAGTTCCACCGGCTGGGTGCTATAGCCTGCCACTGACTCGGGCATCAGGCTCTCATAGCTCATGCGCCGCAGGATGAGGCCGTTCGGATCGGCGAAATAGTCCTCCGTCCCGCGCAGCCGCGGCTGGGCGTCGCCCGTCATCCGAACGCACAAATAAGTCCATCGCACCCCGACGCGCTCCGGCCCGCTCTCGATGATATCGACGAAGCTGTTGCGCTCCTTGCGTCCCCATTCGTTGAACAACTCGGCGTCGCCCAGGTTTCCCTCGAAGAACTGGTTGCACATAGCTTCCCCGCCCGGCAGTTCCAGCAGGGGGCAATAGCTGGCCTCATGGCTGAAAACAAAGCGTTCCTCCCGGTCCGGCCAGGAAATGACCACGGCCTTCCGGGGGTTGTCGTCCGCATGGGGCGGGCTGGGAACCAGAGGCCCTTCGTAATGGCCGGGCGCGTAATCGGAAACCTCCCGGGCCGAAACCGATTTTCCTTCTCCAGGCCGTTCTTCCGCTCCCGCCACACATCCGCCGAGCAGTCCCGACACCATCGATATCATCGCCGTTCCTCCCCTGTTTTCCTCTCGCCACCCTATTCCGGCTGGTCGGGCTGGAATGGGGTTCGATACACATAAGAGAGATCCCTTCAATAAAAGCGCGCAGACTCAGCGGCAGTGCAGTCGCTCAGCCTGAAACGCTCTCCGGCTGGCGGCCTAAAATAAGGGTGAAGCCGTTTGAAGGAATTCCCCTTCCGAAAGCGAACCCGGTACCCTCACAACAATTCCAACCTGGAGGAACGGATGCGGAAACTGACCAAGCGCGAGCGAGTGCTGCGGACGATGGCCTTTCAGGACACCGACCGGACACCTCTCTACGATATTTTTCAGAATGATGCTATTATCGAATATTATGCCGGGGAGCGGTTCTCCGAGGGAAATGGCGTTCGGCTGACGGGCCGGGCCGTCGGGCGGGTGCTGGATATGACGCGGATGGCAGGCGGGCCTGTGGAACGCCCGCAGACCGTCCGCTTGGAGAACGGGTTTGCTGTCCGGCAGGAACGATGGACCAGTTGGATCGTCGAGAGGCCCTTCGACGATATGCCCGGCCTGATCGACTGGGTGAAAGGAGAGGTACTCCGGGTGCGGGCGAGGGAGTACGGCCCGGCCTATCGGGAGGCGTTCCACGCCTATATCCGGGAGAGGACGGCCTGCTTTGCCGAAGGAGATCCGGACGGAGACCCGGCGGTGCTGATGGTCGAGAGCCTGCCCGGCTTGACGGAGATGTATTCGGTGATGGGGCTGGAGCGGTTTTCTTACCTGATGGCCGACGAACCCGATCTGGTGGAGGAGTGGATGGATGTCCTCTACGAAGCGGAACTACGCCGCATCGAGGCCATCGCCGACCCGGAGTTGATCCAGGTCGTCCTCACCGCCGACGATCTGGCCTACAAGACCGCGCCCCTCTTCTCCCCGTCCTGGCTGCGCCGGGTCTTTATGCCTGGCCTGAAGCGCCTCCATGACGCCTGGCACGAGCGCGGGGCCGCCTGCATCTTCCACTCGGACGGCTGCCTCTGGCCGGTTCTGGACGATCTGGCCCGGGCCGGTATAGACGGCCTGAATCCCCTAGAAACCCTTGCCGGGATGAATGTCAAGTCCGTCCGGGAGCGATTCCCAAAACTCGTCCTGGCGGGCGGGATCGATGTCAGCCAGCTTCTTGCTCTTGGAACCCCGGAGGAGGTGCGGGAAGCCTGCCGCGAGGCGATTGCCGCAACCGGCGGGCGAGGTTATTTCATGGGGTCCAGCACCGAGATACACTGGGACGTCCCTCTGGAAAACGCCAGGGCGATGTTCGAGACCGCATGGGAAACCGCTTTGTCCTGAATCGCACAGACCCGGCGCACCGGGGCAGACACGCAGGTCTGCCCCTACAGGCCATCCGATATCGGGCCGGAAGCGAAAGCCCTCCGCTCATAAAGCTGTCGGGCCAGATTGCGGATATAATCCCGGCCCTTCGCACCGTTTTCGAGCATATCCAGCCACCCGGCAGGCAGGGCGTCCGCTCCGTGATAGGCCCCGGCGATAGCGCCGGCCATCGCGCCGATGGTATCGGTATCCCCGCCCAGGCTGACAGCATACACGACGGCCTCCCTGAACGACTCCGGGTGGGAAAGGAAGGCGTAAATCGCTGCCGGAACAGATTCCTGACTCTCTGTGCCGTTGCCGAGAACCGCGACGACCTCACGAGCCGAGGACCGCTGCCGCAAAAGACCTTCCATCGCTGCCAGCTTTCGGGAGAAGGGTTCGCTATCGGGCCGGAGAAAAGCCCGCATCTCTTCCAGGAACGCCTCGCCTGAAAGCTGCCGGACAGCCAGGGCCACGGCGTACGCCTGCACTGCCGCGCCTTCCAGTCCGAGAGGGTGTGTATGGGTAATCGAGGCGGACAGTTCCGCCGCCTGCCTGAGCGCAGGCGGATCGTCCCCATAGAAGAGGCCCACGGGCGCGACGCGCATGGCGGAGCCATTGCCGAACGAGCCGCGCCTTCCGAACAATTGGCCGCCCGCCCGGTTCCAGGGGATTCCCTGGCGGAGCTTTGCGATAGCCCTCATAGCGCCCGGGCCGTACCCCCGGCAGGGATCGAAGTTCGCTACGAACCGGCGGGCCATGTCGGTCCCATCGAAGCCCCCGCAAGCGGCCAGCGATTCGGCGACCCCGATCATCATCTGGGTATCGTCCGTATACGTCCCGCAGCCGAGAGGCAGTTCGCCCGATACGCGCCCCGAATCGTGGATCGCCCCGTAAACGGCTCCATACAATCGCAGCCATATCGAGGCCCCGCGCAAATCCTCCAGCGATCCATAGGCCCCGGCGATCCGTTCGGGAGGCCACCCTTCTACAGGCATTCCCAGCGCATCCCCAATGAACGTTCCGAGCATTGCCCCGATAAAGCGCGCTTCCAACGGATTTTCCGCCATCTGTGAGGTTTGCCTTTCCAAGCTCTGACGGGCGTCTCAAGCCTGCTACCAGCAGAAGAAGCGGTAGGGATCGTCCCATGCCTCCGGCCGGTCGAGATAGAGGCCCTCCAGCCACCGCTTCTCATCCCCCGGAGCCTTCGGAGGGGTGCGGAACCGGCTCAGGAGCGGGGTGGAGCCGGAGGCTCCCATGTTCGCCAGCAGGCGGTTCAGCAGGAAGGCCGTGCGCCGATAAGTTCGCCGGAGGTTGGCCTGTTTCGGCCTTTCCCACTGCCAGGGCGGAAGCTGACAGAAAACGGCGTTCCCCTCCTGTGCCAGCACACCGCTTCCGATCACACGCGCTCCCGACGCCATGAGGGGAATCGCTCGCGGGTCCCGGTTATGGACATCCGCAGGTCCGACCCCCGCCAGAAGCGAAGCCGCGGGCATCGCCTCGAAGAACGAAGCGATGTGTTCGGCCTCCTTCATCCCGACAGGGAAGGGCAGGATTCCGGCGGCCTCGCGCTCGTTCAGGCCGACCGCCAGAAGGTAGCCGCCCGACTTCAGCCAGGGGGCCATCGCCGGGGCGCTTCCGGAAAGCTCGCGGTCGCTGCCCGGCCCGGCCACCAGAACCGCGTCTTCCGGCAAGCTCCCGCCCGCATATCGCCCGGGGGTTATCCCGGCGGCCTCAAGATGCCGCTTGCCAGCGGGATCCCCTGCATAGATGACTTTCCGCACAGGCGGTGGCCGCCAGGCAGCCGTATATTTCAGGATGTTCCGGGCCAGGATATCTGCCGCCGGTTCAGGCTCGGTGCGCCCGGTCACATCCATCTGGCAGAAGAGTACCATCCCCTTCCCTTCCCGGTACAGCAGCAGCGGGCTGTACTGGAGGCTGTAGCCCCCGTCCAGGACGGGCAGAAAGTCGCCGCGGGCCGGTTTCTCGATGAGGACGGAGGAGACATTGCCCCGGTTGCCACACCGCCAGACGCGGGGCACATCGATTCCGCACCATTTGACCGTCGGTGTGGTATGCTGGTAGCTGTCGTTGATCTCGTACGCCAGGCGGGGCGGCAGGACGGTCGCGGCCCCACGCCAGTCGCGCAGGTGTTCGGTGTCGAGACCAGCCAGAAGTGGATGATCCGGGATCCGCTTGAAGACCTGCCGCAGCCCGTATTCGGTGGCGCGAAACCCCAGCCGCTTCTCTAGAGCCTCCGCAGTCTGCTCGAAGACGACCACCTTCAGCCCTTCGGTTACTCGGCTCAAATCGGGGCCGGGGCCGTCCGCTGCCAATGCCTGCTGGCCCACCACCAGCATATCGAATCCGGACAGGTCCGCATCCACGGACACCGTCTGGAACCGCACGTCCAGCCTGCGGAGCAGCCCACCGGTTTTGCCTGCCGGATCGAAGAGGGCGACCTTTGCCTCCGGGCGCACAGGCTTCGCGGGGATCATCACATGAACTGTCATGGAATCCCGCTGCGTTTCTCCGTTGCCGAACCGGACCGATGCGGACAGCCGGTAGCGGCCCGAAGCCAGCCCGGCGGGAAGGGGGAAGGCAAGCGGAATCCGGGCCTGCTCTCCGGTCTGGACGCGGATATCCCGGCTGCCAGCCTGTGGACGGGGCAGGCCGAAGGCCCACCGGCACCGGGCGGTAACGGTTTGGCGGGAGTTGTTGATGACGATCAACTGCTTCGCCACCGTTTCGCCCGGGGTGAAGATATGGTCTTTGCCAGTGAAGGCGGCAGGCTTGCCGGCGATATAGCCCAGGAGAGGCCCGTTGTTGCGGAGGAGGGACTTGCCGGCGGGCGTAGGGATCCAGTCGGAAAGCTGGAAAGCGGTATCGATCCGCTCGTAGCGTTCCTCGATATAGTCCGCGCTGAAGCCGGGCCGCTGGAGGCGCTCCCAGTCGACCTTCAAATTCTTCCGGCTCCGCTCCGCTCCGATGCGCGGCTTCCAGAAAACACTGTATTCCCAGGGGTTGATGGCCGATACGCCCCAGGTGCGGAAGGCGCGCCAGTTGTCGGTCAGGTAGAGGGCCAGCACCGGATACTGCTCATCGAAATCCCGGCTGCCCATCTGGTGCGGGTAGTCCCAGCGGTGCCAGAGCTTTCCTTCGCGAAACTGCCGGGCCTCCCACCGCAGGCAGGTCTTTTCCACCTCGCCGATCCGGAAAGCCCCGTCCCCGAAGAACTGGGCGTTCCACTCCGCCAGGCAGAGTTCCCAGGGCACCACCGCGCTTCCGAAGGTCCGTTGGCCCTGATACCACCCCCGGTACATCGAAAAATCCCAGGTATAGGGAGCGGCGAATTCGCACAGGAAAAGAGGCTTGACGCCCCGGAGAGACCAGTACTCGAACCAGTCGCTCATCTCCTGGATGGGAGCGAAGTTCGGGTAGAAGTTGTTCGTATGCATCGCGCCCAGGTTGCCGGAGGAATGGTGGTAGACGATGCGGGTCGGATCCATCCGCCGGACGATGCTTTCGGCCTGCAACGCGGACCGGGCGTTTCGCTGAGACCAGGAATCCCGGGGATCCTGAAGGCCGTCTATTTTGTCCGGGTTCATGGCCTCCACATAGCCGGTCGCATTGTGGCTCATGGCATAGGCCACCACCGACGGGTGGCTGCCCGCCGCCCGCACGTAAAACCGGGCGTGTCCCGCATAGCCGTTCTTGCGCGCCGCGTCCGGCGGCTGCCAGTCGTACTGGCCGAAGTGGGGCTGGGACAGGGCGACCAGCATCCCGGTATCGTCCGCCGCTTTCAGGATTTCGGCAAAGCTCAGGTGCGCGCCCGGCTCGCAATCGTAGTTGTGGGTGTAGACGAAATTGACGCCGATGGCTTTCAGGCGCAAGAGGCTTTCCCGGGCCGAATCATAGCTGGCCCACGCCGCCCCGATCTGGGCGTTGTCCAGGGGCACGGCGCAGAGGTAGATGCGGGAGCCGTTCAGGTAGAAGTCCCGGCCCCGGATGCGGAACTCGCGAAACCCGAAGCGCACGGGATGGGCCGTATCGAGAATCTTGCCCCGGCTATCGGCCAGGGACAGGCGAAGATCATACCGGTTCCCGGGAGTGTGGATGTCCCAGAGCTTCTCCGGCCTCCAGTTCGCGACGAGCGCAATCCGGCCATCCTTGAGATCGCCCGCCCCGAAGGGCCTGCCGGCGAATTCCCGGACGAGGCGGCCCCGATCCGTGATGCGGGCGCGCAGGCGGTAGCGCCCGTTTCGCGCCAGGCCGTCCGGTTCGGCGGAGAGCGCGATCCTCCAGCCCTTTACGGATGTATCCACCCGGATATCGGCGATGCGCTCCCGGGCCGGAGCGCCTGTCAGGAAAAGGTCGCCGCACAGCCCCCGCCGGGCCACCGATCCCCTCGCCTCCCGCGGCAGGGAGGTATCGTCGAAGGAGCGCGTCACGGCCTGCAAGGGCGCGGCGATCACCAGGAGGCTCAAAAGATGCCTCGCCCCGGGACGGCAAAAGGGGGTGAGGTCGGCTTCTCCGGCGGGGAAGCGGATCTCTCCGGCTTTCTGGCCGTCCACATAGACCGCAGCATAGGAATTCACGTAGTCTGCGGCCAGCGCAATCCGCCGCCCGGCCCACGGCCGGGGGATGGCGATCTCGCGCTGATACCAGGCCGCCGCAACGCTCTCAAACCTTATCCCTTTCCAGGCCGGATGGCGGTAGACGGCCTGACAGTCCTTCTGCAGGTAGTCCGTGATGCCCGGCCAGGCTCCCGGCGCTTTGAAATAACCCCAGCCGCCGCGGGGCGGACGGGCGGCCACCTCCTCGACCGGCTGCCAGCGCCACAGGCCGTTGATGCAGATGCGCTCCCGCGTCGGGGTCGTCTCGCGATAGGCGCGGCTCGTATCCCAGACGGCCCGGACGCCGGGCGGGAGCGGAACGGAAGAGGGTTCCTGGCACGCGCCCGGAATCGGGGACGCCCAGGCGCACCATAAAATAGCCCACCAGAGAAGCCGGATCGGTTTCATGCGCTCTCTCCTTCAAGGATCGGGATGGCTGGGGTTGTCCGCACTACTTTCGCCCTCGGCTATCACCCTTCCCTGCCCAAACGCCACGCAGCGTTATCGGATACTGGAAATGATCTCTCAGTCAGTTCGCGAAAAGGGCAGACATTCCTTCTGTCCATCAGGAGTCAGGGGCATGGGGCGCTGTTCGAGAAGATCGTCGGCAGTGGCTGAGAGCCGGACTTGCTTTCTGTCCGTAAATGCCGTAAACTATATCTTACATAGAGGTTCGGGCTTCTTTTTTTGCGCCGATCATTATAGCGGCCATTCGAGCCGGATTTCCGGTTTGACAGGGGATTGTTCGCGCAAAGGAGACATTCATGAGGCTTGCAGGCAAAACGGCGGTCGTTACGGGCGGCTCCTCCGGCCTGGGGCGCGGGATGGCCCGGCTCTTCTGTCGGGAAGGGGCCTCGGTGACGGTCGGGGATATCGACATCGAGGGCGGGCAGGAGACGTTGCGGCTGGTCCGGGCGGAAGGAGGGAATATCCGATTCCACCAGGCGGATGTGTCGCGATGGGAAGAGGTCGGAGGGCTGATCGAAGGGGCGGTGGCGGCGTTCGGGCGGCTCGATATACTGGTGAGCAATGCGGGCATCGGTTTCTCCAAACCGGTAGAGGAGACGACCGAAGCCGATCTCGACCTGGTGCTGGGAACGAATCTCAAAGGGGTTTTCGCCGGATGCCATTATGCGGTTCCGGTGATGAAGCGGCAGGGAGGCGGGGCGATCCTCAACATCGCTTCCATCCATGCCTTTCAGGGCTACAAACGCCATACCGCCTATGCCGCTTCCAAAGGCGGCATCGTCTCTCTGACCAAGGAGCTGGCGATAGAGCTGGCCCCGTTCTTCATCCGGGCCAATGCGATCTCTCCGGGCTATATCGCCGTGACGGACTACAGCGCCTACTGGCGCGGGCGGGTTCCGGAGGCGCTCTGGGAGGAATTCGAAGCGCGGTTCGGGAGCCATGTGGAGGATGATGTCAAATACTTCCAGCCCCTTCACATGGTCGCCAGGCCGGAGGATGTCGCCCATGCCGCCGTCTACCTGGTTTCCGACGAGGCCCGCTTCGTGACCGGCTCGCATATGATCATCGACGGCGGCGCGACCGTGAGGATGCCCAAAGACGACGACCCCTACGCCGAAAAGCGCCGGGCGCACGGCCTGATCCGCCAGTGGTTCGAGGAAAAGGGGCTGGCATGGTAACCCCTACTTTTTCATCAATATATCCCGCATCCGGGAGATGAGGGTCGGGCGGCCCGCAGGGGCGGGAGGGGCGAACCCGAGGCGGCGGGCGACCTCGCGCAGGCTGCGGGAGGCGGGCGAATCCGGGGCGGCCTCGACAAAGGGCCTGCGGGCGCGGATGCTCGACGAAACCGCCGGGTCGTTCGGGATAGCGCCGAGGTAGTCCACCGAAACGCCCAGATATTGCTTCGCCACCTGGCCGAGGCGCTGAAAAACAGCCATCCCTTCCTGAGGGGCGGACATATTGACCGCCAAACGCAGGGGCATTTCCGGGCGGCGCTGGGAGATGACTTTCATCATGGCATAGGCGTCGGTCATGGCGGTCGGGTCCGGGGTGGTCACCAGAACCACCTCATCGGCGATCAGGACGAAGGAAAGCACATTGTCCGCAATCCCTGCGCCGGTGTCCAGGAGCAGCAGGTCGCTCATCAGCTCCAGGCTGTGCATCTCCCGGAGCAGGGCTTCGCGCTGGGCTTCCTCCAGGTTCGCCAGGGAGAGAATCCCCGAAGCCCCGGGCACGACCCTCAGCCCGGCAGGGCCGGTGAGCAGGATATCCTGGATGGCCTTTTCTCCCTGGATGACATGCTGAAGGGTATAGAGAGGGCGGATGTTCAGCAGAACATCCATATTCGCCAACCCCAGGTCGGCGTCGAGGGCGATCACCCGCCTGCCGGAACCGGCCAGCAAAACGCCCAGATTGGCCGTCAGGTTCGTCTTCCCCACCCCGCCCTTACCGCTGGTCACGGCCAGCGACCGGCACAGCACCGGAGCCTGCCGCCTCCCTTCCACCGGAACCGCCTGAACCATGCTTCACCCTCCCGGAAACCGCTTTTGGATATTATCGGCTGATTGCGAGAGAAAATGCATGGGGGTTCCCTCTTTCCTGTGTGCGACCAAGAGAGAAAGTCCCCCAAACTCCATTGCTCTCACCCCCCCAGGCTTCGGGGAGCTGAGATCGTGCGTATCTTTAGATTGAGCAAAGTCCCCACAGCCCACTCCCTCGCCGAAGCCCGGCAGGGGGCGGTTGGCTTTTGAGCAAGGCGAGGGCCGGTTGGCTTTCAACCCACATCCTCTCGGCAGCGTAGCCCCGGCCCTATTTCAGCTTGCCCGCCCACAAGACGGCATTGAAGATAATGCGCCGGACATGAGGATCGAAGTAGGTGGGGATGGTTTCGTGGCCGGGACGGAAGTAGAAGACGCGGCCTATGCCCACGCCTTCGCCCACGCCGCCGCCCGGGCCGGAGGTGGAGCCGGGGGTCTTGCCCTCGCCCACGGTCCAGCAGATGCCGGAAGGGAAATATTCGCCGCCTGCGGGGAAGTAGGACTGGAAAACCAAGACAGAGGGAGGCGGCACACCGAAGGGAGCGCCGTACATCTCCTCGGCGGGGAGGGTGAAATCGAAAAGGCCCTCGGCGATGGGGTGCCGGGGGGCGCAGACGCGGATTTCCTCCGGCTGGTCGTCCTCGCGCCAGCCGCCCTTCAGGTGGCCCGGGGCATCCAGAACGCCGCGAAACGGCTTCGAGTAGTGCGCCGAATGGAGGGCAACGAAGCCCATCCCCCGGTGGCGCACCCTTTCCACGACCCGGGCCGCCGTTTCATCGGACACCTCGCCGTGCCGGGCGTGGCCCCACCAGACGAGGACATCGGTATTCTCCAGGTTTGCGATGCCCTGGGCCGGGTCTTCCAGGTTGGCGGTCAGGACTTCCAGTTTCCCGCTGTCCAGGCCGACCAGCCCCTCCGCCACCGCCCCGTTGATACTTGCCGGATAAATCTCTTTGGGGGCGTGAGCCGGTTTTTCGTCCCACACCAGAACCTTCAGCTTGCCGTCGCTCATGGTTGCCTCCTCTCAAATGAGGCCGGATGCGGCCCCACGTTTTGATGATGCCGGATGTCATTTCGATGTACGCGCAAAGATTCCTGTTTACTGCAGATGTCGTCATAGGGCGCGCGGCTGCGCGCCCTCTATCTCCCTCTCGCGTTTCTCTTCCCCACGATTCTTTTGCCCTCGCCCGCAGGAGCGGCACGGCTCCGGAGCGAATATAGAGGTGGAAAGATTTTCAAGGAGGCGTCAGACCTGCGATGTCATCGTTTAATGTGTCGTTGATCGAGAATGTGGAAAGCTTGGAGGAGCGTCTCTCCCGCCCTTCACCGGGGGTCGTAAAGCTCTTCGGGGAGTTGGAGGGCGATATCGCCGTTTTGGGGGTGGGCGGGAAGATGGGGCCGACCCTGGCCCGGATGGCCTGCCGGGCCGTAAGCGAGTCGGGCAAGAGCCGGACCGTCTACGGGGCCGCCCGATTCTCCCAGCCGGGGCTGAAGGAATCGCTGGAGGAGGCCGGCGTCCGGACCATCGCCTGTGACCTTCTGGACCGGCAGGCCGTCGCAAGCCTGCCCGATGCGCCCAACGTCATCTTCATGGCCGGGATGAAGTTCGGCTCCACCGGGGCGGAGGCGATGACCTGGGCGATGAACGCCTATGTCCCTTCCCTGGTGGCCGAGAAATACCGTTGCGCCCGCATCGTGGTCTTCTCGACCGGCAATGTCTACCCGATGCTGCCGGTCGTCCGGGGAGGAGCGGCGGAAGAGACCCCGGTGGCCCCTGTCGGGGAATACGCGCAGTCCGCGCTGGGCCGGGAGCGAGTTTTCGAATATTTTTCACGCCGGTTCGGAGCGCAAGTGGCGATATACCGGCTGAACTATGCGGTGGAGCTGCGCTACGGGATCCTCCTCGATGTGGCGCAGAAGATCGAGGCCAATATCCCCATCGATCTGACGATGGGCAATGTGAATGTTATCTGGCAGGGAGACGCCAACGCCGCGGCCCTCGAATGCCTCGCTTTGGCCCAGTCCCCTCCCCTTACCCTGAACGTGACCGGCCCTGAAATCGTCTCCATCCGCCAGATCGCCCTCCGGCTGGGCGAGCTGATGGGCAAGGAGCCGATTTTCGAGGGAACGGAATCGGAGACGGCGCTGCTGAGCAACGCCGCCCGCGCGCACCGGCTGCTGGGATACCCTGCCGTGGCACTCGATACGACGGTCCAGTGGGTGGCCCACTGGGTCATGGCGGGAGGGCCGACCCTGAACAAGCCCACCCACTACGAAGTCCGGACAGGGAGGTTTTAGATGCCCGCCTACCCCATGCCTTCCCAGGAAATCCTCGATATCCTGCATCAGGGGACAGTGATCCCGGCCCATCCGCTGGCCCTTACCGCGCAGCGCAAGCTCGATGAGAAGCGCCAGCGCGCCCTGACCCGTTATTATGCGGACAGCGGGGCGGGGGGAATCGCGGTCGGGGTGCATACCACGCAGTTCGCCATCCGCTCCCCGGAACACGGCCTCTTCCGTCCCGTGCTGGAGCTTGCCGCCGAAACCGCCTGCCGCTGGGAGCGAAAAACCGGGCGGCGGATAGTCAAGGTGGCCGGACTCTGCGGCCCCACCGCCCAGGCCGCCTCCGAGGCCGAATTCGCCCGCTCCACCGGCTACGATATCGGCCTTCTCAGCCTGGCTGCCCTGAAGGACGCGGACGATCCGGCCCTGATCGCCCACTGCCGCGCCGTGGCGGAGGCGATGCCTCTCTTTGGCTTCTATTTGCAGCCTTCGGTGGGCGGGCGCATTCTGGGGCTGGACTTCTGGCGCAAATTCGCCGAAATCCCGAATGCGGTGGCGATCAAGATGGCCCCTTTCAACCGCTATCAAACCCTGGACGTGCTCCGCGCCGTGGCGGAAGCGGGCCGCGCCGGGGAAATCGCCCTCTACACCGGCAATGACGACAATATCGTGCTGGACCTCCTGACCGAATACCGCATCCCGGTCGAAGGAAAGGAGGCGTCCCTGCGGATCGTCGGAGGACTGCTGGGTCACTGGGCCGTCTGGACGCAAAAAGCGGTGGAACTGCTGAAAGAAGCGCGCCGGATCATCGGGAATGACAGCCCCGTCTCCCAGGAGATGCTGACCCGCGCCATCCAGGTCACGGACAGCAACGCCGCTTTCTTCGATCCCGCGCATAGCTTTGCAGGCTGCATCGCCGGGCTGCACGAGGTGCTTCGCCGACAAGGGCTGATGCAGGGCCTGTGGTGCCTCGATCCGGAGGAATGCCTCTCCCCGGGGCAATCCGCGGAAATCGACCGCGTCTACCGGGCCTATCCTCACCTGAACGACGACGCTTTCGTGGCGGAGCGTTTAGAGGAGTGGCTGGCGTAGTTTAGTGATCGCACGCTGGCAGGGCCGATAGTTGCATCGGCCCTGCCTTGAGGGTGCTGTCTGGGTTCGGAACTGCTACCGGCTCATGGCGGCGTCCACATCTCCATCGCACCATGTCCGCATGACAGTCCATCCATCGGGTTTGGCGTTTTTCCAGGTTGCGTAGAGGGCATCGAAGCGGTGCCATTTGACATGGCCGTCCGCAAAACAGATATTGGAGCCTCCTGAATGGCGCGTGGCGCTGTTAATCAAAGCCTGGTTGCTCTTGAAATCGGGCAGAGATTTGGCGTCATTACACACCGCGCATTTATCCGCCCAGGCGATGCGGTTAATATTGATCGCCTCCGGGTGTCTGCTGTCGGCGCAGGCGATGGCCTGTGCCGGAAACGCAACCGATGCCAGGGACGAGCCTACCAGTCCATCGAAATTATAGCCGATGGAGTAGACGAATCCTTTCCAGTCCTCCGGGAACGGCCAGTTGCAGGGCGAAGGATTCTGAGACGGAACCAGCACTCCCCATTGCTCCTTGGCGCTCGGGCACTTCCAGACGTCTCTGTTTTTGACATACGGGTTAAACAGGAAAGCCCATCGCAGCATAGGATTGCCTGCCGAGCTGGCCCACTGGCATCCCTGTGTCAGCGGTTGCTGGTTAGGCGGGAACATCTCGTCATAATCCTGAAGATACATCCCCAAACCCAATCCTATTTGTTTTAGATTTGAGGCGCACGTAATCGCCCGGGCCTTCTCTCGCGCCTGAGCGAACACCGGGAAGAGGATCGCCGCCAGGATGGCGATGATCGCAATCACGACTAACAACTCGATCAATGTAAAGCCTTGCCTGCGAATCATCTTCATACCTCCTCGACTGAAAATCGCATATTTCGATTGTTGGCGATAGCTTGAATTCTCACCTCCTTTTTTCATGAATACAGCCTGGATCAGAGGAATATAGGCTTTTCCATTTTATTATAGACATCTTCAACAATTTTGTCAATAGGTCAACAAAACTATCGGGCTGGCTTTACGCCTGAAGCGTTTTCGGGAAAGCGAAGGGCGACCCGCCGGGTCGCCCCATAGGTATCCAGATAAGGGGAAATATCCTCTATTCCTGGGGGTAGGTTACCTCTCTCCCCTAGCCCCTCTCCCCGAAACCCAAGGGATGCGCCGGAGCGCATCCTGGGAGAGGGGGACAGAGTGTGCGGTCATTGACGGCACCATCCGCTCCCCCTTCCCGTTTCGGGAAGGGGGCCGGGGGGTTAGGTAACGGTCTATCAGAGTCCCGAATCCCACTCCCGCGGGACACGATACCTTATCCTGATAGCTATGGGGCGACCCGGCGGGTCGCCCCTACATGAACGTATGTCAGTGAGGCGAGGCCGCCTGGGAAAGCGGCCCCATAGCCTCGGAGGTTATTTCGGAGACCAGAGGAACGCCCGGCGGTAGAGGCCGCTCCGTTCGCTGCGGCTGGCGGAAGGGGTGTTGACAAGGACAGCGACGCTGTTTTGCTGGCCGGGCTTGATGTGACCGGTCACGTCCACATCGAAGGGACGGGAGGAATCCTGTGAGGGGCGGCGGTCGATCAGAAGGCCGTTGACCCAGATCCAGAGGCCCTGGTTATAGATGCCCCCGAAGGCCAGCTTCAGAGGCTTGCCTTTCGCGCCTGCTGGAACATCGAAGACCGTCCTGTACCAGGCCTGCCCGCCGTAGCCCAGGCCCCGCCTATTCTGGTAGCCCTGGGCCTGCCAGTAGAGGGCGGTATCGATCTCCTTCCAGCCGATTCCTTTGCCGGGCAGATACCACCGGTAGATCTGGCCGTCCTCGCCCGGGTCAGTCTTGAATTCCCATTTCCGGGGAAGGAGGGCGACCAGGCCGCCCTGCGAGCCGTCCGTGCGCCCGGAGAGATCGCGGTAGCGATTGCGGCGGCCTTCCACCGTGAAACCGGAGTCCCGACACCATTCCGGCGTATGGGGGATCAGGGCCGGGTCGATACCGGCGGCTTCATCGCGGACAGCGAGCATTTCGCCGGCCTTCGCCACCGCCCCGGCAAAATCGCCTTCAGCGGCGGCCTCCTCCATGGCGAGATAAGCTTTCATGTGGCGGTGAACCAGTCGGAGCATCCGGACGTGGAGCCTGCGTTCCGGGCTATCGGCCATCTTGTCGGCGGCGGCAAGATCGCTATCGAGCGCCCTGACCATTGCGGGCGAGTAGATCGTGTTCCAGGGCACATCCATTCCCCAGGTCGCATGCGCCGGGCTGCGGTTGACCGCATCCTCCAGCCGCCAGATGTAGCGTTCCACCGGCCCGGCGGCCTTGCCGTAGAATGACTCGCAGTAGTCCTCCACCAGAGATTCCACGTTTTGTTTGACGTCCCACATCAGCCGGGCGCGGATGTAGTAGTTGAGATGGGTGGTCATCCAGGCGTTCTGCCCTTCCGTCCAGAAGCCCCAGACGCCCTTTTCCTTCAGGAAAGGCAGGTCGCGCTTGAGGTTGTGGAGGGCGGGGAAAGGCAGGTTGTCCAGGCTCTTGCCCGGGTCGTAGTCGTAGACGAAGACGCAGGGGATTTCCTGGGTCCATTGGGTGAGGAGTTCTTCATAATCCTGGCGCTGCCAGCATTTCGGGTCTCCGGTCGGGTGAAGGGTACACGCCTGGATCACCGCGGACTGGATGCCGATATTGTCGCTCAGCTTCCCCACCCCTTCCGGAAGGCGCACCCGGTTGGCGTAGCCGTTGGTCAGGATCCAGCGGTCAGGGAACTCCTTTTTGACTTCCTTCGCCACCGCGTTCACGAACTTGAACCAGAGGTCGCTCAGGCTTGGCTCGCCCAGGCCCTTGCCGGTAAAACCCAGCAGCCCTTTCTGGCAGCGATCACAGTGGCACAGGGGGTGCCCGTCAGGAGGGCCGAAGCCGAAGGTCAGCATGGCCGGGTCGCTGCGGAATGCCTCGGTGACGGTTTTGACGGCCACCGCTACGGTCTCCGGCTCGGACAGGCAGAGCATCTCGCGGCTACGGCTGCCGTCGGATTCCAGGGCGTAAATCTGAGGCAGGCTATCGTAATATTTTTCGGGAGGGGCCAGCCGGATCACCGTGCCGTCCCCCGGCAGGCTCAGGCCGGAAAGGGCATGGGCCTTGTTGCAGTCGTACCATTTCGCCAGCTTCGCCTGGTCTTCCGGCCCGGCGGGCATCCACCCGCTGTACCAGATGTTGCGGAACCGGAAGCTGGGCCGCGATTCCACATCCAGCCGCCCGACCGAAAGGGTGGCTTTTTTCGGAACCACCTCGCCGTATTCGCCCGGGAAGAACCACCGGCAGCCCAGCCGGTCTAGGAAGTCGTAGACGGCGTAGATCGTGCCCCGGTAATGGCGGTCCTCGTTGCCGGCCATCACCAGGTCGCTGCCGACCGTTTTGAGGATAAAGCCTTCCTCATTCATCTCGCGGGTGAAGCCGGAGGGTGCTTTCAGGCCCATCGCCCTCACCGCGTCACTCTGGCCAATGAAGATGCGGCTGCCCGGCGCGGCCTCTTTTTCGCTCACTACCGCCAGCTTCGCCCCGCTGATCCGCTCGATATACTCCTGCAAGACCTGCGCCGCCTGGCGAGCCTGCTCTGAGGGCCTGTCCGCCAGCACGATCCGGGACTGCGCCTGGCCGTCTTTGACCAGTACGACATCGGCCCCTGCATTTGAGGCTGTCAAGAATACCACCCCCCACACCGTCAAAATGAGAGAACTCAGTTTCAATGGCCTCGCTCCCTTCTTGAATAGAAGATGTGGGATTATTCGAGGCTGACGAGGTATATCCTGCCGGAAACCGCAATCGGCTGCCCATCTTAGCCTCCGGCCTACGGGCGGCGTTCAAAGGGCGGTTTATTTTGGCCCAGGGGTCCGGCGGCATAGCCCAGGAGCGGCCCCCACAGACCACGGCGAAGGGCCACCAGTCGTTCCTGCCGACCACCGCGCCAATAGGGGCCAGCAGCAGCGTCAGGGGCGTAGCCGCCACGCTGATCGCGACCCAGACCGGGCCGAACTCCCGCTGCACCACCCACGCGCAGATTGCCAGGCCCGGAAGCGCGGCCACTATCATCAGAACCATCCCGGCAATCTTGCAGCAGCGCCCTGCATATTCTCGCATCCGTTTCGCCTCCCTGCCGAAGAAGCGGCTGTCCAAGGAGCCAAAAACCTTTTCGATTATATGTCATTGCGAGGAGCGTTAGCGACGTGGCAATCTCCAGAGTTGCGCCCACGAGTAGAGCCTTCGTCATTTGGCACGCTGGAGATGGCCGCCAGGCGAAAGATCCTCGCAGGCTGCATCGACAGGGCTTATTCCGGAATACCCGGTAAATATCCCGCTACCGTAACGATAGCGCTTTTGGCAAGCATGGTTAGGACCGGGCGATGTGGTTTTGCCCTTGCCTCCCGCTGCGTCAGCCTGTTTTATTCGCCCAGCGTATTCTCGATGCGGAGGTCGGGGATGAACCAGAGGAGGGCCACAAGAACATAGATGGCGAGGGAGATCCACGGGTGGAGGAAGGCCAGGGGAATGGCGGCGGCATACAGGGTCATGGAGGCTTTGCCTTTATAGTCCCGGCCCAATGCGGCGGCAAGGGGGGAATCGCCGTCATGGGAGGCGACCAGGGCGCGGGCAAGGATGAAATAGGCGAGGGCGGCCATCACCATCACCGCCCCGTAGACCGCGACCGGAACGGGGGCGAAGTGATTCTCGCCCATCCAGCCGGTCACGAACGGGATAAGGGACAGCCAGAAAAGGAGGTGCAGGTTCGCCCAGAGAACGCAGCCCCTGACCTTCCGGACGGCGTGAAGCATGTGGTGGTGGTTGTTCCAGTAGATGCCGACATATACGAAGCTGAGTACATAGCTCAGAAAAGCCGGAACGAGCGGGCGCAGCCCTGATAACTGCGGATCGGCGGGCGCTTTCAATTCCAGCACCATGATCGTGATGATGATGGCGATCACCCCGTCGCTAAAGGCTTCCAGGCGTCCCTTGCCCATGCCGATTCTCTCCTGCTTTTCGTAATCGGGGAGCGGTCGAGGGGCCGCTACCGCTCTCCGATCCGTATAAAGATGGCCGCGGCCCTACTCTTCCGCCCGGTAGACGCGCTGCCCGGCGACCACCGTTTCCAGAATTTCCAGGTCGCCTAGGTAGGGCTGCCAGCGGCAGGCGATGAGGGAGGCTTCCCGGCCGACCGACAGGCGGCCCAGGCGGGACTCCAGGCCCAGGAAGCGGGCGGGCTGGAGGCTTGCCATATAAACAGCCTGGGCAGGGCTGACGTGGGCGAAGAGGACGGCATTGGAAACCCCGTGCCGGAGCGAAATGACCGATCCAGCCAGATAGGGCGTGCCGACCAGGGAGCAGCGCAGGTCTTCCGAAACCTCCGCATCGCCGTAGCGCCCGGGGGGCAGGCCCGCCAGGGAGGTGGCGTCACTGATGAGAATCGAACGATCCACCCCCTTGCAGCGAATCAGGGTCTTGGCGACCGGGGGCGGGAGGTGGTGCCCGTCGAGAATGAGGGTGGCCCACAGGTCATCGGCGGCGGCCTGCTCCCAGATGTAATTCGGATGGCGCGGCAGGAGGGCATGAGCGCCGTTTCCCAGGTGCGTCGAGAGGCACGCCCCGGCGGCTATTGCCCGGCGGATCGTCAGGGCGTCCGCACCGGTGTGCCCCAGAGCCACCTGAACGCCCGTATCAGTCACCTTTTCGATGAATTCGAGCGCGCCGGGCACTTCAGGGGCCAGGGTGACCAGCCCCACCCGACCGACCGCCGCATCCTGCCACCTCCGGAATTCGTCCCAGTCGGGCCTGCGGATGTACTCCAGAGGGTGCGCTCCCCGCGGGCCGTCTTCCGGGGAAAGGAACGGCCCTTCGATATGAATGGCGGGCACGCTGGCCCCGATAAGCGGGTCTTCGCAGGCTTCGGCAATCGCCCTCAGAGCGGCCTGCATCGCCTCCGGGCTGCCGGTCGTCACGGTCGGGCAGATCTGAGTGACGCCTTCCCTCCAGCCCAGCCGGACGGTCTGCGCCGCCGCCTCCGGGCTGCCGAAATCGAAGCCGCCGTAACCGTTCACCTGGATATCGATTAAGCCGGGCAAAAGCCACAGGTCGCCGGGCAGTCCCGGCCCCTCGCCTCTCTTCTCCGGCAGGATTTCGATGGATGCAATACGATCTTCCCGCGCCTCCACTTCCATTCCCAGGCCGGTCTCTATCGAACGTCCACGCAGCAGCATCAAACTGATCCTTTCTATTTTTGGCTGCCCTTCCGGGCCGATGCCGTAGTCCGCCGGACAAGCCCCTCCGCTTCCCCGAGTCGTTTCCCTTTTAGCATAACACTCCCGCCAGTGAAAATCAACCCCTCGGACGGCCTCGGCGATTATTCAGGAACCGGCTGCGGATTTCCTCTTTTATCTACAGAGGATTTTACAGCCACCCTATGGAACGGATTAATACAAAGGCGATTTTAGGGTGTAGGGGATAGGGTGTTAGGGTACAGGGCTGGCGCAAGCTTTTAGGATCCCGCAAAACATCCTATACCCTACCCCCTATACCCCAACACCCCTGGAGGTCGATATGGTCAACCGGGAGCAAGTGGAGTTTTTCCGGGAAAACGGGTTCTTGCGGCTGAAGCAGGTCTATACGCCGGAAGAGATGGCCGCGATGAGCGAGGATATGGATTATATCATCCGGACTTATGCGGATTGGAATGCGGCCTGGCGCGGCCCCTGGCGCAAGGAATATCTGAAAGAGGAGGAGGAATCAAAGGCCACGCTGGTCGCCATTCATGAGATCCAGCACTATTCGGCGGCCTGGGCGCGGGCGATTGTCAATCCCCGCCTCGCCGACGCCCTGGCCGCGCTGCTGGACAGCGATGCGGTGGAATTTCACCACTCCACCCTCCACGCCAAGCCGCCGGACGCGGGCGCGCCCTTCCCGATGCACCAGGATATGCCCTTTTACCCCCACGAGGACGGGCGCTATCTGGATACCCTGGTCCACCTGGACCCCGCCGACGAGCTGAGCGGGTGCATCAAGTTCCTGGCGGGCAGCCACAAGCTGGGGCCGCTGGAGCATATCATGGGGCCGGGCATCTCGCCCCACCTGCCCACCGACCGCTACCGCCTGGAGGACGCGGTTTCCGTGCCCGCCCAGCCGGGCGATGTGGTGGTTTTCAGCATCTGGACGATCCACGGCTCCGCGGTCAACCACAGCGGGCGATGGCGGCGCATCGTGCGGGTGGGCTACCGCGACCCCCACAACCGCCAGGTGGGCGGGCAGGCCCTCGGCAGGCCCGGCATCATCGTCAAAGGCGTCCGCCCCAAAGTGGAAGGCCAGGAGGTGGATGTCTACGGCAACTGGAACCCGGGGAAGTGAGGGAGGAAGCGTTCCCCGCGGTATAGGAAATCCCAGTTCGGACGACCCGCCTGGACTTGGATTTTTGTTCGTCTATCCGATAAAAGGCCGTATCGATGCAGTCTGCGAGGAGCGTTAGCGACGCGGCAATCTCCAGGGGAACGCCTACGAGCAGAACCTTCGCATTCCTTTGGCACGCTGGAGATTGCCGTGTCGCTGACGCTCCTCGCAATGACAATCCGGACGAACGCCCTGAGATGAACCCGAGTTGCTACCTAACCCGTGATCAGTGCCGTTTTCCACTGTAGGGGCGGGATTCATCGCGCCCTGCCCGGCCGTGGGGCGTGGTTCATCTCGCCCCCAAGGCCGCGGGGCGCGATGAATCGCGCCCCTACATGATTCGGTTAGGTAGCGATTCGGGTTAAGATTATCAACTATTGAACAAATCGGACAGGATCTCGCGCCACCTCCGACCCCCTCACTTGAACGGAAACGCGGGCGGCGTCAGTGGCCCCTGGTTGTAGACATCCGGAAAGTAGGTTCCCTTAAGGATTTCGCCGGGTTTCACCTCCATCAAATGCTCGATGGCGTGGTGGCCGCGGGGGTCGAAGCGGGTATAGGCGGGCATGTAGTGGACGGCGATGGCGCGGCGGGGGCGGTCGCTGCGGTTGATGTCGCTGCCGTGCCAGGTCAGGCAGTGGTGGAAGGAACACTCCCCGGCCCGCACCTCCACCGGCTCCACCTTCACCTCTGCCCCTTCGGGAATCCGGGACGGGTCGTAGCGCGGCGCGAAATCCTCCCCGCTCCCCAGGCCGGGAGACTCGCCCCAGCGGTGGCTGCCGGGAACCATCCTCATGCAGCCGTTCGCCAGGGTCACGTCGTCCAGGGCGACCCAGGCGGTCACCAGGTCGGGCGGGGACAGCACGGGCCAGGCGGGAAAGTCCTGATGCCAGCCGGTCTGGCTGCCCACCATCGGCGGCTTGTATTGAATCTGGTCGTGCCAGACCCTCAGGTGAGGGTGGCCGATCAGTTCGGACGCCATCTGGGTGATGGCTGGGTGATAGAGGTGGCGAAAATAAACTTCATCGGCCTCCCAGATATTGACGATCTGCACCACCACCGCGCTGTTGAAAACCCTCGTCCCGTCCGGCTCCTCATGGTAGAGGTCTCCCCCGTGGAGGTTCCGGAGGAGTTCGGGGCGGGCCGCGCTCCGGTCGAGCATCACCCGCTCCAGGCCCTCCCGCATCTCCTCCACCTCCGCCCCGGACAGCGCGGGCGGAACCGTCAGATACCCCTTCTCCCGAAACGCCTGCGCCTGCGCCTCTGTCAGCAGTCCCATCTGTAGCCTCCGTCGTGTTTATAGGGGTTTTCACCACAGATGCCATGAATCCCTTCATGGGGGTGGGGCGGATCGATGGGAGGAATAAATCCGTGACGTATAAGATCCCTGAGTAGCGTGGCTTATCGCTTTGGCCCGGAGTAGCGGTTATTGCTGGCTTCTTATACCTTTTCAGATGAATTTCTTCCTATAATACCTGTATAATAATAACAGCCTCAGGAGAATAAATATCATGAGATTTAGTAGAACCGCACACAAATAGGCCCAAATTCCTGAAGACAGTGTTTGGAGAGACACTCCTCCGAGTATAATCACAAGGACTCCGTAGAGAATGGCATTCTGTCTGTCACATCCGTAGATTTCGTCAAAACTTAATGGCATGAAGCGATTCGTGGGAACGATAAGAAACAAATGTCGGGTATACAGCGAGGCAAATGCCACAAAGCCCAAGGGACCCCATTTGCGTTTCATATGCATGTCTCCACTAAAAGAAGCCCTTGCCCTGTAATTAATGCAACAAGAATACCAGGCGGTTGTCGCGCAGAAGATCAACCGCCGCTGTCGGGGCCGGAAGGCGATTCTATAACGTTCGTAATAGAAGATTCCCCTTCTCTATTACCATAAGATTTAGCATAAGAAATTATATTGTAATATATAAATACGATAAATATCCATGCGAGAATTGCCAATAATAGTGTTATACCATTGATTAGCCTGTTATATCTCATGGTATGGTGGCCTGATCGCCCTGTAGGGGCGCTTTCCATCACGCCCACGAAGGCCGTTTGGAAAGCGCCTCTACCAAATCGGGTAGATCGCAATTATAAATTCCCCACCCTTTCCCCCCACTCCATCGCCTCCCGCTTCACTTCTTCGGGAGCATCCGGAGCCAGCCAGGGCTTCCAGTTGTAGATCGGCCTGGTGGCCCAGGCGGGCGGCTCGTAAGGGTAGGCCACCGTTCTGCCGGTGCGGGCGCTTTCGTAGGCGGCGTAGAGCGCCCGCAGCACCTCCTTGCCGTCCTCCCCGGCTTCCGCCGGCGAGCGGTCGTTGAGGATGCAGTCGGTGAAATGCCGCATTTCCTGGGGAAAGCCGTAATTCCACGCTTCCTCATAGATGGTGAACGTCCAGCCCTTCGTGTCCGGGGCTTTTTCCACCGCATAGCCGTAGCCTTCCGCGCTGAAGGTGGTGAGGGCGTTTCCCTGGAGGAGATTGGCGTAGGTGACGCCCTCGGAGCCGTAGATTTCGGCGCGGTCGTCCATGCCGCCCGGCTTGGCCCAGCTTTCCTCCGCCAGCCCGACCGCCCCGCCCTCGAAGGCGACGATGATCAGGGCGTCGTCGTCGCCCTGCGTTTTGTCGGCGTGGACATAGGTTCCCATCCGGGCGGAGACCTCCCGCACCTCCCGCTTGCCGAGGATCCAGCGGAAGAACTCCACCGCGTGGCAGCCCATATCGAAAGAGACGCCCCCTCCGGAGAGATCGGCGTTCCAGAACCAGTCGGCATGAGGGCCGAAGTGCTTCTCGCTCTGCTTGACCAGGTAGACCTTTCCCAGAGCGCCCTCGTCGGCCAGCCGCTTGGCCCGGACGTATTTGGGGGTAAAGCAAAGCTCCTCCGCGTACATCAATTTCACCCGGCTGCGGCGGCAGGCTTCGATCATCCGGTCGGCCTCCGCCAGCGTCATGCAGAGAGGCTTCTCGCACACCACATGCTTGCCCGCCTCCGCCGCCTCCACGCACGCCTGCGCGTGGAGGTAGTTGGGCAGACAGAGGACCACCATATCGAGGTCTTTCATCTCCAGCATCTTCCGGTAGTCCGCAAACCACCGCCCGATCCCGTGCCGGGCCGCGAACTCCCGCACGTGCCCCTCGGTCGGCGAGGCCGCCGCAGCCAGGCGGGCCTGAGGAATCCCCTTGAAGGACTCGGCATGAATCTCCGCAATAAACCCCGAACCGATCAGACCGACATTGACTTGATCCATGGATAAATCTCCTCAGTTAACTCGAGTTGCCACCTGCCCGGGCTAGGTGTCGCTTACGCGGTAGGGGCGCGATTCATCGCGCCCCTACAGGTCATTGTTCATGGGCGGCAACTTGGGTGAATTGGGATCACGCCGCAACCGCCCCCGTCTGGCTTCGGCGGGGGACCGGGGTTGCTTTGCATCATCCTACGGCTCCACCGATCCCTCTCCGAAAATGCCTCTTAAGGTCAGGATGAACTCGTAGACATCGAAGACAGGCTGGAGGTCGTCTTCCTGTTCCTGGACGATGCGCTGGAGGCGCTGCCAACTGCCGGCGGCCTCGCGGTTTCGCCCCTCGGCGCGGCACTGGAGGGCGAGGGCCAGTTCCAGACAGATGCCCGCATGGGCGTCCAGGTAGTACCAGGAGCGGACGTGGCAGGGATCGGGCCGGTTCAGATTGCGGTGGATGACCGGCTGAAAGCGGGCGATGACCGCCGGGATGCGGGCATAGGTGGCGGCTGCCTGCGGGTTCACGACAGGCTTCTCTCCACGGATATAGGGCGGATCGAAGAGGCGAGAGAGGTCTTTCATATAATCCAGGGCCAGGTTTCCCTCCAGGCCGAAGGCAGAGGCGAAATAGTCGCGGGCGATCCGGTCGAAATCGGCGTCCCGCTTCCAGAGCGTTTTGCCCATCACGGTCATGCCCAGCCCGGTCGGGAAGAAGATGCGCTGCTCCTGGCAGCTCACCAGGCCGTTCAGTCCCAGGGCCTTCAGGTTCGCCAGGTCTTTATGCAGCACTTCCGCGATGGCCGTATAGCCCGGATCCTTGAAATGATCCCACATGAAATGGTAATCGAAATCGAAGCTGTCGCCCTGGAAGATTTTCTTCCAGGCCCGCAGGAAGGCGACATTGGCCTCCACGCTGCGGGGAAAGTCCAGCTTATTCCGCACATAGGGTGGTAGATCGGGCAGATCCCCTTCCGCCGCGAACTCCCGGCTGTAGGTACGGGTGATCGGGGCGAACATCAGGATAAAGCGGTCAGGGCTCTGGATGCGCTCCTTCTCCGGAGGCCAGAGGAGATCGACATAGATCAGGAAGACGACCCTTGTCGGAACCTTTGCGGCCTGCATCCGCTCATCGAGTTCGTTGAGCATTTTCACGTACCAGTCCGCCGGGCGCATCGCCCGGCAGCTCTCGCACTCGCACTGGTTGTTCGAGCCGTCGGCCAGCCAGAAGTGGATCACATCCACCTCCGGATGCGCCTGGGCGAACTGCGCGATATCGCTGTTGATGATATCGCGCACCTTGCGGTTGGAGTAGCAGAGGTTCGTGTTCAGGGGAACGCCTCCCCAGAGTTCGCGCTTGCCGTTCACCTCGGCCAGATAGGGAACGGCTTCCTCGGGAACGGGCGGGGCCTCGTATTCCCAGCCCAGCCCGGCGATGCCGAACGGCTCGCACGTCCACCCGTGGCCCACATCGTGAAAGAGCATCCCGCGCCGCTTCATCTCCCGGACCAGCCCGGCCTTGAACTCCCGCGCCTTCTCCACCGAAAACGGCTCCGCCTCCTTGAGGGGATTGTTCCGGTGGGAATACCACCGCTCGAAAAAGGTATACGCCTCCCGGAACTGCATGAAATAGGTGTTGAACCCCAGCTTGGGCATCCAGTCGATGATATCCCGGACATTTTCGTAACTGACCGCCCCTTCGATGCAGACGCCGCGGTGCCGGTTGGAGGCCGCCTCTACCACCCTCACCTCGGTGTGGGCGATCTCCACAGGCGGCAGACACTCCCCCTCGCCCCCCGGCCTGACCCACCGGCAGCCCAGTTCGGTCAGATAGCGGTAAACGGCCAGCAGGACGGCCCGGGAGTTGCTCCCCGCGATAATCCCCTGCGCCCCTTCGGCCTCGATATAGAGGGCATCGTCCCATGCGGGAACGGAAGCGCCGGGCCACGCCCGAAAATCGGGGCCGAACGCCTCGAATGTGCCCAGCCACAGCCCTTCCCGGTCCTCCAGGGCGCAGGCTTGTGCGCCGCACATCTCCGGAGCCTGTCCGGTCACCCGGGACAGATAGCGGCCCAGTTCCTCCGCCGCAAACCCTACCACCGGATCGCTTCCTATATAGACAATCTTGATCGCCTTTTCCAACGGTCTTGCTCCTTTCCACCGATGCTTGATAGGTTATTTTTCGCCCTCCAGCCGGGAACTCCTGCCGCGCTCCCCTTCGTTTCCTGTGAAGAAGGAACCGGCCCGCCGCCCGCGAATGAAAGGCAGCGGGCGCAGGCCGCCAGCCCGCCCCGCCGTCCAAGGAGCATTCTTACGAGAGCATTCCGATATCCCCTTCTCGCTTTGATCTGCCTTTCCCCGCTTGCGCTGCGGGCGGAGTCCTTCCCTGCCTCCGGCAGGCTGTCCTATACCCTGACCTCCATCGTCTCCCGGGGCTACCTGGATACGCAGGCCTCGGTGACGAAAGTTCATGTCGCCTGGAAGGGCAACCGGGTGCGTGAGGAGCGCCGCTCGCCCGGCGGAACGGTCGTCCTGATCTCGGACGGCAGGACGGCCTGCCGGTACAACCCCAAAACCCGGGGAGCGGTCTTTCTCGATTCCCTGCCCGATGTCAAAGCCGTCGTCTCTCCCACCCCGGCCTCCTTTCGCGATGTGCGCCGCGTGGTGAACGGCCAGTACCTCGGCCAGCCCTGCGAAATCAGGATCGCCCAGTCCCCCATGGGGGCCGGAAAAGCCCGCATCTGGGTTTCCCGCAAAACCGGTATCTGCCTCAAATTCACGGTGGGCAGCGGCTTCGGGAACACGATCCGCGAGGTCACCTCCATCAAAACCGGCGTCGCTCTCCCGGACAGCCTCTTCACCCTCCCCGCCCCTCGCCCCTGAGCGAACGCGGCGCAGGGTTTCATCCGCCCGATAATATTTCCTCCTGAAAATTTATAGTTGACAATTTACAACAGATATGTTATTATATAATTGACTTCTATGAATTTACAGGAGGGATTGATATGCGGATCGGAGATGTGATCCGGGTGACGGAGATGCCCACCGTGGTGCAGATGGCCTCGGTGGCGCGGCTGAAGGCAGGGCTGGCAGCGGGAGAGGACAGGCAGGCCGATCTCCGCTTTTATGCGGCCCGTTATTTTCTGACGGAGCGGGAGAACCGCCGCGTTGTGGAAACGATCCTGGCCTCTTTCGCCGGAGAGGGCCGGGGCTTCTGGGTGTACGGGGTCTACGGCTCCGGCAAGTCGCATCTGCTGGCCTTGATCGATCTGCTCGCCTCTCATACCTTTGCCCGACAGGTCTTCGCCGGGGCGCACCCGGATATGGAAAGCCTGATGGCCGGCTTGGAAGGGCTGTATCCGGTGGCGGTTCCCCTGGAGGAACACCGGGCGGAGGAGGCCCTGGAGGATATCGTGGCCCGGCGCTTTGAAGAAAGCCTGCAACCGGGCGGAACGGCGGCAGCCCTCCCGGAGGGGCGGCGGGAGCGGATGGCGGCCATGCTGGGGGAGGTGGCCGCCCGGGGCAGGCGAGGGATGGTACTCCTCCTGGACGAACTCTTCCCCTTCCTGGCCGCCAAGCCGAAGGCGGATCTCCACCGGGACGCCTCTTACCTTCAATTCCTGGGGCAGCGGACGGCGCTTTTCCCGATCTGGGTGGTAGCCGCCCTCTCCGGGCCGGTGCAATCGCTCGATATGGATGCCGAGCTGCTAGTGAAGGTGCAGGACCGCTTCACCGGGGGGCTGTCCCTGACCATCGAGCATCTCCGCACGCTCCTCCACCGGAAGCTGCTGGAGCGCAATGAAGCCGCCTGGCCGGAGGCCATGGAGCGGGCATGGACGCGGGCAGGCGGACCGGAAGGGGCCGTCTCCCGGGAGGCCGTCCGGGAAAGCTACCCGTTCCACCCTCTCACCCTGGAAGCCCTGATGCCCCTGGCGGGCCGCTTCTTCTCCTCCACCCGCAGCGCGGTCGATTTCGCAGTGGAGGCCGCCCGCGCCTCTCTGGAGGAGGATGCCGCCTGCCTCATCGCCCCCGACCGGCTCTACGATTATATCCGGTCTCGATTCGCCGGCCATCCGGCCTTCGCTCCCTGCGAAGAGGCGGTAAGCGCCCTGACAGCCGCCCTCATCGGCGATTTCCCCCAGGCCCACACGGCAAGGCTCCTGAAGACGCTTGCCCTCACCGCCCTGACTCACCCGCCCCTTTCGACCCGGCAGGCGGCCTCCTGCCACCCGTATCCGGGTCTGGAGGAAACGGCATCCGGACTGCTGGCATCCGGGGCGCTCCTGGAAAAGCTCGCCCGGCTGGGCGGGCCTCTGGAGGCCGACCGGCACCCGGGCGGAGGGGAAGACTTCTGGCCCCTTCGACTGGGCTGGGACGAGCGCCTCTTCCTCCGGAACCGGATCACCCGACTGGCCCGAGACCTTTCCCCCGACGATGCCCGCATCTGGGACGCCCTTCACCGCCACCTGCCGCGGGAGCGGTTCCTGCCCATCGCCTTTTCCGTCCCCCGCACCGCGGACAGCGAATGGCTCCGCTCGCGGCGGCGCTGCGGGGTGCGGTGGATCGATTTCCGCCGGGAGGGTTCCCTGGACGCCTGCCTGGCGGCCCTCGCCGATCCGCAGCAGGCTGAGGACGCCTTTCTCTGCATCGCCCGGCCCGGCTCCGTGGAGGCCCAGACGGCGGCCTTCGCCGCTGGCACCGCTTCTGTGGCGGGAGCGCGAGAGGGCGCGGCTCTGATCGCCCTCTTCCCCAGGCCGCTGGCAGACGAGGAGGCGGACGTCCTCCGGGAATACGCCGCCTTCTGTCTGATCCTGGAAGACCCCACCCTCGATGAAAAGCGCCTGGGGCGCGAAGGGATCGCCCACCTCCGCTCGGAGAAGCCTCGCCGCGACGCCGAGATCGCCCTGATCCTGGAAAAGCTCTACGGCGAAGGGGAACTGCGGAATGCGGACGGGCCGCTCGCCGCCAGGCTCTCCGGCTTCGCCCGCGACTGGGAGGGCTTCCTGAGAAGCGTGATGGAGGACGCCTGCGCCCGCCGCTACCCGGAGTTTCACCGCTTCGCCCCCACGCGCCGGGTCTTTTCGCGCAGCGCCCTTCAGGAGCTTATGGCCCGGTTCGTCAGGCCGGGGAGGGCGCTGCCGGAGTCCTGGTCTCTGCTGGAGGTGCTGCTGGAGTCCGTGGCCCTGCCCCTCTCGGTGGCCGCCCTGGAGCATACCCCGGATGGCTCGCTCTACCGCCTGTCCGCTCCCGCCCCGGCCCTCTGGCAAACCGTCGAAGAAGTTCTGCCGCCGTCCGGCCCGGTTCCTATAGGCCGCCTGGCCGGAACGCTCCGGAAATCCGCCTTCGGCCTGACCGCGGAGCAGGCCGACCTGCTGCTCGAAAGCTGTCTCAGGCTGGGGCTGCTGGTGGAGGAAAAAGATGAGGAGGGCCGGCGGTGCGCCCGGCGCGGCGAGCGGCTCTCCGCCGCCTACAGCGCCCGCCTGAGAGTACTGACCGACAGCCTGGAACTGTGCGGCGTGCCTGAAGACGTGCCCGGCCAGCAGCAGGTGTGGGACGCTTTGATCGCCCTCCGCCAGAGCGACCCCGAAGCCGCGCGGCTGAAATGGTGCGCTCTCCTGACAGCCCTGAACCTGGGCGAGAACGCCGGGCAGGAGGAGGAACGGCTGCTGGAGGCGGCCTTCCCGCTACTGGAGGCGGTGGATACTTCGTCAGTCGCCCGGGAAGGGCTGGCGGCCTTTCTGGAAGCCGGCAGCCCGGCGGATTATCCGGCATTGGGCAGGCTCCAGGGATTCCTGCGCTTTCTGGACGAGTCCCCTCCCCTGCTGGACGCCTGGGACTATCTGACGGGAGCAGAATTCCATCTTTCGGAAGGCCATCCCCTCGCCGCAGGCCGTTCCCGGTTGGCAGCCGATTTCCGGGACACCGGGCGAATCCAGCAGGAGCGCGGGCGGATCCTGGCCGATTTCCGAGAGTGGCAGGCGGCCTATATCGAAGCGTACACTGCCTGGCATGCCGACCGGATGGGGCCGGAGCGGGCGAACGCCTACCGAGAGCTTCGCCGGGAGGCCGTCTGGCAGGTCGCCGGTCGGCTGGCGAAAACGCGTATCGGGAAGGAATCGCAGGAGCGGGCGGAATCGCTCCTGCGGGAAAGCCTGAGCCGTCAGTGCCCCGGCTTCAGCCTGGCCGACGCCCTCCGGGAAGCGCCTCTCTGTCCCCAGTGTTCCCTAGCCCTCGGTGAGGAGCCGGAATGGGCCGACCCGGAAGCGATCCTGGCGGCGGCCCGCGAGGGCGTAGCGCAGGCTGTCCGCACCCTGCTGGGAGGAGACCGGCGGGACTACCTCAACCGGGCTGCTTTCCGCTTCCCCCGCAAGGTGCGGGACCGCTGGCTGGCCCTGCAATCCCTGCCCCTGGATACTCTGCCCGAAGACAGCCGCCTCCCGGACATCCTCAGCGACGATCTGGTGGAGGCCGTACACCAGGCCCTGGAAGGCCGTATCTCGGCCTATCGGCCCCTCTCCTCCCTTGCCCTCCAGCTCACCGGACGCGAGATGACCAAAGCCGAAGCTCTCTCCGCCCTCTCCCGCTGGCTCGATCCCGAGGAAAGGCTGGAATCCAGGGCGTGGATCGCATTCGAGGGGTAAAAGCAAACGCCCCCCAGCCCCCCGCCGGGCTTCGGCGGGGGGAGTGGCCTTGAAGGGCTTTGAGAGCGTACCAAGAACACGCACCACCTAAGCCCCCCGAAGCCGAGGGGGTTGGGGGGTGTATTCCCCCATCCAAAGGAAAATCCGATGCTCAACACAATCGCTGCCCGGTGGATGTCTGCCTGGGGCCGCACGGAGGAGGACGCTTACGACTGTCCGGCCTTTGACCGGCAGGTGCGGGCATCGAAGGCTTCGACGGTCTACCAGATGCATTCCTACTGGACGAAAAAGCCTTATGAGGCTGTCCGGGAGTATATCGCCCACTACACCCGGCCCGGGGATGTGGTGCTGGATCCGTTCTGCGGGTCGGGGGGGACAGGGCTGGCCGCGCTCTCTTTGGGGCGGGCAGCAATCCTCGGCGATCTTTCCCCTGCGGCGGTCTTTATCGCCCGGCACTATACGAGCGCCATCGATCCGGCAGCCTTCCGCAAGGCGTTCCACCGGGTTGCGGAGGCGGCGCGGCCCGCTATCGAGCCGCTCTATGAGACCGCTTGCAGCCGGTGCGGGGGGCGAGCGGCCATCGCCTCCACCACCTGGAGCAGCCGGGAGCCGTGCCGCGCCTGCTCCCGGCCTGCCGGATGCGCGTCCTGCGCGGCAGCCACAGGCAAAGAGTCGGCCCGATGCGGAAGCGCGGTCCCCGTGGAGGTCTATACTCGGTGCGAGCGATGCGCCCTGCCCTCTCGCCGCCCGCTTTCGGCCCAAGACAGGGAACGCATCCTCCGGATCGAAGCGGAGGCCGTTCCTTACGCATACCCCCGCCTCGATTTCCCCGATGGCGAAAAGACGCGGGAGCTTTTCTCGAAAGGCGTCCGGAGGGTGGAAGATATCTTTACCAGAAGAAATCTGCACGCCCTGGCCGCTCTCAAGGCCGCTATCGAGGCGGTCGGGGAAGAGATGAGGGATGCTATGCTGTTTGTTTTCTCTGCAAGCCTCCACAGCGCCGCGAAGACGCAGCGATGCAGGGCGGGCGGGGGCGGGGCGCTGTCGGCTACCTACTACCTGCCGCCCCTCTCCCTGGAGCGCAACGTCTGGGATGTCTTCGAAAGGAAGTTCCGGCATATCCTCAGAGGGCAGGAGGAGATCGGGCTGCTCCTGCGGAACGCGCCGCCGGAGCGGGAAGGGATTCCCCCGGTCTGCCTCCTGAACCGCAGTGCCGCCGACCTGCCCGGCATCCCGGACGGCAGCATCGATTATATTTTCACCGACCCGGCGTACTCGGATCAGGTGCAGTTCGGGGAACTGAATTTCCTCTGGGAAGCCTGGCTGGGAATGGATATCGGCTGGCAACAGGGGGAAATTGTGGTCAACCGGGCGCGGGGGATGGATGAAGAAAGCTACCGGGCAGGGCTTCGGCAGGCGTTCGCGGAGATGGCGCGGGTCCTCAGGCCGGGCCGATGGCTGACCCTCACCTTCCATGACACCAAAACGCGCATCTGGGAGATGATCCAGGATCTCGTCGAGGAGAGCGGCCTGGCAGCCGATTTCTCGCCCGATGCCGCTGTCCTCGATCCCCTCCAGAAATCCTTCAACCAGACGCAGACCCACAAGGTGGCCCGGCGCGACCTGGTACTGAGTTTCCGCAAGCCCCGGCCTGCGGAAAGCACCCCTCTCCCGAAGCGCCTGGCAAGGCGGAGGCAGCGCCTGGTCTCCGCCATCGCCGAATTCCTCTACCGGTTCCCGGACAAGCGGATCGACCAGATATACGATCATGCGGTGGCCCGGCTCGTGCTGGAGGGGGATATGCACGCCTTCGACCTGAAGGCTGTCCTGGAGGAAGAGGACATCTTTGTCGAAACCGGCGGGGAGTGGCGGCTCCGGGGCCAGCCCGTGCGCGAATCTCTCATCGAAACAGACCCCGAAAAGGAAGCCATCCGTTTTCTGGAGGCGGAGATGGCCCGCGGGCCCCGGAGCTACGGCGACCTGCTGGAAGCCTACAACACCGGGCTGCCTGCCAAGCCCGCCAAAGAGATGGCCGCCCTCCTGGAGGAAAACTTCGCGGCGGCCGAAGGCGAATGGCGGATCCCTACCCCGGAGGAGCGGGAAGCCCTCCTCCGCCAGCACCTGGAGGAAAGCTCAAGGGAAGCCACCCGGCTCCTGCGCGATCTGGCCGCCGCCTGCCTGAAACGCGAGGGCAGGCCCCTTGCCGATGCTCGGCTCCTGGAATCGCTCCTGTCCGCCGGGCCGGAGGCCACCGCGCATCTCCTTTACCCTCACCTCAAGCGCCACCTCTCCCTGCCCGGAAGCGCCGAGGTTGGCGAAGTGCTGCTCCACCTGATCGAGCGCGTCCCGCCCCGGCCCGGCAAGGACGCGGCCTCGATCCTCCGGGAGCGCCTCGCCGGAGACCGCCGCTTCTGCCGATGCGGGCCGCGCCATTTCGGGCTGTCCGCCTGGGGCGACCGCGAAAAGCTACGCCACCTATCCGACGAACTCGCCGCCGCCGCGGACACCGGAGATCGCGAGCGACTGGAAGAGGCGGCGGAAAGCCTGCGGGCGGCCTCCCTTTCCCCGGAAACCCGGCATATCCTTGAAACCATCGTGCTGCCGGAGGCCCGCATCAAGGCGATGGGAGGATAAGCGCAGGAGCGACTACCGCAACTCTTCAGAGGCGAATCGCCGCCTGGCGATGGACGGCGCGGAGAAAGGCGGAGACGATTTCGGGGTCGAATTGAGAACCGGAGGTCCGGCGGATTTCGGCAAGGGCCTCGTCGTGGGAGATGGCCTTCCGATAGGGGCGGTCTGTGGTCATGGCGGAATAGGCGTCCGCGACGGCCATCAGGCGGGCGATGAGAGGGATATCGGAGCCTGCCAGCCCGTCGGGATAGCCCGATCCGTCGTAGCGTTCGTGATGGGAGCGGATGCCCTCCAGCATCGTCTCCCAGCCGCTGATGGAGCCGACGATCTGGGAGGCCAGGACGGTATGCTGCTTCATGATCTCGAATTCAGGGTCGCTCAAGGGGCCGGGGCGGCGGAGGATGTGGTCCGGGATTCCGATCTTGCCCAGGTCGTGCAGGAGAGCGGCGATCCGGATGGTGCGGAGCGTTTCCTCGGAAAGCCCCATCTCCTCGGCGATCATCAGGGAGAAGTCCGTAACCTGCTCGGAGTGACGGCGCGTGTAGTGATCCTTGTTATCGACCGCGCTGAGCAGGGCCTCCAGGGTTCCGAACTCCTTCATCCCCGGCTCCGGGCTGTAGTTGCCATTATCCCCGGAGAGGAAAACCTGACCGCCATGATGTTTGGACCGGAAGAGGTTCGCGTCGGCGACGGTCAGAAGCTCGTAACGGTTCTGGCTGTCGTCCGGGTAGAGGGCCACCCCGAAGCTGAGGCTTACCGGGATCACCCGGCTTTGCCCCGGCTGTGTAAACCCCTCCCGATCCACGCGCTGCCGGATCGTTTCGGCCAGCGACTCCGCGGCGGCGGCATCCGCGCCGGGCAGGAGGGCGAAGAACTCGTCCCCTCCATAGCGCCCCACCGTATAGGGAGCGGGACAGAGCGAGGAGAGGATGCCGGCGATCCGCTTCAGCACCTGGTCTCCCACCGGGTGGCCGTAGGTATCGTTGAACAGCTTGAAATTGTTGAGATCCATCAGGATGACGGCGAAACGGCGCTCTTCCTGCCGCGCCTGCTCCAACTGCGCCCAGAGCCTCTGCTGAATGGCCCGGTGGTTCGGAAGCCCGGTAACCGGATCGGTGTCGGCGGCCTTCAGGGCCTCTTCGTAGAGCCGGGCGTTCTCCAGGGCCACCCCTACCGACAGGGCGACCGACTCCAGCAAGCCCTCTTCCACCGGCTCGAAGGGCACTTCCCTCCGGATCGCCACCAGGATGCCCAGCGCCCTCTCCTTGCAGCGCAGCGGGGCGTAGATGATGTGGCAGGGCTTCCCGCCCGGGACGGCGGCCTGCATCCGCGAGAGCGTGCTGGCGTTATCCGCTCCCTGGGGGGCCAGCAGACAGGCGGCCATTTCCTCCGGGCTGAAACCCTGCTGGCAGGCCACCTGAAAGCTCTCCCCATCCTCCTTGCACCAGACCGCCCCTGCATCCGCTCGGATCGCGCTCAGGGTCTTCCGCAGGGCGATCCGCAGCACTTCGGCGGCGTTCAGGGTGGCATTGACCTCGTTGGCGATATCGTGTAGGATGGAAAGCTGATGGGTGCGCTCATCCACCTGGCGTTCCAGGGTGCGGCTGAGGCCGTGCAGCCTCTGGTAAAGCTGGCCGTTCTCCAGCATGGTCAGCACCTGCCGGACGATCACCAGGGCGATCAAAGAGAACCCGATCAGCACCGTATCCGGCGCCAGCCCGCTCTCCTTGCGTAAATCCGCCATAGAGAGAGCCGATACCGTCCCGAATGCGAACAGGAAGGGGAAGAGGATCCGCAGGGATCCGGCGGGCGAGGGGATGCGGCTCTCCCGGAGAGGCCGTTCCTGAAAGATGCGGGGAGACCACTTCTGAAAGAGCGCTGCATAGCCGACCAGCAGCCACCCGAACGCCCACCCCGCATCGGGAAGGCTGCCGGGCCGGTATGAGCCTTCCAGCGTCATCCCCGCGAACATCACGTCCGCCAGGGTGGCCGCCGCCACCGCCCCCAGCACAAAACCGGTGGCGGTGCGGATGACCGGCTCGCGGGCATAGCGCATCCGGATCACCATCGCACAAAAGAAAATGCCCAGGTCGCCCGCAGGATAGATGATCCCGACCAGCTTGGTCAGCGCATCGGCCCGATAGCGGGCGTAGAACGGTTCGAGGATGAAGTGCCAGCTCAGGGCCAGTCCGGATCCCAAGACGATCACCGCATCCAGGAGCAGTTTCGCCTTTCCGATCATCTTCCGGGGGAAAGCGATCATCAAAAGCCCGGACAGGATCACCGGGTAGACCGCCAGAAAGAAGAGGTCGGGAGCCGAAGGAAACGCCTGAAAACGATTCCATTCCAGAATCGTATAGACCGACTCGCCGGCTGCATGGAGAAAGGCTGCCAGCCCGAATACCGGCCAGGCGCGAAGATAGCGATTATCTTTATGCCGATGGCCGCAAGCCAGGAGGCAGCAGGCGAGGGCGGCGAACAGAGCGGCCAGAATCTGAGCGGTTCCGAAGAAGAGTGCGGCGGCCCTGGAGCCTCCGGGCAGGAGGATCGAACAGAGCAGCAGGAGGGCGGCGAAAACCGCAATGCCTGCGGCAGCCGCGCGGAGCCTCGCATCACCATCTCCCAGAAGCCATCCGAACGAGACGCGCCAGGAGATCATCTCGAATCACTCTACTCCCTTAGAATACAGTCAACATCCATGCGGGGGAACGAGGGCAGCGGGCCGTTACGAAGAGGTCTAAAAAGCGGACGGCGCGAATCGATACCCTTGAAACCATTATGGCAGGCTGCCGCCGTTTGTTTACCTATCCCGGGCGCATTTTCCGCTAATTATATGTTCGGACGCCTCAAACTCATAAAAAGTTCAGTTTTCTGCCAATAATGGTATCATCGAGCGCCGCGTCACGACGTCAGGGCGCATCACACAGGGAGGTTCTTGAATGAAGGGATTCGAGAATCGGAAATTGATTTTAACCCGGGCGGCAGGGCTGGTTGTCCTGCTGTGGGCCGCCGCTGCCGGAACGGTTTTTGCGGAAGAGCGGGCCGCCGCGCCTGACAGGGAAGTGATGGCTTCGGCTGCCGGAGCCGGCGATAAGAGCCTGGCGGAATCGCTGCCCTCCCAGCTTACGCCCTGGAGCCTTCAGGGCGAATACTACTGGGGCATGATTCACAACCGTGAGTCGGAAACGCGCTTCTGGGACGGCTGCTGGGCGGGCATCGGCGCGGCCTTCCCCTCCTATGCCGCGCTCCAGTGGCAGGGCGCGGGCGACCGGAAAGCCCGGATCTCGGTCGGGCTGGGAGAACTCTACAACGGGCGGGAAGCCCCTTTCAGCCAGCCGGCCGAAGATTACTATGAAACGCCCCTGCGCTCCGGCGCTTTGACCGCAGGCAAATTCTATGTCCCCTTCGCCCTCCAGGAATGGGAATATGAAACCAGATATGGCCTCATGTATGGCTCTTTCGACTTTGCCTTCGCCAGGCTCAGCTACGCCGGCGCGAAGCGGATTACCCCTCATGCGGCCGTCTACCGCTGGAAAGACCGGGCCGAGGAATTCGGAACCTACCATACCGCGGTGGTGGGCGTCAGCTATGCCGTCACCCCTTATATGGCCCTCGAAGGCGGCTACGGCAGCGGCAGCGACAAAAGCAAATGGTGGCTCCAGGCCCACTGGACTTTCGGCCAGTAGATGGAGAAACGGTATCAAGACTTTCGCTTATAATATAACCCAAGTTGCCACCTAGCCCGGGGCCAGTCCCGTTTCCGCTGTAGGGGCGCGATTCATCGCGCCCCTACAGGTATCCCGATCAGGCTGCCTGTCCCGCCGGGGCGGGGTTCGGGGCTTTGATAGACCGTTACCTAACCCCCCGGCCCCCTTCCCGAAACGGGCAGGGGGAGGGGATGGGGGGGCAAATACCGCACCCTCTATCCCCCTCTCCCCGGAGGCGCTCCGGCGCATCCCTTGGGTTTCGGGGAGAGGGGCCAGGGGAGAGCGGTCACCCCTCCCCCAGGAGCGGAGGATGCTTGCCCTTATCTGGATCGCTAGGGGGCGCGATTCAGCGCGCCCCTACCCCGCATCGACCTCAATGCGGATAGGTAGCAACTTGGATTAATATAGGACTTTCGCTTTGTCCCCCGGATGGGGCGACCGGTAGGGGCAAACCTGCGTGTCTGCCCTGTGCCTGGGGCGAACCGATGGGTTCGCCCCAACAAGAGCGAAAGTCCTATATTGGATTTGGCATCATATCTCTGGGGCATCGTTTAGCCGTGCCCCTACCCGCCGCATTATTCTTCCCCGGGCTGTTAAGCCTTTCCGAGCGATTTCACCACTTTCTTGGTGTAGTGCGCGGGGTTTTTGGAGAATCTAGCCTTGCAGGATGCGGAGCAGAAGAAGTAGGGTTTGCCCTGGTAAGCTGCTTTGATGGCATGGGATTTGGCAATATTCATATTGCAGACCTGATCCCGCACCACGTTTTTGCCTGCGGTTTTCATCCCCTTCATCATCGGGCAGCCTGCCGTGCCGTGCTTGTCGCAGCTTGCACAATCTTCATGCGTTTTGCCAGCCATCATCGGACAGCCCTCGGCTTTCCCGCTCTTGGCAGCCTGGCCGTGCGCCTTGCCGTCCATCATCGGGCAGCCGCCCTTCATGGCCGAGATGTCCGGGTGGCCTGCCGGGAGCTTTCCCTTGCCCTGCTCGCCTGCGGACACGAAGGCCGCCATCATTAAAAAGGCGGCCAGCAGACCGAACGCCAACCACATCATTTTGCGTGTTCTCATAAAAACACCTCCTGATGTTCCGACACCCCTGCCTGCTTGCCGGTTCCCTCTTTCTGAAGGATTTTTCCGGCAGGCGGAGAAGTATTCGGCATATTCTTGGCAGGGACATCATGAGGAGGTTATCCGCAACATGCCCGGCACTCGACCCACCTTGCATGCTATCGGGAATGCCCACATCGATCCGGTCTGGCTCTGGCGGTGGCCGGAGGGTTTGGAGACGACCCGTGCCACGTTCCGCTCCGCCCTGGACCGGATGGAGGAGTTCCCTGACTTCATTTTTACCGGCAGTTCCGCAGCCTTCTATGCGATGCTGGCCCGGACAGACCCCGACATGCTGGACGAGATCCGGCAGCGCGTTCGGGAGGGGAGATGGGAAATCGTCGGCGGCTGGTGGATACAGCCCGATGCCAATATCCCCTGCGGGGAATCACTCGTCCGTCAGGCGCTCTACGGGCAGCGGTTCTTCGAGAAGGAACTGGGTGTCCGGGCGTCGGTCGGCTACAATCCCGACACCTTCGGACATGCGGGCAGCCTGCCTCAAATTCTCAGGCAGGCCGGGCTGGACAGCTATGTCTTCATGCGCCCCGGCCCCCATGAAAAGGATCTGCCCGGCAACCTCTTCCTCTGGCAGTCCCCCGACGGATCGCAGGCGCTCGCCTGCCGCCTCTCCCGCGCTTATTGCACCTGGTCGGACGACCTGACGGAACACGTCCTTGCCAACCACGCCGCCCGGCCCGGATATGTCAGCGATTACACCGTCTTCTATGGGGTCGGCAACCACGGCGGCGGCCCGACCGTCCGCAATATCGAATCCTTACTCGAAATCGCAGGCAAAGAGGGTATGCCTTTCGTCCGCCTGAGCCGCCTGAAAGATTATTTCGCATCCGTCAGGCAGGAGATGGCGCAAGGGGCCGCTGTGCCGGTCGTGGCCGACGATTTGCAGCACCACGCGCGTGGCTGCTATACCGCCCATTCGGAGGTCAAGCGCCAGAACCGGCGCGTCGAACATCTTTTGATGGCCGCCGAACGGTTCGCTTCCGTCGCCTGGCTGTCCCTGGCCCGCCCCTATCCGCAGGACTCGCTGGCCGAAGCCTGGGAGTCCCTGCTCTTCAACCAGTTCCATGATATCATGGCCGGAACGAGCCTTCCGGAAGGCTATGAGGACGCCCGCGACCTCTTCGGCCATGCGGCCACCCTGGGAAGCCGCGCCCTCCACTATTCCCTCCAATCGCTGACCGGGCAGATCGACACCCGCGGGGAGGGGTCGGCCCTGGCGGTCTTCAATCCGCTCCCCTGGCCGGTCACCGTTCCGGTGGAGATCGAGCGCGGCTCCGCCTCCGTCTGCGATGCGGGCGGCCATCCGGTTCTCGCCCAGTCCGTCCAGCCGACCACGACCGCCGGGCAGAGCCGTTCCTGCTTCACGGCCCGCCTCCCCGCCCTCGGCTACCGCCTTTTCCGGCAGGGCGTCGCAAAACCCGTCCCGGAACCCGCCGGGATGCTTTCCGCCGGGCCGCATTTCCTGGAAAACGATTTCTGGCGGCTGGAGGCGGACCCGGCCACCGGCCACCTGATCCGTCTTTACGATAAGCGCAGCCAGGTGGAGACCCTGGCCGCCCCGGGCAATACCTGCATCGTGATCGATGATCCCAGCGATACCTGGAGCCACGATGTCTCCTCCTTCCGCAGCGAGATAGGCCGCTTCGGGGAGGCGAATATCGCCATCGAGGAGGAGGGGCCGGTGCGGGCCTGCCTGCGGATCGAAACGCGGTGGGGCCGCTCCCAGGCGACGCAGAGGCTTTACCTCTACCGCGATCTGGACATCATCGAGTGCCGGCTGACCGCCAACTGGCAGGAGGAGCGGAAGATGCTCAAGCTCGCCTTCCCCCTGCGCCTGGAAGAGCCGGAAGCGACCTATGATATCGCCTACGGGCATATCCGCCGTCCGGCCAACGGCGAGGAGGAGCCGGGCCAGCAGTGGCTCGACCTCTCCGGCTGCACCCGGACAGACGGCGGAGAGCGGATTCCCTACGGCGTCGCGCTCCTGAACGATTGCAAATACGGCTTCGACGCCCTGGCTGCCGAGATGCGGATGAGCCTCCTCCGCAGCCCCGCCTGCGCCCATCACGACCCCTCCGCGCTGGACCCCGACCGGCGGTACGCCTATCTCGACCAGGGCCTCCAGACGATCACTTATCGTCTGGTTCCCCACCGGGGCGGTTGGCAGGAAGCCGCCATCCCGCGCCGCGCCTGGGAGCTGAATGTCCTGCCGCTGTGGGTCAACGAGTACGCCCACAGCGGCCCCATGCCTGCGGAATGCGCCTTCCTGGACGCCGAACCGGACAACATCCTCCTCAGCGTTCTCAAAAAGGCCGAAGAAGGCGAAGCGATCATCATACGGGGGTACGAAACCGCAGGCAGGCGATCCCAGGCAACGGTGCATCTGCCCTGTCTCCATCTCTCCTGGCAGGCCGTCTTCGAACCGCATGAGATCAAAAGCTGGCGCGTGTCCCGGGAGAACGGGTCGGAGGTGGAAGAAGTGAATCTGCTGGAGGAGAGGAAGGGAACTTGATCGATTATTGTGCATTGGGCGGTTTTCCGAATAAACAACCGCACAAAGGCTGTCGAACCTTACCCTGCGGGTTCCACGCGGGAAACAGCGGAAATGGGCGTTACGGGGAACTGGCAATATCCGAAGGAGTTTATCGGAGCCTATGTGGGCATAGGATTCAACGATCAGGCGAGATGGCGCGCTTTGGCGGCCATCAAAAAGCCTGCGGAATTCCTCGTTTTCATGGACGGCCCCTTTGCGCTCACCTGCGGCATTCGGCGGGGAGCCTATGCGAACGCCTGCGGTGCAGTCTGCACGGAATCCCTGAGAATCCCATCCAACGCCCGTCACACAGGAGGCGAGAACCTGATATTTGCGGATGGTCATGCCAAATGGTATAAGGCCGAAGACCTGTGGAGCCATTGCTCTCGCTTTGTCGGAGACGCTTTGTAAAGCAATCGCTCCTTTTTCCATTAATAAGAGAGGGAACGGCCATGGCCGTTCCCTCTCTCGCTTTTACACTTTGTCTGTATATCACTACCGCTCGCCCCGAAGCGATTCCCACCAGTCTCGAAGCGGGTGCGCGGCATGAGGGAGGAAGCTGGCGCAGGTTTCGATGCGGCTGAGGGCATGGCTCATCTCCTCGGAGGCGGCAGCGAGGGATCCTGCCAGAAGCGCAGCCATTCTGGAGTCGTCACGACAGGCACAGGCGGCGAGAGGGCCGCCAGGATGCGAATGCCTATCCTGTCATCCGTGGCGGCCCGATAGAAGGATTTTTCGCCAACGCCCCGAATCCGGTTGCGTCGTTTTATACTCGATCTTCCGGAGGTCTGTTCATGCCTGCCTGTGCCGTGATTCTGCTTGCTGTCTTCGCCCTTTCCCTCCTTTGCCCGCCGCCTGCCGCCGCTCAGGATGCCGGGCGCATCTCCCGCGCCACCGCCGTCAAAGCGCCCGGACTGGAGGCCGAGATCGGCAAAGCCTACCGGCGGGAAGGCGTCCTGGGAACGGTGGAGAGGCAACTGTACATCCCCTACCCCAGGCCCGATGTCAGTTCCGTTCTCTGCTGCGACTACGAAGGCCATACCGGTCTTCGCCGGTTCGAGGCGCTGACCTACCAGGTCTTTGACGACGTATACCAGGACGCCGAGATGCGCCGTTCTGACGACAACGGCAAAACCTGGTCGCAGTGGGAGCCTGCCGCCGATTACGATATATATTTCAAAGGGGGCCACTCGATTCAGAAATTCGTCCCGGTCGGCGCGTCCGCAGGCTGCTACGACCCGGAATCGAAGTTGATGGTCCAGCCCTACAGCCTGGCCTCCTTCGAAGGCGATCCCCGAAAGGTCGGCCTGAAAAACACCAATTACCACACCTTCTGGCGCACCTCCGGCGATAACGGCCGGACCTGGCAGGAAGGCGGGATGATCCGCTACGAGGACGGCCCCGATTATAGCCCCGGTCAGGAGCGGAACCCGGCCTTCATGGCAACCAACTCCGCCGTCTACTACTACCGAACCATCCCCCTGAAAGGCGGCGGGGTTATCTTCGCAGCCGATACGCCCGTCAAAACGACCGGCCCGGACGGCCAGCCGGACACCCTCAGCGGCATCCGGTGTTTCATCGGCAAATGGGACAAAGCCCTCGAAGCCTACCGCTGGGAACCTTCCGCCCCGGTTACGATCCCCCGAAACCTCTCCGGCTACCTTGCCGAACCCTGGCTGGCGCAGCTTCAGAACGGAACGCTTCTCCTGGACATCCGCGGAACCAACGCCGGGGCATCCGATCCAGATGCCCCGGGAAGGCACTGGTACGCCCTTTCCCGCGACCAGGGTAAAACCTGGAGTCAGGTCACCGACTGGCGCTACGATGACGGCTCGCAGTTCTACTCTCCTGCAACGATGGCAAAAATACTCCGCCATTCGAAAACGAAAAAGCTCTACTGGTTCGGCAATATCAGCCCTACACAGACACAGGGCAACTCGCCGCGCTATCCCTTCCACATCGCCGAAATCGATGAAACCAGGCCCGCCCTCAAACGCGCCACCCTCACCGTTATCGACGACTACGACCCCGCCCGCCACACCAAAGCCGTCCAGTTTTCCAACTTCTACGTCTTCGAAAACCGCCGCACCCATGCCTTCGAGATATACCTGTCGCCCTACGGCCAATACGAGAACGTCTACCAGGCGAGCGTCTATAAATATGTGATACGGCTAAAATGATTGGCTATCAATGCGGCCTCTCCTCGAAAAACGGCGGGCTGGCTCTCGATCTTCTGCCCCGTTCGGGCCGGGCGCTGGCGCGCATCACGCAACGGAGTGGTTCAACCATGAACGCCGCCCCATTCATCGAAAAAGGGCATCTGCTGTCGGAATTGAAAGACAGGAGCTATCTGCCGAACCTAGCTCGCGCCGGGGACGGGTTGATTTACTACGCCTTCGTGGATCTGAAGGCTGTCTGGATCGCCCGCACCGGGGACGCCGGAAAAAGCTGGTCCAGGCCGGTTCGCGTAATGGAATGCCCGCAGGAGGGCTATATCGCCGACCCCCATATCCTTTGCGATGGGAAGCGCATCACCGTCTACGCCACTTTCGTTCCCTCGCCCTACCCGCCCTACAGCCGCAGCGATACCCTGGCCTCCGCCAGCGCGGACGAATGCCGAACCTGGTTCCCGCCCCGCGTTATCACCGAGCCGGAAACAGGCAGCGAGGGCAGCCCTTCTTACGTCCAGGCCAGCTACCCCTCGGCGGCTCAAGCGGAGGACGGGACGATTCTGCTTGCCTGGTGGGAAACCACAAAAAACGGGCGGTCCAATGTCGGCATCGCCCGCTTTAACTGCGCCTGGGTAGAACAGGCGCACGAATAGAAAGGAGCCGAACCTTATGGCGATGAAAATCGCGATTGCGGGCCTGAAACACGGCCACATCCAGGGAGTCCTTCAGGCCGCCCGGCAGGATCCGTCTGTCGAGATCGCCGCCGTGGCCGAAAGCGATCCGATCACCCGCGAGAGATACGAGCGCGACTTCGGCCTCGATATCCGCTACGACAGCCATACCCAACTGCTGGAAAGCGCCGCCTTCAATATGCTGGTGGTCTGCGAGGCGTTCGCCGACCGGGGAGAGGCCGTCATCGCGGGGCTGAAGGCGGGCAAGCACATCTTCTCCGACAAGCCTCTCTGCACCGCCGAAAGCGAGTTATGGGAGATCGTGCGCCTCTCCCGCGAGAATGATCTGGAGGTGGGCGTGGATTTCAGCCTCCGCCACTTCTGGTTCCAGACCGCCGCGCCGATCCAGCAGGGGGAGATCGGCGAAATCGTCACCTGCATCACCTCCGGCCCGCACTCCCTGGCCTATCAGGTCCGCCCGAAATGGTATTACCGGCCCGGCAAGCACGGGGGCATCATCAACGACCTGCTGGGCCACGGCGTCGATTACATCCAGTGGATCGCCGGCCAGCGGATGACTGCCGTGCTTTCCGCCGCCGGGGCGAAGGCGGGCGTTCCCCAGGAGCCCGATTTCGAGTCCTTCGGCCAGGCGTATTACCGGATGGAGGGCGGGGCCACCGCCTTCGGCCAGGTCGACTATCTGATCCCCGAAGGCCATGCCTCCAACTGGCGATGCTTCATCCAGGGAGCCTCCGGCGACGCCCTCGTCGATGATCGCAACGGCCTCCTCCTTCGGCCATCGGGCCAAAAAGAACGCTACCTGGAGCCTGCCACCGACCCCAGGTGGCAGCATCCCTTCACCGATCTCGCCCACTACCTGCTGGAGGGCGCTCCCATGCTCCGCACCGCCGACGAAGGGCTGCAATGCTCTCTCGCCACCCTGATCGCCCAGCGGGCCGCCGACACCGGCCAGTGCGGGCTGGACATCCCGAAGGTATAAGGAGATTCGATCATGTCAGATTCCACATGGACCGACAAGATGAAAGGCTGCCTGACCGGCGCGGCGGTCGGGGCCGAACTGGCCTATGCCCGGCTGGCGCGGCCCGATGCCTTCAGGGTGTCGCAGCCGGAGGAGATGCTGGGGCTGCGCCCCGAGCCGGTGCCGGGCGTCACCGAAGACCCGCACCGGACAGACTATTCCTCGGCCCTGCCGTTCCTCGCGCTGGGGATGAAGGTCTACCTGCAAAAAGAGGGCCGGGCGCTGCCGGAGGACTTCGCGGCCCTTCTCAAAGACGACGAAGATATCGCCAGGCCGGTCTTCACCTGGGACACGGTACACACCACCCAGGAAATCCTCAGAGAAGGGATGCACCCGCGCATCAGCGGTATCGGCAACGTCCCCTGCGGCTATATCTGCGCCGCCATGCCCGCGGTCGGCCTCTACCATTTCGCCCGGCCCGAATACGCCTATCTGGACGGGGTGGAACTGGCCTCGGTCACCCAGCCGCGCCTGGGAGCCGACTGGGCGGGCCTCTGCGCCGCCGCGGTCTCGGCGGCCTTCGCCGAAGGAGCCTCCCCCGAAACGATCATCGAGACGGTTCTCAAGATCGCGCACCGGCACAACAAGGAGCTTTTTTACGACCTCGATTCCCCTTTACGCCAGCTCGGGATGGACGAACCGACCTTCCTGGCCTGGTGGCTCGCCAGCCGGGGCCGCGCCAGCCTGCATAACACAACCTGGTACTGGATGTATAACCCCCTGGCCTTCATCCTCCCCGTCCTCCGGCGCTATGGGCAAGAACCCCGGAAGGCGCTGAACCTCCTTTTAGCCGCCACCGGCGAGAACTCCCTGGTGAGCGCCGTCGTCGCCGGGGCCATTCTGGGCGCATTGCACGGTGCAGCGGCGCTTCCCGATGAGTGGCGGGAATGGGCGGAACCGGTCACCTCGCCCTGGCTGCCCATCATGGATATCACGGCCCGCCGGGTAGAAAAAGAGCGCGATGCGGTTTCCGTGGTGGATTCCCTGGTCGCAACCGAAGGGACAGACGGCTCGCTCCTTTTCGATAAGGTTTACGGCTGCATCCTGGCCGGGGCCATCGGCAATGCCATGGGGTCTCCCGTGGAGGGCCGCTATTACTGGGAGATCGATAAAGCGCACCCGGGCGGCATCAAGACGGTACTCTACCCCCGGATGCTCGAAACCGAGGATGACAACCAGATGGCGATGCTCCTGGTGGAAACCTACCTGGAGCGCGAGGGCCAGCCCGTCATGGCGCGGCACTTCGGCCAAACCTGGCATGAAAAGCTGGACCGGAACCACTTCTTCCTGAACTGCATGGGACACTGCTACGACCTGATCCGGGCGGGCTGGGACCCCCGCATCACCGGCCACTGGACCCAGGTGACCGGCTCGACCGTCATGTGCATGGAGCCGGTCGGCCTCTACCACATCGCCGACCCGGAGTTCGCCCTTGCCGACGCCACCGCCATTTCCTATATGTACCAGCGCGGCCTGGACAACCTGGCAGCGGGCCTCCTGAGCGTGGCCGTCTGTGAGGCCATGAGGCCGGAGGCCACCGTCGACAGCGTCTGCCAGGCCGTCCTGAATGCCTCCCCGAAAACCAGGCTCAACACCTTCGACCGGCGCGTCTGGGACAACGCCTACGACTACCTCTCCGCCTGCCTGGAGGTCGCCGACAGCTATGACGATGTGTTCGCCGTCCGTCACGCCCTCTACGAGAAGTGCCTCCTTTACCACCAGATCGACCCGCTGGAGCTTTTCGGATTCTCTCTCGCCATGCTCAAGGTGTCGAAAGCCGACGTCCGCCAGGCCGCCATCGGGGGAACTAACATCGGGCGCGATTCGGACACCATCTCAGGCCGCGCCGCCATGCTCGCCGGAACCCTCAAAGGCGGCCATACCGTGCCCCGGGAATGGGTCGCTCTCTTCAAACCCGAGGTACTCCGCCGCATCCAGACCAACTGCCGCCGCCTGACCGACCTCCTCCGGCTCAAAAACGAGCGCATGAAGGAACGCCTGCAACAGGCGGGGTAGGCCGATAGGGGCGTCACCGGGGGCGCTTTTTCACCACCGATGAACACCGATCAGAGCGGATGAACGCGGATTAAAGACGGATAAAAATAACCCCAGTCGCCACCTAGCCCGGGACCCGTCCCGTTTTCCGCGGTAGGGGCGCGATGCATTGCGCCCTGCAAGGCCGTTGGACGCGATGCATCGCGCCCCTACCCCGCATCGGCCTCAATTCGGGTAGGTAGCAACTTGAGTTAAAAATAGGACTTTCGCCGGGCATGGATTCGGGACGGCGCTAAAGGGTCCCCCTCCTCAGCGAAAGTCTAAAAGAATATCTGTTTTGATCCTGCTTTTATCGGTGTTCATCGGTGGTGAAAAAAGCCACCCTTGACAAAAGACCGGAAATTTTATACACTATAACCGATAAATTATTCGGTTATAACGGATAAAATGGAAAACGGGTATCAGGCAATCCAAGAGAAGTTGTTGCGGCGGCTGGAAGAACCTGCGCCGGGCCGGGTTCAGGTGCTGACCGGCCCCAGGCAGGTAGGAAAAACAGGCATCTTGCTGGAGATCGCCCGGCGCTGGGGCGAGTCGGCGATCTATCTGGCTCTCGATGCTCCTGAAGCCCTGCTGCCCGGCTGGTGGGAGCTTCAATGGCGCAATGCCCTTCAAAAAGCGCGGGCCGGGAAAACGCTGCTGCTGTTGGACGAGGCGCAATATTTTCCCGACTGGTCCCGCCTGGTCAAAGTGTCTATCGACCAGGTATACCGCTCAGGGCTGCCTCTCCATATTGTGGTGACCGGATCGGCGACATTGCAGGTCGGGGCCGGGACGCGTGAAACGATGGCCGGGCGATTCGAGCGTCTGGCTCTGCGCCAATGGCTGCCCCGCGACATTGCCGACATTTTCGCGCTCAGCCGGGAGGAGGCCGTCCGGCAGTTTGTGAGGTCGGGCAGTTTTCCGGGCGGAGTGCCGCTGCTTGGGGACAGGATGCGGTGGAAAGCGTACCTGCGGGACAGCATCATCGACCCGGCGGTCGGCAGGGATCTGCTGATGCTGGAGCTTGTCCGCAAACCGGCTCTACTGAGGCAGATATTCGCCATTTGCGTGGAACACCCGTCAGAAATTCTTTCCCTGAACAAGATCGCAGGCAGCATCCTGGATCCGGGCGCTTTGGAGACGATAGCCCATTATCTGGGCCTTCTCGAAGAAACGTATCTCGTGTCCGCAGTCCGGAAGTTCTCGCAAAAAGAGATTCGCCGCAGAGCTTCACCACCCAAAGTCATCCCTCTGAGCAATGCCTTTCTGTCCGCCTCCCTCTCCGGCGACCCGCCTCTTCCGGAAACCCATCCCGCTCTGTGGGGCCGCTGGGTGGAAAACGCCTGTCTGGCTTTTGCGGTCAATTGCGAGCAGAGCGTCCACTACTGGCGCGAGGAACCCCTGGAAGTCGATGCGGTGCTGACAGGTTCCTGGGGCTTGTGGGCTGTAGAAATCAAGACCGGCGGTTACACGGCCAAAGACCTTACCGGCCTCCTGGAGTTCTGCCGCAGATGGCCCGAATACAGGCCCCTGGTCCTGTGCGATCTGGAGCGGATCGACACTGCCCGCAGATTGGGTATAGCCTGCCTTCCCTGGCAGGATTTTCTCTGGCAGGGCTTGTAGGGCGCACCGGCAGGAGCGCCCTCTTCTTTACGCCTCCCCTGCTGCCCGGTACATGGCGATCACCTTTTCGGGCGGCACTTCGGCCAAAAGGTTGTGGATGTTGTTGAAGATAAAGCCCCCGTCCTGGCGGCAGTAGCGCGCCACTTCCCTGACCTCGCGCTCCACATCCTCAACCGTGCCCAAAGCCAGCGTTTTTTGCGTGTTCACGCCCCCGCCCCACAGGGCCAGACGTCGGCGCAGCCTGTCCTTCCATTCGCGGTAGGAGTGTCCGCCCGCCGACCACTGCACCGGATTCAGGATATCAAAGCCGCTGTCGGCGATATCGTCCAGGATATCGTAGATGGCCCCGCAGTTGTGCATGAAGATACGGGCATCCGGGGCCAGGCGATGAACCTCGTCATTGAAGCGGCGGTAGTAGGGCTTGAAGAGGGTTCGATAGGTTTCCGGGGAAGCGATGACCGCATTCTGGGTGCCCCAGTCGTCCGCGGTGGTCATGATGACATCCACATAGCGCCTGACCTCCGGCAATACCGCCCGCACGTTGCGGATGGCCCGCTCGATGGTCAGCTCGTGATATTCCATCACATATTCCGGCTCCTCCTTACAGATGATCGGAAAGATGCCGATGCCGCAGTAGCCCCCGATGCCGATCCCGGTTCCGCAGTAGTCGGTAAAAAAGACCGCCCGGTCGGTGGACTCGCGAGCCCGCCGCGCCAGATCCACCGTTCTTTTGATCTGCTCGTCGGTCAGATCGCGGTTGCTTAGATCCCGGGCGTACTGCTTCAGGTCGATGAGCGGAAGGGGCTGGTCGTAGGCCAGGAGGGGCTGGCCGCTGTGGTCGGCGTTGAAGACATACGAGGTCGGGGGCATCCGGGCGCTTTTCCACTGGGTCACCGTGCCGTCGGGCAGGGTTTCGAAGGCGTCGGGATGGAGGACGCGGGCGGGCAGGCGGCCCCCAAAATCGTAATCGCGCCACTTTTCCGGTTCCTCGAAGGCGTCGGTCACCCCGCCATCAACGGTGACGACATCGCACCCCAGAGCGTCCAGCACATCGGTCTCCGGCAGGGCCAACATCTGTCCGGTATCGTGTACCCGCGGTCGGCGCGGCGGCAGCCCCAGAGCCGCCACCAGCTTCGGATAGGCGAAGGCGCTGACGCCGGTGGATCGCATCGCACCAAGATCGCGGGGAACGCGGTCCGTCTCCTCGAACGCCAGGGCTTTCAGCACCCGCTCACGTGAATTCATAGCTCCTCCTTATCGAGTCTATCCAGAGTTTCGACTGCCTTCTTGCACCAGCGGCGAATCTCCTCATTGACGCCCATGGCTTCCATCTCCTCCGGCGCGTACCAGCCCACCCGGTCGCGTCCGGCCAGTTCGGGCGGGATCGCGGGGTCCGCCTCCAGGGGCCGAGCAAAATAGATCAGATCGATGTGCTGGTGGCCGGGTGCGATATCCTCCAACTGGATGCCCTCGGGCCGGTAGAGCTGGCGGGGATAATCCAGGGGCAGCGCCTTCTCTCCGGCGATCCCGACAGCGATCCCCGCTTCCTCCAGCGTCTCCCGCACCGCCGCCTCGTCGGGCAGCTCGTTCGGCTCGATGTGGCCGCCCGGCGGCAGCCACATCCCCAGCCTGGCGTGGTAATGAAGCAGCACGCGCCCACGCCGGACCGTGAAAACCGCCACCGTGACATCGCGGCTGAGGGGCGTCACAGCCTCCACTTCCTGGCCCACTGCGCGATCCCGCCCAGTTGCGTGGGCACATGGATAAAGGTCACGGTATCGGCCTGCAACCCCTCCTCGATGGCCGGGCCGAGCCGGGCGGCCTTTTCGATGAACACCCCTCTGGCCCCCAGCGCCGCCGCCACCCTGTCGAAGCGGATCTCGCCCAGCAGGGTGGCATCCTTGTAATCGTCCGGGCGGTGGTCGGCCACCACGCCCCAGGCCGCGTCATGGGCCACCACGGCCACATAGGGCGTTTTGAAGCGCAGGGCCGTCTCGATATCGGCCAGCGTGAAACCTGCCGCCCCGTCCCCGGTCAGCAGCAGCACGGGATGGTCGGGCCGGGAAAGGCGGGCCGCTACCGCGCCCGAAAGCCCCCACCCCACCGCCCCGCTCGCCCCGCAGGTGAGCCAGTGCGACGGATGGCGGTTCCAGAGCATCATATGCGCCCACCGCCCGATATTGCCCCCATCCAGCAGGAAGGTCACCTCCCGGTCCAGGAACGGCTGCAACTCCCGGCAGATCCGCAGGGCGGAAATCGGGCAGCCCTCCTCCTCTCCTTTGCCATCCCACTGGCGCAGGAACGACTCCCGGGCGGAGCGAGCCCGGGCCAGCCAGTCCGCATGCGGGAAGGGCAGGCCCGGCAGATGGGCGGCCATCCCCTCCAGAGCCGACTTCGGGTCCGCCACAATGCCCAGGTCGGCGGGGCGGGGCCGGTGGATTTCCGAAGGCTCCGCATCTATCCGGATAATCCGGGCGCTTCCGGCGATCACCGGCGGCAGCCCGTGGTTGACCCGGTAATCGAGCCTGGCCCCCAGGAAGAGCGCGACATCGGCCTGGCTCAAAAGGCGGAAAGCGCCGTTCACCTCGCCGCTGGCGATCCCCACATACTGAGGCCAGGCGGACTCGACGCAGCCGCGGTCCCACAGGTGGGACAGGACGGGAATCTGAGTGGCCTCGACAAAGCTTTTGAGGGCTTCTCCGGCCCCGGCATAGAAGGCCCCGCTCCCGGCCACGACGAAGGGCCGCCGGGCCTCGCTCAGCATCAGAGTCGCCCGGCGCAGCAATTCGGGATCGCCGGCGACTCTTGGCTCCGCCGCCAGGGGGCCGGGCATGACCCGCATGCCTCCTTCCGGCAGAGGGGCCAGCAGCACATCGGCGGGGATCGTCAGGTGGACCGGGCCGGGCCGCCCGGAGACAGCGATCTGGAGCGCGTTGTTCACTTCCTGGGGCAGCGTCTCGATCCTGTCCACGAAGCGGGCGTATTTGCATGCCGGGGCCGCCATCGCCGCCTGGTCGAGCTCCTGGAAATGGCCCATCCCCCTGGAATCCGCCGGGCTGCACCCGCTGATCAGCAGCATCGGCCCGCCGTCCCAGAAAGCGTTCGCCAGGCCGGTCAGGGCGTTGGTGTGCCCCGGCCCCGCGCTCACAGCCACCGCCCCGACCTTGCGGGTCAATCGGCCCCACGCATCCCCCATATAGGAAGCCGCCTGCTCGTTGCGGGTATCGAGCAAGCCGATCCCTTCCTCGAAGCAGGCGTCGTAAACCGGATCCAGCCCGTTCCCGCAGAGGGTAAAGAGCCGTTCCACCCCGACATGCTTCAAAGCCTTCACCAGCCATTGCGCGCCGTTCATAAGTGACCTCCAGTTTCAGCGATTCGGGCGTCGGGCGAGAGTAGCTATCCAGAATTTGCCATTTCTGTCCATTGTCTGATACGATTCTCGCCAGGGCCGCCAAACTCCTGCCGTAAGAGCGTTCTTTTCGAGGCAGTGCGCTGAAAATCTGTGGAGGGTGTGGAGGCAAAATCGGAAACTTTTTAGAATGGCAAAACTCGGTATGGGTGCGGTCCCGAGCGCCGATTCCAGGAAAAGCCTACCGGCTGTCGAAGGAAAGGGAAAGATCGCCAGCCAGAGCGGAAAGGATAGGAGAATTGTCGCCGGATGCCGGTTTGAGATTGGCTGCTCCCGGACCATACCCGGACTCGCGCTTCCCGGCAGAGCCGGAGAAACTCTATGGGGCGCACAGCCGTACGTCCCATAGGTATCAAGATAAGGGCAAGCATTATCCGGTCCTGGGGAATGGGTTACCTCTCTCCCCTGGCCCCTTTCCCCGAAACGGGGAGAGGGGGGAGACTGTGCGGTGCTTGACGGCATCATCCCCTCCCCCTGCCCGTTTCGGGAAGGGGGCCGGGGGGTTAGGTAACGGTCTCCCAAAGCCTCGAACCCCGCCCCGGCGGGACAGTCACCCTGATCTGGATGCGTACGGGGCGCGCAGCCGCACGTCCCTGTCCGACCAGGCAAAAGTCCTGAATACCCTTGTTTTCTCCTGTTTGATCCTCGCCCTCTTTTGCCCCTCCTCCCTCCGGGCGGCCCCTTTGCGCTGGCAGTCTTTCTCCACTGAGAACGTCATCGCTTTTTACCTATCCGGCCATCGGGCGCAGGCCCGCAGGCTGGCGGCACGCGCCGGGGATTCGATTCGGGACATCCGCGCCCGGCTCCGGCTGCCCCCCTCCGGGAAGGTGCGCGTTTACTTTTATCCCAGCCACAGGCTCTTCACCCGCGATACGAAAACCGATCCCCACCTGCTGGTGGTCGGCCTGGCCTATGGGAAGGACGACACCATCCGGGTGGACGCCTCCGGGCTGTTCGAGGAGGCCGGGCCGGTGCTGGCCCATGAGATCGTCCACATCCTCCTGAACCGGGCGGTCTCCGGCAACCGCGAGCAGATCCCCCTGTGGATGAACGAGGGGCTGGCAAAATACCTGACCGAACCCTGGCGTCCCGAGACCCAGGACCGCCTGGCCGACGCCGTGGCGCGCGGCAATCTCATCCCCCTGGAAAAGATTGCCGACCGCTTCCCCGCCGACCCCGAGGGCAGCGCCCTGGCCTACCTGCAAAGCGCCTCCTTCGCCGCCTATCTGGACGCTCTATACGGCGAGGAGGCGTTCCCCAGGCTCATCGCGCTCCTCGGCCAGGGCTACGGGCTGCACAGGGCGCTGGTGACCGTCTTCGGCAGCAGCCTGGAGGAACTGGAAGACAACTGGAAAGGAAGCCTGAGGGAAACCTATAAGTGGACGCCCTGGGCCAATACCGCGTCCTGGGCCGTCGGCATCCTCTTTGTGCTGATTTTTGGAGCGGGCTACCTGGCTTTTCTCCGAAAACGCCGCCGCTTGATCGAAAAATGGCGAAAAGAGGAGCATGCCGAGCCGGAAGAGGCCGCCGAAGATTGAAACACTCCTCCTTTGCCTCGAAATACGGTCATGATTTCGCTTGGCCCTATCGACCGGGCAACTTGAAGATAATTCCTTCCTCCCCCTGCAAAAATACCGGCTGTCTGCCGATAATGGAGATAAGCATCCGATATTATTACGAGGTTTTGCGAAAAGATTCTCCAGGTTGAAGGAGGAAAAGCCTTATGTTTCGCCTGAAAGCCCGTTTTGCCGGGTTCATTCTTGTCATCCTGGCGTCAGGGTTTCTCATCCCGACCGCGGCCTTTTCCCGGAGAGCGTCCCGGCAGATCACCAATCTGGTGGTTTCGGAGCAGCCGGAGAAAACGCTGGTCTCGGTCATCGGCAACGGCCCGCTCCGCTTCCGCCAGGGCCGCCTGACTCGTCCCGAACGGATTTACTTCGATTTCCTGAGTACCGGGGCCTCCGGCAAAGAGGTCAAGACCCCGGAAGCGGGCAGCCCGATTCGAACGGTCGTTCTCAAGCCCCACGCCGCCCGGCATCCCTGGGTGCGGGTGACCGTGACCATGCGGGCCGCGCCTTCCGCCCGAGTATTCCTCACCGAGAACGGCTCCCGGCTGAATGTGGAGGTCGCCTCGAACCGGCTCAAAGCGGCCCCTGCTCCCACGAAAGCGATAAAAACCGAGGCCCCGACCGCCCCTGCCGAAAATGCCGCGCCTCCCGCCGCGATAACGCCCCCGGTCCGGGTCGCCATCCGGCCGGTGACTAAAGCCAGAGCGGTCATTCGCGAAGCGCCCGTCCTGCGCCCTGCGGAAAAACCCCGGGTCGTCCGGCCCCTGCCCTCCATCACCCGCCTGATGGGAAGCGGATCGGGCAGCATCGATATGGATTTCGTCAATGCGGAACTGAGCGATATCGCCAAGGCCCTCTCCATCCAGAGCGGGCAGAATGTAGCCGTTTCCGGAACCTCTCAGGGGAAAGCCACCCTCCGGCTCCGCAAGGCGAGTCTTCAGGAAGCCCTCCGCCTCGTGGCAAGCCTCAACAGCCTGGACTACCGCAAAATCGATAACACCTATATCATCGCCAAGCCGGAGGAGCTGAAGCGCCTGGCGGCCAGCTCCGGCGTCCGGCAAACTTATATCACCAAAAACATCGCCCCGGAGGACGCCAAGAAGCTGCTGGAGGCGACCTATCCGCACCTCACTGTGGAAGCCCAGACGCAGACCGCCACCATCACCCTGATCGGCCTGTCCGAAGACATGGACCAGGTGATGCAGACCTTGAGCCAGGTGGATGTGGCGAAAGCGGCGGTCACCGTCTCCGAAGCGGTTGTGCCCAAATACATCGCTGCGGAAGCCCTTGCGGAAACGCTTCAGGCCGCCTTCCCGCAGGTCTCCCTCCGGCAGCAGGAGAAGGCCATCGTCCTGAGCGGCAGCAAGACGAATGTCGATAAAGCCGTGCAGGCCGTCAAGGCGCTCGATGTGGAATCGGCGGTCGATACCGTGCAGCGGGTGGTCGTCCTCAAATATATCACCGCCGGGCAAGTGGAGCAGATGCTCAAAGCCATCCCGGACGTCAAAGCCACCGCCGGGCCGGAGACCTATGCGCCTCCCACCCCGAAATTCACCGCCATCACCGCCACGGACACCTTCCAGTCGTCGGGCGGCGGCGCAGGCGGCGGTATGGGCGGAGGCATGGGCGGTATGGGTGGTGGCATGGGCGGCGCGGGCGCAGGCCAGGCGCAGTCCGGAGCCGCCGGCGACAATAAGGCAGGCTCCTCCTCCAAAACCGTTATCCTGGTCGGCAGCAGCGCAGCCATCGACAGGGCCGTCCAGCTCATCGAGGCGGTGGACGAGGCTCCACCCCAGGTGATGATCGAAGCCAAGCTCATCGATATCTCCCCTGAGGAGAGCAGCAACCTGGGCATCAGTTGGCCCCAATCCTACGCCCTCACCCTCCGCGAGCGCCCGGGGCGGCAGGACATCGCGGTGGGCAGCTTCTCCCGGGATATGCTCAACATCGAGGCCCGCCTGAATGCCGCCGTGAGCAGCAAAAAGGCCAAGATCCTGGCGAACCCGAGCATCGCCGTCCTGGACAACCAGGATGCGAACATCTTCATCGGCGATATGCTCCGCTACACCGTTCTGGTGAGTATCACGGCCACCGGCAGCCAGTTCGATGTGCGCGATGTGCCGGTCGGCATCATCCTTCTGGTGCGCCCGCGCATCAGCCCGGACGGCTTTATCACGATGAAAGTGCATCCGGTTGTCAGCACGGTCACGGCGATGGTGGAAACCCCGAACGGCAGCATCCCCCAGACCAGCAGCCGCGAGGCCGACAGCACCATCCGCGTCCGCGACGGGGAAACCTTCGTCATCGGCGGCCTCCTGCGCGAAGAAGACCTGAAGACCGTCAGCAAAGTGCCGATCCTGGGGGACATCCCTTTCTTCGGCCAGCTCTTCCAGAACCGCGAAAAAACGCACCGCCGTTCCGAAGTGATGGTCTTCCTGACCCCTCGCATCATGAAAAACCAGTAGCCAGTCCGAATCGAAACAGAGATGTGTCACAGTCGGTGGGAAAGCGCCTCACCCACCCCGGCTCTCCCTCTCCGGGGCACAGAGGGAGGGAGCCTGGCGACAGAAGCAGGTAAGACAGGCCGAACACCCCCTCTCCTAAGCAGCCCGTTGGAGAAAACGTTCCGTTCTGTAGCCGTCCGGTCCGACCCGTAGGGGCGATCCTTGTGATCGCCCTGCCCGTGACCAGGCCCTTTTTCCGGGCGAACACGAGGTTCGCCCCTACGGCCTGATCCCCGGGGAAAGTGCCCTCT